>CAZWAS010000010.1:31902-38745 GCA_964631915.1 uncultured Spirochaetales bacterium | reverse complement strand
TGCCTGCCTCCGCAGAGGTTGTATGGAGCAACCCAAGCAATAGAAACATGCGAAACAAGAAAATGCCGAACAGCGCCTGAAGGAACAGATAGGCCCAATCTCGCACCGACGCGCCTCGGATCGACTCGATAATCCTGCTTCCTGTCAGCGGGACAAGAAGAAGCAACGCAAAAAACAGGCTGACAGCGGTTATTGTAAACGTTCCTAGCCTTCCTGCGACAAACCTGGCCGATATTACGGAGGTTCCGGCTAAAGCGAATGCGCCTGTTAAAAAAATCATGCCCATTAACTCATGTCGTAAATGCTTCATCTGTTTCTCCCTTTCATCGCTTGCAATAATGACCGCATACGCTTTATAGTTGTACCCGACAAACTGGTATGTATAAAGTTCCAGTTTAGCACGATTTTAACCAGTCCAGTTGAGGCGTCCCGATAATGTACAGCATTGAAGTAAAACGGCAAAGCGAAATTCCGATCAAACGTCAGATATATCAGGCATTGAAAGATCGTATTTTAGACGGCAGGTTGAAGGCCGGAGAAGTTCTGCCTTCCACCCGGGAATTGGCGGAACGGATAACCGTTTCGCGCCATACCGTGTGCGAAGCCTATGACATGCTGATAACAGAAGGGTTTGTTTTGAGCCATCAAGGCGCGCCGACCTGCGTTGCCGAAGGCTTGCGCATTGATAAGCTGTCTGAAGAAGTTCAAAATGCTCAGGAAAAAAACAAAACGCGGTACAGGGTCGATTTCAAGACAGGGTGGCCTGACCTGCGGCATGTTCCGCGGTATCTTTTGCGGCAGATTACGTATAAAACCTTTGTACAAATACCCTTGGAGCAATTTGGCTACGTAAGTCCGCAGGGAGCAGTGGAACTGCGCTCTGAAATATCGTCATGGCTGTTCCGGAGCAAAGGCCTGAATGTGGATACCGACGATATTTTTATTACATCCGGCGCAACCCATGCGCTTCACATCATCGCCAATCTGCTCTTAGGCCGCGGGAAGAAAATTGCGATCGAAGATCCCTGTAACAGGGGTATTCTCCAGATATTCCTGAACGCAGGATACGAGGCGGAATCGATACCCGTCGATGAAAAAGGAATTCAGGTGGGATGCCTCGATGGAGTTTCGGTCAGTGCCATATATACTACACCCTCCCACCAGTTCCCGTTAGGCTCCATCCTACCTGCCAGCCGTCGCGCGGAATTGATCCGTCACGCAAGGGAAACCGACATCTATCTCATTGAGGATGATTATGACAGCGAATTCCGCTATGCCGGAGAACCGGTCGCTCCGCTTTACGCCATGGACCCGCGGAGGGTTGTTTATGTGGGAACCTTCAGCAAAGTACTGTTTCCTGCCATCCGCATAGGCTACGTTATCCTGCCGAAAGAGCTTCAGCCCACATGGCGCGAACTGAGAATGCACATGGATGTGCAAAATCCACCCTTTGAACAGGCGATACTGGCTGAGCTTATGCGCACGAGGAAATTCGACCGCCATATAAGGAGGATGCGGAAGCTGTACGGAGAACGCAGAACCGCGCTGCTCGGTGCATTGGAAAAAGCTTTCGGGGACGGATGGCGCGCCTGCGGCGACGCTGCCGGGTTACACCTCTCGGTGGAATTCAAGGATATGCTATTCGACGAGGCATTCATAAAACGATGCAAGGAAAACGGAATCCGGATTGCTTCGGTAGAGCGTCATGCCATACAAAAGGGCAAGCATTCAAATAAGCTTCTGCTCGGCTTTGGGCATTTGGAACCGAGAGAAATCTGGGAAGGCGTCTTGATCCTGCGTTCGGTTATACAAGGAATCTAAACCGGACTGGCTGTTTTTTACAAACTGACCTTTTGAGATATTTTCCGCAAGATGCGTTTTTTCATTTTCCGTGGTGGATCGCTCGTATTTCCCGAGCTGCCGTATGTAGCAATTGCCTGTTCTCTAACAACCTTCTGGCCCAATGCAACGTTATACTGTTCGGCATGAGGTGGCGGTGCGTACACCTTCGCCGCCAGCGGGCGCCAGTAGGTCTTGTCCATGGGAGTAATAATTCCGCAGTTCATAAAAGGCCGCCATTGACGACGCGTACTATTATCCATGGAATGGTAGTATGAATTACGTCTTAGCCGTGTTATTTTCTTTTGGAGGTACAAATCTTGTCAAAAAAATCGATTGCCGTTGCAGATGACTTCTTTACAGTTTTTTGATAGAATATATATTATCCTTAATGAATATGTTGCGTATAAAGTTTTAAACTGTAACTTAAGATTATTTTTCTAATATGACATACTTTTGTCATGCTAATGTGATACCTTTATAAAAAAGTACTGTTTTGGGGTGAAAGCATGGAAGTTAATCTCGTAGAAAAAGAAACTTTTTATATATGCGGTTATTCAGTAGAAACGACGTTGGCCCAAAATGATAAGGACGTTTCGGCTTTATACGATGTTTTTTTCCGGAATGGCAAAGAAGCGATTCTAATGAATCTTAATGGCAGTAAAAAAGGATATTACGGATTAAGTTGGTATACGCAAGGTCATGAGCGGTACTGTTATTTACTAGGAATTGAGGTCGGGCAAGGGAATACCGCTCCCGAAAATGCTGTTATAAAGCAACTACCCAAAACAACATACGCTATGGCACGCTTCCCGCAAGGAGAAGATATACTCAAGGCATGGGCTGATTTTTTTTATAATGAAATTCCAAAAGCAGGATGTAAGGTTAACGAAGAACATAATCTTTACTTTGAATACTATCCCGGCAGCGTTAACGGAGAGTTTGAGCTATGGGTCCCTGTGGTGAGGGCCGATGTATGAACGCTTGCTTGATAAAAACAATCCTCTTGCAACCGATTTTATAAAAGGGTATATCGGCACAAAAAGTTATAACACTTTGTTGCAATGTGAAGATTCCTTAGGTAATAACTATCATCTCTGTAGGGAAATGAAATTCCCGTTTGGCAACAATTACGGTTGGGGTATAAGTAATAATCATAAGTCAAGTCACCTTTACTAGAGATATTGTCAATAGTTGTGGACGGGATTCTGAACGTTTCACAGATCAAGCCACCGCTTCATCAACCTACTCGCCATGCACGAACTTTATGCCCGCCTCAACGAGAGGGATGAACTTGAACCCGTGTAAGATGCACCACCCCTGCTCCGTTTCTCTGAACAGCTTGTAACCCATAGCCAGTGTCGCCTTAGGCGTCCCCGAGCCCTTCGTTCACCGGTGGCGGAGTCTCACGGTTACGAATGTCGACTCGATAGGATTCGTGGTAGGCAGATGGATCCAATAAGCAGCGGGGAAGTCATACAACGCGAAGAGCTCATCTTTATCCTTTAGCAGGTATTCCCCAGCCGTGGGATACATGGTGCCAAAGGATTCAACAAAGAGGCCACATGCCTTAAGCGCATCTTCACGAGTAGGCACGAGGGATTGATCGTGGAGCAGCCCCTTGGCCTTCGCCTGAAGCGCCTTGGCCAACTTGGAGCCGTGTTTAGCGACAAATCTTACCGTGAAGAAACGTCCTTTTTCTATCCCGTCCACAAAAATCGATCATATCTCATCCCGCTTTGACGATGAGCCGTTGACTCTTCCGCTTTAACCCGCTTTGTTTCAATTGAATGGGGGGAAATGCGATTGATCATGAAATAAGTCCTTTCTTCCGGCCCATATCGACCGCCATCATTCGGGATGAAACACCGAGCTTACCAAAAATGCTGAGCACATGCGTTTTTACGGTAGCCTGGGAAATATAAAGCTTTTCGGCGATCTCTCGGTTGGTGATGCCGAGCGACAATTCTCCCAGCACTTCAAGCTCGCGCGCAGACAACAATTCAGGTTTTTTCGTATCGGATAACGGACGATCGCATACTTCTAAGACAGTCCGCAGGAAAGTCGTTTCAGACGCGGTCATGTGATTTATATCCTTCACCTGTTCGGAAAGCTCGCGCAAGATTGGTAGAAGAGTAGAACGGTCAAGATAAAACGGCATAAGAATACGGTCTTCGCACGCGTAATGTACAGCCTCGCGTAGTAAATTATGTATCTCCCGCCGTCCGCCGGTTCTATCACTGCAATGCAATAACATGAATATTTTTAATAGATCCGCTTCCACCAGACGCAGTTTATTCTTATGCAAACGCGAAAAAGTTAGTATTTCATCAGTTTCCTGCAAAGCTTCCCCAGTTTCTCCGCGCTTGAAAAGCAGCCGGGCCCGCAGCAGTCTCATAAAGGGTTGGGATCTGTAATTCTCCGTCCCCTCGAGTTCTTTCAGAAAACTGTGGGCAAGAGCGGGGGAAAGCTTTCCTGCGCAGTCAAGTTCGTGGATCAACCGTGCCAGGGTAAGAATGCTGAACGAGGAATAGTCGGACATAATTCCTTCAATATAGGCAGCGCCCCCTTCATCATCGCCGGATAAAAATTTCATTTCAGCCAGGTGATGCGATAACATCGCACCCGTTATATCCGTATGGACGCTCTGCGCTTCTAGCAACGACTGGGCCTGATTCAAAGTCTCGGCCGCTTTGTCCAGTTCCATTCTCCGCATATAAACACCAGCCAAACCGAAATAATAATTGGTTCCGACAGCCAACATCATAAAGGGGGATGTGAACTTTTTTCTCGATTTTTCATAGCATGAAAGGCTGTCGTTAAGACGGCCTGTTTCTTCATAAACCTGCGCCAGCTGGTTGTATGCGTAAAAATCGACGAAGTCATTCGCGCCCGCGCATGTTCGGATCGCGGTTTTTATGCACTCCTCCGCTTCTCCATATCGCATCAATTCTACGAGCGCTGCTGAATTCTGAACCAGTATCATCGCTTTCATTACGGGGCTAAAATGCAGCCCCTCGAGCTGCTCGGCGGTCATGGCATAATAGTGCGGCAATTTTTTTTCGTTTTGATAGATATACGCTTCCGCAAATTGTAATACACGGAATATATCGGAATCGCCGTATCGTTCTCTGAATTTCTCATACAGAGCGCGGCACCGGTCAATATTTATGGTGCCGAAGTTGTACATAAAACACTGAGCCGCAAGATCGGCATCCAGAATCAGTTGCTCGACCGGTACCTTGTCGAGATAGCGCCACGCCTCCATTCTACCGCCTATCGTCCGTGCCACACGAAGGACGTCGTCATAATCCTCCGCCTCGCAATACTCCCGCAGGGCTTCCTCACAATCTCCCCGCCGCACAAAGGCTTCGGCAGCTTTGATATAAAGTTCTTTCCTCTGATCCTCCTCAATCTGCAAAAATTTCCGCGTCAGATAATCGGAGAGGATATTGTGATAACGGAATATGCCGTTTTCTTCATCTATGCAAACGATGAACAGATTTTTGTTTTCAAGACCATCAATCATCCGGATAAAGTCGGCCTTTGTGAAGTCGTCGAAAAGGATTGCACAAATCTCAGCGTCGAAATAGGAAAGGAAAGCTGTTTTTATCAGGAAATCCCTTTCTTCCGGTGCTAATCCTGCAAACAGTTCGCGGTTCAGATATTCCGCCGCGATGCCCCCGCCCGCTTGCAGCAGCCGGCCGGAGCATATGCCAGACGCTCCGGCCGCCGCAGCGAGCTGCAAGCCGCCGATCCACCCTTCCGCATAGGTATTGAGCCGGTTGAGTTCTTCGTCGCTACCTGACAGACTCAGCGTACGCGTTAAAAACGCGATCCCTTCCTCCGGAGTAATTCGCATCTGTTTTCCATCAATGAACAGCAACCGGCCGGATACCGCCAGCGGACCCAAATATAAAGGTGGATCCTCCCTGGAGAGCATGAAGATATGAAAATTCGAAGGCATGGCCCCGATAAAAAACTCAAGCGTTCCTATCAAAGCGGCATCGGTGATCCAGTGAACGTCGTCGAGTACCATAAAATACTCATTTTCGCCGCACAGCTTATTGATCAGCATGATCAGCGAATCTTCCAGGCGAGAAGCGTTCAGGCATGAGCGCATCAGAGACAGAAAGCCGTTGCCATCGTCCCAGAACACACTGACGGCCCCGGCAAAATACAACCAGAAGGAATAGAGGTTTGCATTGGATGGGTCGATAGACATCCAGCAAACGTTTTTTAGGCCTGTCTCGCGGATAAAAGAAGAAAGAAGCGTGGTTTTCCCCGTTCCCGCGCCGCCCCGAACAAAGATCACCCCCTTATCGGCGCATTGCGAAAGCTTTTCAAACAACGCCTTGCGGATTACATAGTTTTTCCGAGGTGCGGGGATTTTCAGCTTTGTGGAAAGCAGCAGCGTATCCAATGCAACATCCATTCCCATCACCAATGAGTTATGCTTTACCACAATTGTACGCTCGATAGTTTGCTTTGGCAAGCAAAGCCTTGTGGCTCAGACCTTTTTAACGTATTCCCTCCGCAGGGTAAAACAGGAAAAGGCAAACAGGACAAGCGTAAAAGCGAGCACATAAACAAAGGAACCGATATGCTCTGTCGCGTTGCCATTTTGCAGATGGTGCGCAAAATCCATCAGATTTTTCTGCGGAATAACCTTTAGAACACCGTCGAATACGGCGTTGTTTTTACGGAAGGAATAGAAGCCGCCTGAGAGAATAGAGGTAAGAACAATTACGGAATTGCCGAGCATATTCGCGTTGTCCGGCTTTTTTATCAACGTGTTCAAAAGCAACGCAAACGAGATTCCGAAGAACGCAAGCGCCGCCATCAGGCCGGCGTATTGTAACAAAGAAAAGCCGATATTCCAACCGCAAAGCTTTAAACTAACAAGCAGCAGATATTCCGGCAGCAGCATGGACAGACAGTAAACGCAATGCGCCGCGAGATACCATCCGAACGAAGCCGACGCTGCGGCGATACGTCGCAGCT
>CAZWAS010000010.1:25105-31859 GCA_964631915.1 uncultured Spirochaetales bacterium | reverse complement strand
GGCGAAAAGATTGAAAAAAGCGATCATCAGAAGAAACATCATCATATACCCGATGATGTTCACGCCCACGCCTCGCTCAATGTGGCTCCCGGATATATCTGCATCGGAATTTTCAAGCAGCAAAAGCAGCATAGTTTTAAAATCCTCGGTGCGGAGCGTTTCGATGTGATAGCCGCCGTCGGCTTCCGCCGTTACGTAAGCGTCGTATTTTTGCTTGACGAGATCGGAAAGCGGTGGCGTTTGAGGCAAGACCGTTACACTCAGCTTGCTCGAACTTTGAGGCATAGCTACGGATGCGCTCTGCGGTATGAAAACGATGCGTGCCTTTACCTGCAAAAGACCGGTCGTGTATACGGCGAGAAAAACAGCTGCCAGAGTAAACGCCGTGAAGACGCATGCCGACACGATTCTCGGTAGGAGACGAAAATAATTGTTTTTCAACACGGTAAAAAAGGTTCTCATATATAATCCTCCGTTCTGAAGAAAAGGCGGCAGCCCGCTACGAACAATGCCGAAACTACGGCCGCGCCGACAAATACCGGCCACAAAAGTCCGGTGTTGTTATCGCAGGAAAGCGCAAAAAAAGCATCGTTAAGCCACTTGACCGGTGAGAGCTTTGAAACGAAGGAAAAGGCGCCGCCCATACCATCAAGCGAAAAGAAGGTTCCGCCAAGCAAGCAGAGCACGCTGATTATTAAGCTCAGCAGGGTACTGGTGGCCTCCTCGCTGTGGAAGATGCAGCAGAAAAAAGTTCCCAGCGCTGCCGCCGCAAATTCGATGGGCGCCATGAGCAAAATAAAGAATATGGGCCGTGTTCCCAGCGCGATGTTCAGAAACAGGTGGAGAATCGCCAGGAGCGCAAGGTGCAGGACGTAATCAAAAACAAAGGATGCGAGGACCTTTGAAAAATAGATCGGGAAACTTCCTGCCGGGGAATAGATGATTCTCAGATTCGCTCGCTTGATGTCCCGCTCCATGAAGCAGTTGGAGGCGGTCATGGCTCCGTTGAGCATTCCGTAGACGAGCAGGGTAACGGTATAGTATTGATAGGCGTCCTTAATGTCGGCATATTTGCCGCCCGTCAAAAAGCCCATAATCAAGATAAGAAGCGCGGCAAATATCGTGTTGTACCCGACAAGGAACGGATTTGTAAAAAGGTTTATCATATCCATTTTAAAAATCGATGAAAAGCATCTCATTCTTCTCCCCCTTGTTCAGTCGCGCAGCCTGCGGCCCGTCAGCTTTAAAAAGACCATTTCCAGACTCGCATTCTCGCTCGTGATGTTCAGTATTTTTTCGCCGCGGTTAATGAGCAACGCGATGATCCGGTCAAGATTTTCAATACCCTTGAGCGACGTGATTTCAATGGCGCTGCCATCGATATTCACCGATGTGATGCCTTCCACGGCAAAGAATACGTCGTGTGAGATTTTGCCGGTTCCCTCGATTTCGATGATATATCGCTTTTCGTTTACAATGTCCTCCTTAAGGCTTTCATTTGTGCCCTCGGCGATGATCGAGCCGTGATCCATGATGATGATGCGTGACGAGATCACCTCGACTTCTTCCATGTAATGAGTTGTATAAATCACTGTCATACCATTTTCGCGAAGTTTTTTTATGGATTCGAGGATGTGATTGCGGCTCTGTGGGTCGATTCCCACGGTGGGTTCATCCATGATGACGAGTTCGGGACAATGCGCGACGGCGCAGGCGATATTAAGCCGCCGCTTCATACCGCTGGAAAAGGTCTTAACTTTATCACGCCGCCGGTCATCAAGGCCGGCAAACATCAGCGCTTCATTCACCGCTTTTTTAAGCTCGTTTCCCTGAAGCCCATAGAGCGACGCAAAAAAATGCAGATTACGCTCCGCGCTCAATTCCTCATAGAGCGCCACATCCTGCGGCACAATGCCCAAGACCTGCTTATAGGCGCGCATTTGTCGGTCGATGGGTTTGCCTTTAAATGTGACATCGCCGCTGTCGCTTCTAAGCGCCGCCGTCAGAATATTGATTGTCGTAGTTTTTCCCGCGCCATTGGGGCCTAAAATGCACAGCACCTCCCCGCGGCGCACTTCAAAACTAACTCCCTTGAGCGCCTTGTTCTCCTTGAAGCTTTTTGTCAGATTGTTCACGCACAGCAAAATTTCCATATGATCATCTCCTGCCTTTTATCATACGGCGGCGGCACAATAAAAAAATCAACCGTTCGGCTGATTTGAACGGTTGATTTTTTTGGTTAAGGCAGAATGGAATTGTCGGAGCGGCTATTTATTTAGAAAATCGAGCGATTTTAAATGCAAAAACCCGGTTTTAACCATAACTCGTCGTATCTCCTCTTCCGGCGCGTAGTGCCCTACTTCCAATCGATTACCGCTATTCGACCTCTCGGTTGTATGCTCTCTTTGAGTTTTGCAACATAGGGAATCGAATCCTCAATATGGTGAAACATACTGAATATTGACAACCCGATACAAATTGCACACACTTCATAGTGCCAGGAGAGGGAATTGGGGCATATCTGCGGTCAACCTTGCAGGCGGAGGATGTCTTTACCGGCTTGGTTGATCCGTACAGTTCCTGCTTCTAGTCTGTTAATAAACGGTGACTATGGAATATCGAATCTTTTTATATATTTCTCCATTCATCATTGCAGCCGTGCTTTTTCTTCTCTTTCTCTGCTGGAAACGGCGTGAGTATTCTCTTGCAAATCACCTGTTTCTGTTCGTCTTCGTCGCATTCGGGTACCTCGTGTCGAATGTCTCGGAATTCCTGGTGCCGAACGAATTATGGATCATCACATGGACCAAAACCGAACACATTTTCGTGTCTTTGGTTCCCGTGACATGGCTGTTTTTTATTTTCGAATTCACGGGAAATCACGAATGGCAGAAGCCGAAACGGTTCTGGCCTTTCTGCATCCCCTCCGTGGTTCATTTGTCGCTGGTTTTTACCAATGATCTTCATCATTGGTTTTGGAAAGCAATCCGTTTTGAGCTCATCGATCATATCCTCGTCATAAGGACTTCATACGGAATTCCCTTTTATATCATATGGTTTTTCCTCTATGGGAATATGTTTTTGGGTGTGGTACTCGTGATACGGGAGTACATCCGCAGCCACTCTGTGTACAGACATCAGATCTTCTGGCTCTTTCTCGGCATAACGATCGCAGTAACCCTGAACCTCATATACGTGCTCCGCATTTTCCCCTGGCTGCGGAAAGACTTCACACCTTTGGGTTATGCTCTGGGCAGCATGGCGTTCGCAGTGGGCATCTTCAAACATCAGTTCCTCAATGTCATTCCCTTTCCGCGCACGAGGCTTTTCGATTTCCTGGCCGAAGGAATTGTGGTCATAGATAAGACCAATAGAATCGCGGATATGAACAAAACGGCGATGCGCATCCTGGGAGTATCCGCGTATAAACCCGGAACGAGTGCCTATCAGTATTCACTCCTGGTCCCCATTTTCGAGGAAGCCGCCACTATGCCGGGGGGAACTTTCCGAAAGGATATCAGTGCGGGTGCCGAAAACCACCAATCACATTACGAAGTAACCCTGAACAAACTAAACGATTCCCGGAAAAAACATCAAGGATCTGTGATCGTCATACACGACATAACGGAGCGCATCAGACTGTTCGAAGAAATCAAGACTCTGCGGGGTATAGTACCGATCTGCGCCAAGTGCAAAAAAGTGCGGAACGACGAGGGGTTCTGGCAGCAGGTCGAAGCATATGTTTCGGATCACTCCTATGCCGAGTTCTCCCATGGGCTCTGTCCTTCCTGCATGGAAGAGCTGTACCCTGGCCTTCCGCCCGACACGGAGGAAGAAGGAAAAAATCCACATGGAACCTGATTCAGCATTCGAAGAACCGAACGATCATGCTCCCGAATTCTCATGCACAAGTTTATTCCAATCGATTGATCCGTCAGCAGTGCAGAAATCATTCATAAATTCTTTTGTCAGCTTATTGATACTCTGAGCGTACAACTTCATAAAGTCGTCGTTTTTTTCTTTTGAATGATACCCTAACGGCTCAATTATATCGACATAGAGTTCCGATTCTCCCGAAATGAACTCCCAAAAACGTTGGCCGCAATATTTGAAATATTCTCCTTTGTCTGGATTATTATCCTTACCGTAACAGCACCCATTAACTGCGGCGATATTTAATCGAGAATTACTCGTTCGAAGCGCTTTCTTTGCCGTCTTGAAATCGGATATCATTTTCGCTATCTGTCCGCTGTTCCCCCAATTCGGACCGGATTTAATGGTAACGATATAGCGGTAGTCATCTTTATCAAATTCAAGATCGATCCCTGTGATTCCGGATTTCCTTCCGTTATACACCATCTGATTTATGAATATCGCAAGACCTTCGAGCCAATCGCCAAAGACAGCTTCTTCATTCGAAGATATATGGGCATCTACAAATCCTCTTACAATCTGTTCGGCAGTAAGCATATGTTTTGCTTTGAAGAGATAAGGATTTTTCCTCTTCAGCACCTGAATGAGTTTCAAACCGTCAAGGCTTTGGATCCTCTTCGTATGGAAAACCCCGATATTTTGCTCAACGTACTGCATAACGTCTTTGATGTTCAGTTTTCCCATATTTCTTCTTCGGTTCCAATAAGTATAATTCCACAGGCTTTACCTGTGCTTTGACCATCTCAACATAGTCGGCGACAATATCGATACCGATGGAATGGCGCAACATCCTGTTCGCGACCAGAACAGTGGTTCCGGACCCCATGAAAGGGTCTAAGACTGTGTCCTTTTCCTTTGTGAACAATTTGATAAACCATTCCGGCAATTCTTCGGGAAAAGCTGCGCTGTGATTTTTATTGCTGCATTCGGTTGCCAAATGCAAAACATTCGTAGGATATACTTTGTCGCGGTTCAACCAGTTTGAAATGTTCTTTCCGAAACCGCTACCGACTTTGGAATTGTCGCGAATTTTATCCGTCGGGCTGAGATTTTTTAATCTCGTACGGGCCCAGTCCCCCATTGGAACCATAACTGCTTCCTGATACATGTGAAACTTCTTATCCTTGTTGAATTGCAACAGCCGCTCCCATGCATCCCGGAACCGATTCGGCCACTTTCCCGGATACGAATTCTTTTTGTGCCATATGAACTCCTCTGTCCAGAGCCAGCCTTGTTTCCGCATCGAAAGGATCAATTCCATCACATAGGTGCTCCGTTCCCCATCCACTACCTTCTCTTTGATATTGAGCACAAAGGTACCAGTCGGTTTAAGCACGCGTAATAGCTGCTCGGAAATCGGAAGAAACCATTCGACATATTCATCGGGGTGTATGCCGCCGTACGTCGATTTTCTTTGATCGGCATAGGGAGGAGACGTAAATATGAGATCAACAGTATTGGAATCGAGTTTCTTCAACTCTTCTTTGCAATCGCCAAGGAATAGTTCCGTTCGTATTTCTTCCACAGGGAATTTTATAGCACACCTTTCATCCGGTATCAAGTTTCCCTTCTGATGGTCGTCGATTCTTATCTTGAACGCGTTATTTTTCTTTTCCCGAAACCGAACAGCTTTTTAAGAGCAGACACCGCGCGTTTCAGAGGCGCTCCGCCGTACTTTTCCTTCAAATCAGAGACCGCATCTTCAGGTAAAATGCAGGCTTTGAACCGCTCCTCGATCTCTTCCGCGTATTCGCTCATCCACACATATAAATCCCCCGCGGTTCTGCCGTGAAAAGAATCAAGTATCTTTTCATCCCAGATATAACGCGTTATGGGTTCGTATTCGTTGTCGTACCAGAAAAGCGCAGCTTCCTGAAAACTACAGCTCGTGCCCTTCCGTTCCTCCAGACCCACCTTGTGCGCCTCAATGCGCCCGACGAGCAAATCGTACCGCGCGATCGCTGAAAAACGAACGTTGGCGTTGGGCCGTGCATCCTTCAGGCCGGTAGCTTCATAGAAGCGGCGTTCCTCATACGCGATGATGGCTTCCGTTATCTCCCGCAGATCCATATCCGGGCGAAACGATATGTCCGCATCCAAGGAGGTCACTTCCGCATCCATGAACACGACACCACGGTTTTTGGCGACCGAGACCCGGTGATTGCCGTCCCTGACGAAATACACGCCGCCCACTTCGTACAGCACCACAGGAGGAAGCGTTATGCCTTTATGTACCGCATCGTCGACGCTCATCCAGCGCCGTTTCGTGATATCGGTCGCAGGGGCGAAGCTCCTGGTGAAATCGCTGTATCTGGATTCGCTCCCTATGATGTTCGCAACTTCCACAGTACGGATGCCCCGGTAACTTTCGGGTCTTCCTCCGAGCAGTGCCTTGACTTTTTCGAAGGGAACCGGCGTCGTACGTTTCCCTCTCAATAAAGAGAAGACTTTTTCGATATTCGCCTTACGCCTCGCCTGGGAATAATCGTAATACGCATCGGAAACATCGGCAGCCATGATTCCCCCATATTCCACTGTACGAATTGCAGGTCCGTAAATCAATAGGTAATTGAAGTCATACATCGTTTTCTCTTGTATGTCATAGCATGGAAGCTCAGGAGGAACGGCTCGTATTCGAGCCAGAAGCAGACCTTCCCAGGGAGCTCCTCATTATGCACGGAGCGAGCTATCTCTCGGACAGGCAGCTTCTCGCCATACTCATAGGCTGGGGAATCCGCGAAAAAAGGGTGGATAAGCTCGCAGAGGAAGTGCTGAAGCTTATAGATTCGAAAAAAGGGATTGTGGATATCGAAGATCTCAT
>CAZWAS010000010.1:11256-25075 GCA_964631915.1 uncultured Spirochaetales bacterium | reverse complement strand
GAAAGCAGCTACCATAGCGGCAGCTTTCGAGTTTTCACGGAGGAAGCTTTGTCCTGGACACAAGAAAATCTCCTTCCCTCAGGATGTGCTGCCCCTTGTCGCACACTACGCAGACAGGAGGCAGGAATACTTCCTCTGCTTGTCCCTAAACGGAGCGCACGAAGTCATTGCTGTCCGGGTCGTATCCATGGGTCTCGTAAACCGTACGATCGTGCATCCCCGCGAGGTGTTCGCTGACCCGCTCACCGACCGGGCGGCATCCGTCGCTGTGGCGCACAATCATCCTTCAGGCAGGGTCGAACCGAGCACAGAGGACAGGGACATCACAGAACGGCTCAAGGAAGCTGGAAACACGCTGGGCATCCAGGTGCTCGATCACATCATTTTCTCTGCAAAGGGCTATTACTCGTTCCTCGAACACGGGGAACTGTGAATGAGCTCGCAGCGGCCGGGACGAGATTGGCGGTGCCTCAAGAATACGGCCGCCAGCAAGCTGTGCTTGAGCACCCGACCGCTGGTATGAGGGTTCCCCACAGAATACCACCGTGGATAGGTGGTTACCGAAGTGCCCTAGAGGCGTTGAGCACTGCGAGCACCGCCACTCCCACATCCGCGAACACAGCCTCCCACATAGTAGCGACGCCGAAAACGCCCAGCACTACGAATACTCCTTTTACGCCTAACGCGAATATTATATTCTGCCATACGATTTTCCGCGTTTTGCGCGCTGTTGTTACAGCATCCACTACTTTGAGAGGAGAATCGGACATGAGCACCACATCCGATACTTCGACCGCGGCATCGGAACCGAATTCTCCCATTGCAATACCGACATCGGCTCTGGCAAGCACAGGAGCGTCGTTTATGCCGTCGCCTACGAAAGCCACTTTTCCCCTACTCTTCTTACCTTGCATGATCCGTTCGAGAACTGCTACCTTCCCGTCCGGCAGGAGCTCCGCATAATACTCGTCTATGCCCAGTGATTCCTTCACGCCTTTTGCTATTGAATCGCTGTCCCCTGTGAGCATGGCTGTCTTCATGCCCAACCGTTTCAGCTTTTCCACAGCAGCTGCTGATTCTTCCTTCACGCTGTCGCTTATGCTGATATAGCCCGCATACAGACCGTCGACTGCCACGTGGACTGCAGTTTCTTCCTTCACACAAGAGCCATGTTCGATGTTCTGGTCGTGGAGATATCGGTCGTTGCCCACCAGGATCGTATTTCCATTCACTTTGGCCTTTACTCCGTATCCGGCCTTCTCCTCGTATCCTCCAATGTCCGGTATGCGGGCGGGTCTGCCATGGGCTTCCTTTATAGACAGTGCTATGGGGTGGTTCGAGTGGTATTCTCCCACTGCCGCCCATTCCAGAACCTGTGTTTCAGAAAAGCCGTTGGAAGGGCGGATATCCGTCACACTGAACGTTCCTTTGGTCAGAGTGCCGGTCTTATCGAAGACCACTGTCCGTACGGCGCTCAGGGCATCGAGATAGTTGGAGCCTTTTACGAGTACCCCCTTCTTGGAAGCTCCGCCTATGCCCCCGAAATACCCTAGGGGTATGCTTATGACGAGCGCACAAGGGCACGATATGACGAGGAGTACCAGTGCGCGGTAGAGCCATCCGCTGAAGCTCTGACTCGGCACCAGAAGCGGCGGCAGCACAGCGAGCAGAAGAGCAGCCAGCACGACAAAGGGAGTGTACCAACGCGCGAAGGAGCTGATGAATTGTTCCGTTTTCGCCTTTTTGTGGATCGCGTTTTCCACCATCGAAAGGATTTTCGCGATGGAAGATTCGGACAGGAGTTTCGTCACTTTCACGGAAAGGACACCTGTGGAGTTCACCATGCCTGCGAGCACGGGATCGTTCACACCTGCACTTCGCGTGATCGATTCTCCGGTGAGCGCCTAAGTATCGAGCATCGAAGTCCCCTCTACCACCGTGCCGTCGAGCGGTATCCGCTCTCCCGGCTTTACGACTATTGTATCGCCTAGTGCCACATGTTCCGGCTTCACCTTGATAAGTTCTCTGCCTTTCAGGAGGTTCGCATATTCCGGTTTTATCTCCAGAAGCGCGCGTATGGATCTACGCGAACGGTACAGAGAAAGCTCTTGGAGGAATTCGCCGATTCGAAAAAACACCATGACCATGGCCGCTTCGCTCAACGCATGTATCGCTATGGCGCCTATGGTGGATACGGACATGAGAAAGTTCTCGTCGAATACCCTTCCACGGATGATGTTGCGGAAAGCTTGAAGTAGGACGTTCCACCCTGCGAGTATATAGATCGACAGGAACACAGCGTATTCTCCAATGGAAAACGGAGTGTTTTTCAAGGTCGGTTCGAACACGGTTCCCGCGACGAACGCACCGACCGCTGTGCCAATGATTATAAGCTCCCTCCGGATAGTGAGCGAACCTTCCTTTTCCGTTTTATCTTTTTCGGTCATGATCAGCTTCGGCTCGATCCGTTTCACTTCCCGCTTCACCTTTTCGATATCGTCGGTTTCGATGTGCATGGTCAGGGAGGCGAAATCTATCGATACATCCTTCACTTCCTCGAGCTTTTTTAGATCCGTTTCTATGCGAACAGCGCATTGCGCGCAGTCGAGGTTCTTGAGCGTGTACTGTTTCATCCTGCCCCCCATGTCTCTTCGATATGGGCAAGACCCTGAGCGAGGATCTGTTCCACATGGTCGTCGTCCAGCGAATAGAACACGACTTTGCTCTCTTTTCTGTTTTTCACGAGACGGGCTTGTTTCAGGGTTTTCAGCTGGTGGGATACAGCAGACTGGCTCATACCGAGTACAGCCGATAAATCACACACACACATTTCGGTGACCGAAAGGGCCCGAAGTATCCTGATGCGCGTAGCGTCCCCGAAGATTTTGAAAAACTCCGCTACGTTGTATACCTTCGTTTCCGGAAGCATTTCAGACTGTGCCGCATGTACTTTATCGGTGTGAAGAACCTGGCAGGAGCAGAATTCCGCTCCGCTTTCTTTTTCTTGCATGGTTTCCTCACTTGCACGATTGAACATATGAACAATCGTTCATATGTATAATACTATGATTCCTCCTCCGTGTCAACCAAACCGGCTCATGCTGAAACAGAGCCGTTCCGATTCTCAAGCTCCGCGTTGGGATGAGAACAACTTCATGGTTCATGGACGGGAATGAGCTTTCCTCGCTTCACGATCCCGCGTACTGCTATAGAACGGATATCACACTCGCATAAAGGGTTTTTTGCGAGCATCGTCATATCCGCTTGATACCCCGGCAGTATGAGGCCGAGCCGCGATTCGTCGAAACTGAGGCGGGCGGCGCTCCTCGTATACAGGCACAGTGCTTCGAACGGAGAAAGCCGCTCTGCGGCATTGTGCATATGTACGGCAGCGTGTATTCCCGCCAAAGCGTTCAATTCCGTCACATACCAGTCCGAGCTTCCGGTGACCGGTATGCCGCGTTCGAGGGAAGACTTCAGACGGTTCGTTCGGAGCGCGCGTTCTTCGCCGAGCACTTTGGCGTAATACCCGCCCGTACCGCCCCAGAGCCGATCGAACTCCGGCTGCATGACGGCATATAACCCTGCGCGCTCCATGGTAGCGAGGATTTCATCGTTCGTCAGTTCCGCATGGATAATCATGTGCCGCAGGTCGCTGGCTCTGTCTGTTTTCAGCGCAGCATGAATCCGAGAAATTTGATACACAGCAGCGTCCCCTATGGCATGCACCGCAGTCTGAAGCCCTGCCCGATCCGCCTCCGAAAGGAAGGTTTCCCAAAACTCATCGCTCCTGTACAGCTCTCCTTTGGCAGTCGGTTGATCGGCATACGGCTCGAGGAGAGCTGCGGAATGGGAACCGAAGGAGCCGTCGACGAGCAAGCACCCTCCTATCCGTGGGGATTCTACGGAAAGCGCCTTGTTCACGTCGGTTATCTGGGGATAGAGGATGAACTCCACGGGGAAATCGTTAAGGTGAGCGGAAACCAGTTCGTAGTGCTGGAGATTGCTTTCTCCGTCTCCGATCATGGCATGAACCGTAGTACAGCCTCCCAGTACCGCTTGTTCGCTTGCAGCAGCATAGGCACGCAGTATGCCCTCCTCGTCGAGGCTTTTGTGAAACCAGCGGGTGATGGCCCTGTTCTTCTCTTTGAAAAAGCGAGGCTCCGTACCTGCGGGGAAGTGCTCCGCCCACGGAATCGCTTTCAACGCAGCGCTGTTCGTAGTGCATGAATGCCCGTCGACCCGCCGTATCAGTACAGGTATATCGGGAAATGCTTTATCCAATTCCGCCACTGTCGGGAACCGTTTTTCAGCGACGGAATCCTCGTTGAAGCGCCAGGCAAAGAGCTTTCCGCTAATCGGCGGGGTGGCCTTGAGCAGATCGAAAAGTTCTTCGAGCGAGGAAGCTCTGCTCAAATCCGCACCGAGAGTATAGAGCCCCCCCTCAAAAGAATGCGTATGCGTATCTATGAATCCGGGGAACACGTACGTACCACCCAGATCGACCCTTTCACAGGATTCGATCGAAGGGGGAACGGAAAATACATCGGATATTGTCCCTTCCTCCACAAGAACAGCGGAAAACGTTTCCTCCGCGTTTCTCATCGAATGGAATACGGCGTTGAAAAACAGTCGTTTCATAGTCGTCCGCCATGATATCCGAATGCAGCGGACGAATCAACTGTAACACTCGTGCGTATCCAGGACACCGATACATTATCATTTTAGTATTAATATAAAAAATATTTTAATATTGCATATATTGTGGTATAATCGGTATTAATTGTTATAAACGATGTAAAAAAGGAGATACATATGACTCGGATGACGAAGGTTTCTTTCGTCCTGCAGGTGTGCATATTGTTGTCCGCAGCCATTCAGAACCGTGTTTCCTGCGAAGAACAATCCACCGACTACAACTCGTAGTACCGTTTTCCGATATCTCTGGGCGTTGAGTACGAGACGCGCACCCCTTTTGGAAATTACGGAGCAGATTACAATGTGTTCGAAGTGTCAGGCACCGTCAGAATCCCCATACCCTCGGTTCCTATCCTTCAGCCCATGGTCCAATTCGGCATGCTTCAGTTCGATTCGCAGGATCTCTCAAGTCCGCTCAAATGGGATAATACCCATTGGTATGGAGCTTTGGGGCTCGCAGTAGCGAACAGATTCGCGAAAAACTTCGAAGTGGGAGCTGAATTACTCGGAGGATACTCGCTCGCCGTATTTCAGAACCTCGCGCCTGAAATCGGCACCGTCGGATCGGGGAACATATACGCTCAGGCGGGAGGAAGAATATCGCTCAATCCTTCATACAACCTGGCTATAGATATACACCCGAATGTCAAATATCTGTTTTCGCTGAGCCCACTCAAAGATTTCGACGGTTTCATATTCGGCATAGGATTCTCTCTGAGCTACCGGTTCGGAGAAGACCCGGACGCTCCACAGGCCCTCATCCGCTACATCCGCTTCAGCGATGCGGACATCCCTCCCTTGTTCGCAGCCATGCAGAGCTACTATGTGAAAAACCCTTTTGGCAGCATCACGCTCACCAATACGGAAAGAAACCCGAGTACCGATGTGGAAGTATCGTTCTTCCAGCAGGGATTCATGGATTCTCCGACAAAGGCTGTTTCCATAAATACGCTCGCAGCGGGAGAAAGCAAAAAAATAGATCTGCGCGCATCCTTCAACCAGGAGGTGTTCAAAACAGAAGGCATAACACCGTTGACAGGGGAAGTGATCGTGACGTACAAGGCTGGAGGCAAGGCAGCGGAACAGCGCCAGTCCGTAACCTACGATCTGCACGATAAGACAGCCATTACCTGGGATGACGACAGAAAAGTGGCTGCCTTTATCACGCCTGCGGACAGCGCACTGCGGAATTACACGAGCTTCATACGCCAGACGTGCAAAGATGTGGTCATCCCCGCGTATCCGGAGCAGGTGCAGATCGCGATGCAGATATTCCGCGCTCTCGGCGAAATCGGCTGCCTTTACCAGGCGGATCCTGCTGCGCCTTTCCCTCCATGCAGGGAAATCCGCAGATCGTGGACTCCATCAGCCTTCCTCGGGATACGCTGAGCAGAATAACTGGGGACTGCGACGACCTCACGGTGCTGTATTGCAGCCTCCTCGAAACGGTAGGCATAGAGACCGCATTCATCACAGTACCTGGCCATATTTATGCTGCTTTCAACACCAAGGTACAGGCCCGGTCCTTCAAGGATGTGCATCCGGACAGAAACCTCTTCATCAATTTCGAAGGAGAGCTCTGGATACCTGTTGAAATTACCATGATCGGGAAAACCGATTTCCTCGAAGCGTGGAGAAAAGGGATCGAAGAATACGCTGCTCAGGACAACAGTCCGGAGAAACGCGGTTTTTACGTGACGAGAAAATCCCAGGAAATATTCAGACCGGTCGGTCTCAAGGAGACCGACCTCGGTCTGCAGTACGGAAGAAAGGACGCTATAGCGGGCGGCTTTTCGCAGGATATGAAAAAGCTTATGGATCAGGTGCTCGGGGAGTACATACAGGCTGCGAAGGCGGAAGGCAAAAAACAGGACTACAACAAGCTCGGCATTGCGTACGCGAAGTTTCGCCAGTATCCTCTGGCAGAAGAATCGTTCAGAAAAGCCATAAGTCTCGATGCGCAGTACATCGATCCCCTGATCAACTTGGGCAACCTCCAATTCCTCGCGCAGAAATACGAGGAATCCATAGGTACCTATCAGAACGCTGCGGTTGCTCTGGCGAAGAAAAATCAGAGCCCCTCAGGGAACCTCCTCAAGGTCTACCTGAATATGTCCAAGGCGTTTTATCAGATATCGAAATTTGAAGACGCAAAAATGTATTACGAAAAAGCACAGACTATAGACAAGACAGCTGTCGAACAGTTCTCCTACCTCGCGCAGAGCGCGGGATCTGGCGAAGGCCGCGCAGCAGAGGGAAGGGACCCGAAAATCGATATCCTGTTCGCAGACGAATGAAAAAGGAACATCGTATGCATCGAAAAAATAGTGAAAACTGCTCAGGCTCGGCGAAGAAAAATATTACGTTATGCGGAACTATATGTTCCATCACTTCGATCCTTGTATTCGCACATCTTCTCGCCTCCTGCCTAAACCCCATGGACGAAGTTATAGTGAGCAAGGCTAAGGACAGGCTCGGACCGGGAATCATCATTTCCTCTCCCTCGGATTCGAGCGATTACAGGTCCACGGTTACGGTAAGCGGAACCGTTTCCGATCCGCTCTCCTCCGTCGGAGACAAAAAAGGGACCGTCAATTCCCTGTCGTACGAGATTGTACCGAGCACTGTAAAAGGTACGGTGACCATAGACGAACAGGGGGGATTCTCGTTCGAGTTTTCGACCATCGGCATGTCCGGAGATATCGTTGTGGTTCTCACCGCAACGGACTGGAACGGCAATACCACGAAAACCAGCCTCAAGCTCAAAGGGAACAGCAGCGGCCCGTACATCGTCATAACATCCCCGTCCGACCTTTCTACGTACGGAGCGGAGGTCACCATACAGGGGACCATACGGAACTCGGAACTGGATACTGCGACAACGGAAGTCGCTTCTTTCACATACGAAATCGAAAACACCAGCATAGGCGGAAATGTCAGTTTCGCTGCGAACGGAAACTTCAGCGTGAGCTTTTCCACATCCGGACTTTCCGGCCTCCTCCTCGTGCAGTTCTCTGCAACAGACATGCACGGGGACAGAAACACGGTGATACTCAGGCTGCAGAACGACGGCATAGGTCCGGCCCTTGGCATAACTTCCCCTGCGAACTGGACCAGCTATTCCCAGACAGTGCTGGTGAGCGGGTGGGTAAGCAATTCCGCCTCGAGCGGGGCGACGGCTACGGAAATCAGGACCCCGCTCTCCTGGCAGGTCCTGGGCTCGGCTATTCAGGGGACCACGACATTCGACGCGCTGGGGAATTTCTCCTTCCAGTTCGGAACAAGCTCCTTATCCGGCACCATAACGGTCCGGGTGACCGCAACGGACATACACGGCAACACAGCGACCGCCGATCTTTCCCTCATCGACTCGGGTTCGGACATACCCTCGTTTACCGCTGTGCCAGGCACAGGCAAAGTCACCTTCTCCTGGGATCCGGTTCCACTCTCATCAGGTTACACGCTCAAGGAATTGATAAGCGGTCAGCAGTATGCGGGCATCAGTTCCCCATACGTGCTGTCAGGGCTGAAGAACGGGGACCAGTACGTGTTCCAACTGAAATCGAGCTCCAGCTCCGGAGAGGACGACTACTCCCAAGAAGTATCCTGCATTCCGCTCTCAGAGCTTTCCCTGGTACCTGTGCAGGTCCAGGATTACGCAAGGATCAAATTGGAATGGGCCCCCATCCCGGGCACTGATACGTACCGGCTGTACAGAGCCCTGTCCAGAGACGGTTCGTATGCTCCGCTTTCAGGAGCGATCAGCGCGCACTCGTATTCCGACGGCCAAATTCAGAGAAACGCCTTTTACTATTATAAGGTCGAACCCAACGGCATATCGTCGATCCGAAGCCAGGCTGTAGGAGGCATTACCTCCTTTTTCCCAAAACGGGGACAGAGGAAGGCCCTGCCGGTCACCATAGCGGGTACCAGTTTTTCCCAAGATGTGGCTGTGTCTGGGAACTACGCGTACATAGCCGAATCGTCGAATAGCAAAATCAGCATCATGGATATTTCAAACCCCATGTCCCCCCAGTACGTGAAGAGCATAGACATGCCGGGCGAGACAAGGGGAATATACGCGGACGCGAATTATGTGTATGTGTGCGGATATAAATTTTTAAAAGTGCTGAGCATCTCCAATCCGACGAATCCGACCGAAGTTTATTCTTATTCAGAAAGCGGCAATCACAGCTACCAAGATGTCGTGGTATCAGGAGGCTACGCGTATGTAGCTGCTAACACCGCCGATTTGAAAATCTTCGACCTCAGAAACATGTCCAGCGTTCCGGCTCCTTATTCCGCAAACGTGGATGGCCAAGCCTTGGGAATTGCTGTGAACGGAACCTATGCGTACGTCGCAAGTACGGATGGAACAAAGCAGCTCCAGGTCTTCGACGTATCCACGCCGAGCTCTCCGAGCGCGTCGTGGTCCATCGATCTGGGAACCGACGTGGGCATGGATGTGACAGTGAGCGGAGGATACGCGTATGTTGCTTTGAATAACGGCGGCATGGCTATTGTGGACACGTCGACTCATACATTGGCCGGCACGTATTCGATGGAAGGGGCAATCAGCATGGCGGTTAGAGGTAAGTTCGCGTTCATAGCGCAGTACGATACGTCGGCTCCCCAGGAATACGCCCTCAGGGTCGTGGATATTTTGAACGCAGCTTCTCCTTCCCTCTTGCGCACATATACGCTCGACTCCGGCGCCATAGGGGTATGTGTGGACGGTCAATACGCGTACGTGGCCATGGGTGGAAAGGGGCTTCAGGTCATAAACATAGCGGAACCCGCTGAGCTGACAGTGGAAGCAACGCTTTCCACAGGAGGGGCAACAGGGCTCGACATATGGGACGACAAGCTTTGCGTAGCCACAGGATCCACGAATACGAAAGTGTACTCCGTTTCGAATTTCAAGAGCTTTACGCTCGACAAGACTTGCTCCACGCCGAATTCATCGTACAAGGTGGTCATGAGCGGGAACTACGCGTTCATAGCGAACAACATGTCGGGCCTCCAGATCATAGACGTTTCCGATCCTACGAAGACGGCTATTCAGGGTTCTTTCCTCACAAACGACAACAGCAATGCCTTCGACATAGCAGTGCTGGGAGGCTATGCGTACCTCATGAATTACAACAAGGGATACCTCAGGGTCGTGGATATCTCCGATCCTGCGAATCCTGTTGCAAGGGGGGGGTGCAGCCTTTCCCCCACACAGAATCCTGCAGGAGTGAAGGTGAAAGGCGATTACGCGTACGTGGTAGACGACAAGCTCCGCATTATAGACGTTAGCCAGCCCGAAGCTCCGTACGAAGTCTCGGCAAGCTCCCTTTCCTATGCTGGCGTAGACGTATGCATCCAGGATAATCGCGCCTACGTCTACGCCGCCGATTCAAGCGGAAACGGAGTACTGAAAATCATCGGGGTATCGGATCCCGCATCGCCTTATGTGTCGTGGGCGGAGAACGCCACAGCCGGAGGAAAAGAAGGATGGGGAGCAATCTATGTATCGGGGGACTATGCGTTCATCGTGAACGGGGTAGGAGGAAAGCTTATCGTATACGACTGTTACAACCCTGCAGCGACGCAGAAACTGACCGAGATCTCTCTGGGCGGAACAGCCTCGGATATCGTAGTGCTTGGCAAATATGCGTACATCGCGATTCAGGGAACAGGGGTGAAAGTCATAGACCTCTGGCCATGGAGCGACTGAGCGGTACTGCGGTGCGGCGATACTCTAGAAGATGAGATTTTTGGAACACGGAGATCGCAGAGAGAAGGGAGTCTGCTATGCAGGTATTTCAAAATGGGAAAGCGGAAGAGGATTTCCGAATATCGAGGCGCTTAAGAATATCTCGAAGCTATTTTACCGCTTTATGGGCAAAAAATCGGTGATTATATCCGCTCAGTAAATTTGCTGCAGTATACCGATGTGTCGTATATCAAGATCACCTATCTTATCTCATTGATACTACTTTGCCTTTGGGGAGTTGTTGAAATAATAGTCCATTGTTTCGATAACAAAAAGCTGCATCATGTCGGCAGAGTAGGTTCCATTGCTTTACATTCTCTGGCAATTATGTTTTTTGCTGTTACACGAGAGCCGTATGTTAATTCCTTTCTTTTTATGCTTTTGCTATCAAAAATCATAGTGATTCTTAGAAACACATACGGGAAATAGCAGAAAACCATCGCTGAATAGCTTTTGACACGAAAAGTATCATAAGATTTCCCGCATACCGACCATATGTGACGAATCGTTTCTCGAAATTCCGTTCATCGGAAGCCATACTAATGCCAGCTTCCGGAAAGCCACATACACAGATTTCAAGAGAGGATAAGTCTTATGGGCGGGTCAAGCATTGATAAAAAAAATAAGTTGGATATTCTATTTATTTGTTATGCTTACAGGAATATCGCGATGTTATCTAATGGTGCATTATCCGTCTGACATTCTGGGGGGGATATGTGCGGGAGCCATCGGGGCAGGCATTGCGTTTTACCTTACCGGAAAATTGTATGCTTTTCATAATAAATTTCAGGCAAAAAACCTTGAAAGAAGGCGGAATGTATGAAATTGTTGCCACATCGTTCAATGCTCTGTTCAGCATTATTTTGTATTATGATATCGCGTCCCTTCCTGGTCTGGGCATCGGACACAGACGATTCAAAGTCTTTTTTTTTCCTGCTCAGGGGAATATTTCAGGCTCGATCCATTAATTGATGGAGTATTGCTGGGGACCGGTCTTTTGCTGAACGGAACAACCATAATTCTTGAGGAAATGATAACGCCGCCTGCTTCTTATGAAATTGATCCGAATACATTACATGTAAATCAGTTTGACAGATGGTGTATATTACCTTATTCAAAACCTATTGATACGGTATCCACGATTTTTACTTATACCGCAGTACTGGCTCCGGCCGTATTGCTTGCTGTACCGAATAGTGAATGGTTTTCAATAGGCACAATGTATGCCGAATCGGTTATGGTGGCGTGGGGACTTAAGGAATTGGGGAAAAACCTCATACCGAGAAACCGGCCATATATGTATTTTGAAGACTATCCGCAGGATGAAGTTTCAAAAGGCGACTTTCAACGGTCGTTTCCATCCGGCCATGTAACTTTAGCTTTTACCGGGGCAACTTTTTGTACGTATGTGTTTACCAGATATTTTCCTGATTCACCATGGATACTACCCTTAATTACGGTATCGTATGCCTTTGCCGTCACCTCGTCGATTTTAAGAGTTGCAAGCGGTACTCATTTTCTTACCGATGTGATTACCGGTGCAGCACTAGGGGGTTTTTCGGGATTCATAGTTCCCTGGCTCCATACGGTGGGCAGCAAACAGATAAAAGAATCAAAGTCCGAAATAAAAAAACTCTCCATGGGAGTAATTCCGGTAGGAGTAGTTATTAGGCTGAGTCCTTGATATTTCCCGATTTTTCGGCAACGATATATCCAGGAGGAAACCATGGAACCGTTGCGTTGGGGAATTCTGGGAGTAGCAAGCCATTTCATAAAACGGGTAGTCACACCCATGAGGCGATCCTCCTCGGCGGACTTGTATGCTATAGCATCCAGAGATGGGCTTAAGGCCAGAGAAGCTGCAACACAGTTCGGCATAAAAACCTGGTATGCATCCTACGATGAACTGCTCAGGGACCCTAACGTGGAGGCGGTATTCATTCCTCTGCCCAACCATATGCACTCTGAATGGATACGGAAAAGCGCGGATGCCGGAAAACACATCCTCTGCGAAAAACCTCTTGCAATGAACGCAAAGGATGCTGCCGACTGCATAGCGTACGCCCAGGGTAAAGGCGTAAAGATCATGGAAGCGTTCATGTACCGCTTCCATCCGCAGTGGCAGCGCGCATTCGAGCTCGTCCGCATCGGGGAAATCGGTAAGGTAATAGCGATCCATTCTTTCTTCGGATACATGAACACCGATGCAGGAAACATACGCAACATATTGGAAGCCGGAGGAGGAGCGTTGCGGGATATCGGATGCTACGCGGTATCCATTTCACGCTGGATGTTCGGCCGCGAACCGGAACGGGTCGTGAGCCTGGTGGATCGTGATAAGAATTTCGGAACCGACAGGCATTTTTCGGGAATCATGGATTTCGGCTCAGGTAGGTCGCTGTTCACAGCATCCACTCAGACATGGAGAGAACAGCGGGTGGATATACATGGGACGGCGGGCAGCATTTCCGTGCATCTCCCGCTCAACGTGTTTCCCGATACGTGCATGCGGATAACGGTAGCGACTAATGTCGGAATCAGAGATATAATTTTCGAGCCTGCAGATCAATACGGCATAGAGATCGAGGCATTCTCCCATGCGGTCAGGGAGAATCTGCCGGTTCCGACGGACCCCGCAGATGCCGTAGAAAACCAAAAAGTGCTCGACGCGCTCTTCCTTTCGGAAAAAAGCGGAGCCTGGGTATCTGTCTGAATCCCATGGTGCTGAGAATGAGAACACAACCATGCACATGATCAACGAAAGTAGGATCGATCCCGAATTCCTCAAACACTACGATGCGCTCCAGTCCCTCGGGCTCTGGGGTAATCTCGAAGAGCTCGTATCCGAAGCCCACAGCCTCGACGAGATAATAAACGATGCGATGGAACTGCTGACCAAAGAATCTGTGGATGTCCTCATAGACTTCGCGATAAGCCGATTGCTCAACAAGTTCGTGCCCGTGAATCTTTTGTTCGCCATAGAACCCATCCAGGGCGGCAGACTCTCGACGTATTTTTTCGAAAACTTGCAGCGTATGGACAATCATTACGATCTCCCAGAATATGATACGCTAAAGGAATTCTTCACTTCCCATCCTCATCCGGTGGCATTCAGCCTCCTCGAGTTCAAGCTCGGCAACAGGGAGGTGACTGAATCTCTCGCCGCTTTCGAACCCGAGTTTCTCGTGCCCATGACAGGTATAGGCGGAATCCACGGTATAGTCATATTCGGCAAAAAGGTCATAGACAAGGGATACAGCGAAAGCGAAATAACGTACGCTTACCGCCTCATGAAATTTCTTTCCATAGCGATCCAGAACACGCTGCACCACGAAAGCTCCATAACCGATTTTAAGACCG
>CAZWAS010000010.1:0-11246 GCA_964631915.1 uncultured Spirochaetales bacterium | reverse complement strand
CAATCATTCTTTTTTCATGAAACGGATAGAGCAGGAACTGCGGAGAATACGGAGGACGAAATCCAGAGCAGGACTCATCGTCATAGATATCGATCACTTCAAAATCTTCAACGATACGTACGGACACCTCGCAGGCGACGAAGTGCTTTCCACAACGGCAAAAACGATTCAGCGCGGCATACGCTCTGAAGATATAGCGGCGCGGTTCGGAGGAGAAGAGTTCACGGTATTCGCGGTCGATATTCCTGTGGATAAACTGATAGAGCTCGCGCAACGTCTACGGAAATCCGTGGAACGCACAACAGTACGCTATCACGGCAAGTCGCTGTCCGTGACCATAAGCCTTGGTTGCCGCTTCATAGATATGTCAGATTTCGAAAGCATCGGCGAATACCTAAGACAGGCCGACCGCGCCTTGTACTGTTCCAAGATGGAGGGGAGAAACCGCGTAACGCTGTACAGGCATGGATTGCTCTTCAAGGCGCGGGAAAAGCAGTTTTCCTAATCCTTTGCCGAATGGATGCCTCCCCCCTTGTCGGTAAAGGGTACGAAGCGGACTTTCATCTTTCCTTTATACACATCTTCCCGCTCGACCACAGTTCCCCCGTTCGGGAGAAGCTTTTTGACAACTTTCAGCAGAGTCTGCCTACCTCTCGGCCCGACCGGGATGACCATGATACCGTCGGGAGCAAGTTGTTCTATGAGCGGAGGCGGGATATGGTCTATACCGCAGGTGACGATGATTCTGTCGAACGGAGCATATTCCTTCCACCCGTAGTACCCATCGTCGATCTTCCGCTTCACATTCCTGTATTCAGGGTAATCGGCTTCGAGTTTCTTGTATAGGGCGTCGGTCTCCTCTGCAAGCGGTTTTATGATTTCTATGGTATATACGTAATTCGAAAGTTGAGCGAGAATGGCGGATTGATACCCCGAGCCAGTGCCGATTTCGAGCACCTTCTGATTATATGCAGGTCGTATGGTTTCGGTCATCCTGCTCACCACATTGGGGTCCGATATAGTCACGCCGTACCCTATGCTCATGAAAATATCGTCGTATGCCCGCTGGATGTTCTGAGGCCTGCAAAACTCCTCTCTGGGGGTTCGGAGGAACGCCTCGAACACTTCTCCGGAAACGATATCTCCGGATTCAAGCAGGGACTGGCCCAGAGCCCATTTCCAGCCGAGAAACCGTTCCTGCTGCGGAGTGTTCTCAGTCATCCATCGGATGAAATCCTTCTTGCTTTTCAGAGGCGGGTGCTCTTTCCTTGCTTCGAGAAGAAACGCAGGGCTGTTTCCCTCGGCTCCTTTGAGCGGAATATCTATGAACGAGAGGGGTACTGCCGCGCCACCTGCCGTTCCTCCCGATGGAATTTCAACAGGATTGGTGGACAGAGGTTCCGCAACTCTGACCGCACCGGGCCGCCCTGCGATTCCTCGTTCTTCCCCGGTCTCGTATTCTTTTGGCACAATGCCGGGCCACGAAAACACGAACAGCTCGGCCGTTTTCCCCATAACGGAAAATCTACCCAGGAAAAACGCAAAGGCCATGATAAGTACGATCAGCAGCGTTTTCCACATAACAGGGAAAAAACGCGACTTTTTTTTTCTGCTCAGAAGAAAAGCCTGCTCGCACGACGGGCAAAGCCCTTCTTCCAATACATCGAAACCGCATTCCGGACATGAGTGCATCGAAAAACCTCACGAATCTGAAAGAGTATAGGGAGAGCGATTTTGCGTGTCAACCTTAAAAAATGAATTGTACATACGGCCATTGGATTATAGAATAAGGAAAAAGGAAAAAAATTGCGGCAGGTCAATTTTAGAATACTCGCAGTATTCCTGGTCTCCATTGTGCTCATTGCGTTCGAGATCGCGGTGATGCGCGTTTTTTCCGTGGGCAGCTGGTCCAATTTCGGCTCCATGGTCATAAGCATCGCTCTTCTCGGGTTCGGGGCTGCAGGCACCATCCTTACGTTTTTCAGGGAGCGTGTAGCACGCAGGGCTCAATCCTGGCTTCAGACATCGTGCATGTTGTTGTCTCCTTCCATGGCCGGCGCCCACATAGCGAGCCAGCACATTCCCTTCAATCCGCTTTTTATCGTATCCGACCCCATGCAGATTGCATGGATCAGTCTTTTTTTCATCGTATATTCTCTTCCTTTCTTTATCGGGGCGCTGTTCATCGGAGTTTCGTTCATGTGCCTCGGATCGAGGATACATCACCTGTACTTCTGGAACATGTGTGGCTCCGGACTCGGAGGATTCGCCATCCTTGGGTGCATGTACATCTTTCCTCCGGATACACTCTGCATACCAATTTTCGTCATCGCATTCGTCGCCGGATTGTTCAGCGTTGTGCGCGTGGATCCCGTATCCCTCGAAAAGCATGTGTTCCCCAAGCATTTATTCGCCACATGTTTCACATCCATCATTTCTATTGCAGCAGTACTCCTGGCAGGGGATATACATGTGTCGGATTTCAAATCCGTGAGCTATGTGCGCACATATCCGGATTCGAAACTCGAATACTACTCTCATGGTCCTTCGGGCGTTGTACACGTGTATTCGAGCTCGTACTTCCATTTCGCTCCGGGACTGAGCGACAACGCTACCATGAGCCTGAAAAAATTCCCTGAAAAGGCGTTCATGGGTCTGTTTATCGACGGAAACGGACCGATCGGCATTATGAGAAAGCTCGACACTGCGGAAGAAGGATACATAGATTATCTACCCATGTCCGCTCCGTACGCAGTCATGCAACATCCTGATGTACTCCTTGTAAAACTCGGAGGAGGAGCGAGCCTTTTTACGGCTCTGTACCACGGTGCTGCAAAAGTCGATATCGCGGAGCCGAACCCCCTGTTTTTTACGCTGCTCAGAGACATCCCTGTGATAGCTGCGTACAATCAGCATGTGCTCGACGACTCGCGCATACGCACGGCGGTCATGCAGCCGCGCGCCTTCTGCAGAACTTCCGGAAACCTGTACGATCTCGTGGAAATAAGCTTGACGGATTCCATAGGGCTCTCCCAGGATGGAGGAGCACCGGTGGAGGAGAACTATACCTATACGAAAGAAGCGTTTGCCGATTACAGGAAAGCGCTGAAACCGGACGGCATACTTTCCGTGACAGTCTGGAACAAGCTCGATCCGCCGAGGAATGTGCCGAAACTTCTCGCCACAGCGGTACAATCCCTCCAAGAAGGAGGAGTACAGGAACCCGGTAAACACATCTTCGTGTTCCAGCTTTTGTATTCGACGGCAACGGTGCTCATCAAGAACAGTCCCTTCACCGAGCAGGAAACTGAAAAGCTCAAGGCCTTCTGCGAAGCCATGTCCTTCGAGATATGCTACTACCCGGGAATTCCGCCTCGTGAAAAAAATTTTGCGGATATCCTCGCATCGTACGAAAAGCTCTTCTCCGGAAACGGAAATCTCGGCAGCGAGACCGGCATGCCCGATCTCCTTCCTGGAGATTTTTATCACTTCGCGCTCCGCTATCTTCTGGAAGGCAGGGGAAAGGAGCTCGAGGCGGCGTACGTATTCGACATATCCCCCATGACGGACGACAGGCCGTACTATTCCGCGTATCTCAAACCACAGCGCCTTGGTATGTATGTGGATCAACTCGCTTCCATTGCCGACGAATGGGGATATCTCATGCTCCTCGCCACCCTCGTTCTATCCGTCCTGTTCGGACTTTTCATCATTCTTATTCCTGGCATAGGGAGCGGCAGGGCGCTCCGAGGCAAAGGGACGTGGAGGGTAATCCTCTATTTCGCATGCCTCGGCCTCGGGTATATGATGATCGAACTGTACCTCATCCAGAAACTCGTCTTCTTCCTCGCGGAACCCATATTCTCGCTTTCGATCGTCATCACCTCGCTCCTGGTGATATCCGGGCTCGGTAGCCTTTTCTCGAAACGCTTTCTGGAAAACCGTACCCTCATCGTGAGAATCGCCGGTGCCGGCATTATAGCGTCCGTCGCCTTCTACCTGTTCGGACTCCAACCACTCCTCTCCCTGTTCCTGGACATCGGATTCCCGCTCAAGGTGCTTTTGTCCGTGGCCTGCATAGCTCCCGCCGCCTTCTTCCTCGGCATACCGTTCCCTACAGGGCTTTCGGCCGTCACGGAAAAACGGCCCCCTCTGCTCCCCTGGGCATGGGGTGTGAACGGAGCATTATCCGTTGCAGGATCGGTGCTGCCGCGGGTGGTGTCCGTATCCTTCGGATTCGGAACAGTGCTCATCGCAGCAGCGTTGCTCTATGTGATTGCAGTTTTTGCCTATGAGGCGAACGAAGGATAGTGGAATACTCCGCAAGTCCGTGTTTCTCTCTTTCCCGTATCGCCATCGAGGTCGTCGGGTCACGCGTGGGAAAGGGTGAGTATCTGAAGAAGGTCGCTCTCCGCTATCGCGAAGCGGTTCAAGCATTGTCAGCTTCAAACAGCACTGTGTCGGCCGAACCAGCCACTCCATCGGAGGAGAGCGAACTGCACGGTTCCCGAGTAGCTGAAGCCTTCATCGCCGGTTTTCATATGCGGCATGGCGAGTTCGAGGAATCGCTCTTCGAGCTTCCTGCTTTCGAGCCTGAAGGGAATTCGATTTCTTTTGATAAGTTCTTCCTCAGATGCGTACTCGTCCGTGTAGCTGTAGGAAAGGGGTATCACTTCAGGGCAGATTCCTTCTGCGAAGAGCAGGTTGAAGATGACGTCGCAGAGATTCCCCTCCGGGAGTTCTTCGCCGTGTAGATCTCTCCAGAGCGCCCGCCTGAAGATGGCCCAGGGCGTAAGGGCGGAAAACCAGAAAACGTTTACCGTCCCTGAGGTGACCTTCGTCATCTTGTTCAGGCTTCCGGCGAGATCCTCCATGCCTAAGGAGAAGGCGCTGACAGTGAGAGCGAAGGGAGGGTCGAGTTCCTGCTCGGATACATCCTCCCATCGTTTCCGGATCAGGCTCACATTCGTTATCTCGTGGGTGCTGAGGTTCTCTTCCAGCACCGAAGCCATGCCGGACGCTGGTTCCACAACAGTCATGCGTTCGGCTCCTGGAGCGAGCCTGATCTCGAATGCTCCGGGGCCCGGCCCTATGTCGAGGATGCGCATACCCGGGCGGATATCCAGAGCTCCGATCATCGTCGAAATTCTGCCGCACCTGTCAGCGAGAACCTCCTCGGAGTACAGTCGGGCTGCATCCTCGCTCTCCCAGAGCGCGGCGCATCCGCCGGTCCTCATGATGCCGTTCACGGTTCTGTGCCTCTTTTTCCAGACCTCGTTCCAGTCGAGCGCAATTTCAGTCATATTCCTCCTTCCGGCTTGACCGGCCTGCATGATGATTGTATTATCGTAACACGAAATTGAAAAAAATAACACAGTCAGGAGGAGAATATGCGTATCCGCACCGCCTTCCTAACGAGCGTCCTTGTGTTGTCGGCCGCTTTATTGATTGCGAATCCCACCAAGGAAACACCCAAGGCCCCTACTGTTCTGAGGATAGGCTCGACCAACGTGGTGAAGACCGCAAACGTTTTTGGCGACTACGAACTCGGCCTGTACATCAGGCTATCAAACCCGACGCTGATGAAGATGAATTCGGAAGGAAAACTCACCGGAGCTCTCGCGGAATCCTGGGAAACGAAGGAAGGCGGCAGGGTCTGGCGCTTCACCATCGCAAAGGATTATGCATGGAGCGACGGAAAACCGCTCACGGGCGAAGATGTCCGCTTTTCTATGGAGTATACGTCAAAAAAGAATCCCAACGCCCGCTGGATCGCCGAGGCGCTCGAATCCTCCAGAGCAGAGGGCAATACAGTGACCTTCGTATTCAAAAAACCCTACACGAGGCTCGATCTCGAATTCACCAGTTACCCGATTTTTCCGAAGCACGTCTGGGAAGGGATCGCAGATCCCATGGCCTATGCGAATGCCGGAGCTAACGTGGGAGCGGGACCATACTACCTCGCATCGGTCAATATCGACGAAGGAATCCTGAGCTTCGAACGCAACCCCTACTGGCGGGGCAAGATGCCAGCGATCGACAGAGTGGAGGTTCATACCTTCAAAAGCATGGATGTCCTTTCTCTGGCCCTCGCCAACTGTCAGATCGACATGTACTGGAAGTATGCTTCTACCTATCCTTACCAGAACATCGAAGCCCTGAAAAAAACGGGAAGGTTCGATTTTGCGGAAAAACCGAACCTAGGACTGGTATTTCTCGGTTTCAACATGAAGAAGGAACCCATGGCGGACAAGGCCTTCAGGGAGGCACTATCCCTCGCCCTGGACTACGCGGAACTCGTCAGGCTCGAGACGTTGGGTTATGGGGATATCCCGACAGCGGGATTCGTTCCTCCGAGCATGGAAGGGTACGTAAAGAGGGATCCCCTGAAGCAGGACTCCGCCAAGGCTGCCGCCCTTCTCGACAGCGCAGGATACAGGGACGGAAACGGCAACGGAATTCGCGAGGATCGTTCGGGTAAAGACTTCAATCTTACCCTCCTCATCCGCGCCGAGTACGGCCGCCTCGCGGAACTCGTGAAGGAGTACCTCGGCAAAGTGGGGGTGAGCGTGACGATCAAATCCGTGGATCAGAGCGCATGGGTCGCCATGAAAGACAGTTATGACTACGATATGACGATCACGCGAACGACACCATGGGGCATGCTAATGCATGCGAACTGGGGAACCGGTTACTTCGATTCAAGACGCACGGGGCAGGGGGTTCTCCACTCGGTCGATGATCCCGAGTTCCTCGGCCTCTGCGACGAGATTCTCGCAGAGACGAGGACTGAGCGGCTCGCTCCCCTCGCCGCCCGAGTGCAGGAGTACTACGCACGTGTTTTCCCCGGCATAGCGCTGGCATGGAATAGGGTCGTGACCCCGATCAGCACACGCTTCCGAGGCTGGGAGAACGATCCTTTGTTCGGCGTCTACAATATCGAAACCCTCGTAGGGATGGAAGCGGTTCAGCCTTGATTCCCGGCCTTCGTTCAAGAGGTGTTCTCATTTTAAGAACCCTCGTACGTTGCGCGGGGGCATTCTGCCTCATCGTCACTGTGAACTTCGCCCTTCCCCTTGCTATGCCAGGCGATCCGGCGATGAATCTGCTCGCGGAGGACTCCAGGGCGGACGCGGACCTGGTAGCGTCGCTCCGCAGGGAGATGGGGCTCGATGCCCCGCTTTCGGTTCAATATCTGCGCTATTGGGGAAGAGTGCTCTCAGCCGATCTGGGGAACTCATACATCCTCCATCAGCCTGTGGCGAACCTCATCCGTCCGAGAGCCGGAAGGACCCTTTCAATAGCTCTGCCTGCCCTGCTCATCGGTGCAGTCGTCGGGGGGCTTTTCGGATCTTTCGCAGGTTTAAAACCGCAGAGTCCAGGATCCGCTGTATCCTCGAGCATCTTCCTCGTTCTCCGTTCCGCTCCCCCGTATTTTCTTTCCCTCATTCTCCTTTACCTCTTCGCGTACATCTGGGGGCTGGTACCCTTGAAGAGCTTCGGAACCTCGGGCGAATTCCTGCGCCTTCTTCTCCCGCGGGCGATCCTCACCCTTTCTGTGGCAGCCGGAACCTTCCTCGTCGCCAGGGCGAGCGTGGCTGAGGAAACGCGGAAACCCTATGTGTTGTACGGCCGCTCCAAGGGGCTGCGGAACAGTGAGCTCCTCTTTTCCCATATCCTGAGGAATTCTCTGCCCCCTGTCATAAGCGCACTGGCCATAGATATCAGCTTCCTTCTCGGTGGGGCTATCCTCGTGGAGGTAGTCTTCTCTCTGAACGGTATGGGATCTCTCATCTCGGAGGCCGTTTCCTCCAGGGACTATCCGGTTCTCCAAGGTTCGCTCCTCGTCATCACTATCATGGTCATAGGTTCGAACCTCGCCGCAGACATCATCAACACTTTTATAGATCCGAGGGTGAAGCAGCGATGAGGGGGACAGGGAAAAAGCCGTATCCGAATCGATCCTGGGTACTCAGAATATTGGGGCTCATTCTTTTCGCACCCTTTGCCCTTTCGTTTTTTTTCGCGCCGCTTTTCGCTCCTCACGGGCCCTCAGAGCGTTTTCCGCCCTATGAAAGCCCCTCGCAGGCCCATCCGCTCGGCACGAACGATATCGGGAACGACATCCTTTCCGAACTCGTGTACTCAAGCCGCGTTTCCCTCATAGCCGGACTGGGGGCAGGGGTGCTCGCATCGGGGCTCGGTCTTCTCCTCGGGCTCGCGGCCGGATACCTGCGCGGGATCGCAGACGAAATCATCTCAGGTCTCGCGGATGTGTTTCTCATGATACCGAGAATCCCCTTTCTCATCGTGCTCAAGGCTTTGCTCGATCCTGGAATCACGGTCACAACCCTCATTCTTGGATTCCTCCTCTGGCCTCAGACTGCGCGCGTGGTGCGCGCCAAGACTCTCCAACTGAGGGAAAGCCCCTTCGTGTCCGCTGCCAAGGCTCTGGGGTTCTCAGAGGGTAGGATTCTCTTCTCGGATATCCTTCCTCATGTCAGGTCCCTCTGGTTCGCAAAGTTCATGCTTGCGGCATCTGCGGGGCTCACGGCCGAAGCTTCAGTCTCCTTTCTCGGCCTGGGAGATCCCGGCGCAAAAAGCTGGGGGATGATGCTGAATTACGCTTTCACGAAAGGAGGCTTTGTGAACGGAGCGGTCCATTGGTATCTGCCCCCGGGACTCTGCGTGATGGGCCTCTCCCTGGCCCTCCTCCTCATCGGGTTTTCCTTCGAGGAGCGGTCTGCTGCGGTCATGGAGGCATAGGCTATGCTCGATGTAAGAAATTTGTCCGTACGATTCGCAACTGCGCTCGGAGCTGCCAAAGCGGTGAACGATGTCTCCTTCTTCCTCGCAGAAGGGGAGACCCTCATCCTCGCTGGAGAGACGGGCTCGGGAAAATCGGTGATAGCCCAGGCGATTACAGGGCTCCTTCCTGATACTGCCAAGGTTACGGGTTCGATCCTCTACGGTCCTGCCGACGGAGCGGACCTTCTCGCCATGGACGAACGGGCGCTTTGCAGGGTGAGGGGACAAGGCATCGCAATGGTTTTCCAAAACCCTGCGCTTTCCCTCAACCCTCTGCTCACCTGCGGAGCGCAGATCTGCGAAGCCCTTCTCCGGTCCGGCAGAGGAATTTCCGGAAGAAAGGCGAAGGCTGTGGCCTTGGATCTTCTCGAGCGAATGGGTTTCAGCGAACCCGAGGCGGTTTACAGAGCTTATCCCTGGAGCCTTTCCGGCGGGATGAACCAGCGGGTGATGATCGCATGTGCCTGCGCATTCCTGCCGCGCGTGATGATAGCGGACGAACCGACGAAGGGGCTCGATGCTGGGGTGAAGGGTCAGGTGATGGATGAGCTTCTCAAAGCCAGGGAGGAGGCAGGATCGTCCCTCTTGTTCATTACCCACGATGTGGACGTAGCCGCCTCGCTTTCCGGAAGAATAGCGGTCCTGTACGCGGGAACGATCGTCGAGATTTCGACGGTGAGGGATTTTTTCTCCGCTCCTCTCCATCCTTATGCCAGGGCGCTTCTCGGAAGCAGCCCTGAGCACGGATTCGAACCCATACCAGGAATTTCGCCTCCACTCACCGGCATCCCCCCGGGCTGCCCCTTCCATCCCAGGTGCCTCCTGGCGGATGAGGAATGCTCCAGGAACAGGCCGGTGCTCCGTTCCCAGGGCAAAAGGATGGCGGCATGTCACAGGCTCTGATAGAGGTGCGGGAAGTTCGCAAGTCTTACATGAAAAACGGAGTGAGAGAAGAGGTGCTTAAGGGCATCGACCTCTCTATCGAACGGGACTCCAGGATCGGGCTCATGGGAGCTTCAGGCTGCGGCAAGTCCACCCTTGCCCGCCTTCTCGCCCTCCTCGAACAGCCGGACTGCGGCGATATACGCTTCAGGGGAAAACCGACGAGACACACGGGAAAGAAAGACCTCAGCGCCTTCCGTTCCTCGGTGCAGATCGTGTTCCAGGATCCCGAGGGCTCCCTCAACCCGAAGAAAAGAATCGGCACGCTGCTTTCCGAGGTTGCCGCGCTTCGCGGACCGGAACCTTCAAAGCGGACCGATCCAGAAAAGAGCACCCGTATACGAGAGGCTCTCGCGGCAGTCGGACTCCACGAGGAAGTACTCCATAGATTTCCGAACGAACTTTCAGGAGGGCAGAATCAGCGCGTCGCCCTCGCGCGCGTGCTTCTTCTCGGGCCCGACTTCCTCATTCTTGACGAGCCGACATCCGGACTGGATATTGCGATCCAGGCTCAGATACTCCACCTCATCCGTACCCTTGCGGATGATCGAGATATGGGATTCCTATTTATCTCGCACGACAGAAAAGTTCTCGATTTTCTCTGTAACCGTATTCTTTTCATGGAAGAAGGGCATCTCCGCGATTCGGTTTCGGCCTAAGAAGAAAAATGCCCGCAACCCGAGGGCAATGGGGTGAGAGGAAATACCGAAGACTATCCCTCGGGGCGGCGCCGTTATGCCGCCCCTGAGAGGCCGTCTTCCCGCTAGCGGAAGGCGCAGACGAGGATTACGAGGGCGATCGCCTTTTTTTCGGTCCAGCCGAGTGCATTGCCGGTGTCATCTTTATCCTTGAGCCTCAGCAAGCTCTTTGGGTTGAAATAGAGACGCCGTCTTTCTGAAGTAATCCCGAATACCAGGTGCCGTTGCGCCAGAGACTTATGGAGCCCAAATCATCGATGGTCGCGTTTGCGTTGTAGTTCGAGAGGGCGGCGAGACTGCCTTTCTGGAAACCTGCCACGCGCACCCCGCCTTCGCGGAGTTCCCTGGCCACGCCTGCATAGAAACGCTCCGAACCACAGAAAGCGGCCACGGCTTGCCCACTGCCGTTTGAGAGCTGGATGAATGACAGGGAGTGAAAATTTGCAACAGGCTGAGAGGGCAACCAGGGAAGACAATAGGGGCCTTCCAGTCACGCGATAAAATGAGGAAAGTCGTTTTTCAGTAGTTTATCATCCTAAGGAATGAAAAACAGGTGCCGACCGGATTCGAACCGGTGCATAAAGGTTTTGCAGACCTCTCCCTTACCACTTGGGTACGGCACCTTGGGAATAACACTGTAGCAAAAACGGCGTTCTTTGTCCAGAGAGAAACAGCGGAAGAGAATTACACCACGGAGCAGCGGGGAATACGAAGGAAGAAGAGAAAATTCAAAAAAATATCTGAAGGGCACCTCTAAGAACTCTTTATTTTTTCGCATGCGAAAAAATAATTCCTTAC
>CAZWAS010000009.1:48686-55357 GCA_964631915.1 uncultured Spirochaetales bacterium | reverse complement strand
AGAGTAAGGCCATCGAATTACGCGTCGAATTTCAAAATCCCCATATCGGAATGCGGAACATACACATCATGACGAACGGCAGCAGAATGGGAGTTGGAGGTGGAGGAAGCCAGTTTCTCGTATTTTTGGTTCCTCTGCCTGCAAATATCGGGGAAATAGCATTTGAAAGCAACGGATTCACGTTCACACCGATCCTGAAAGACTACTTTCCTTCAGCCATGGGGCCGGTTAAAGATTGCTTAGGCAAAAGGATTCCCGTCTTAACGGAGCGCGGACAGAGGATTCACCTCGTGTTCAAGGAATACATTTCCCCGCTTGAAGAAATAAACAGGATCATGCACCTGATCGACCATCCGGGACTCCCTTGATGCAGGGATTCAATTATCCCACTCTTCAAGAGCCGCAAGTGCATGTTTTCTGACCGCAAGGGCGGTGCCTTCTTTTGAAAGTTCTTCCAATTTCCCTTTCAATCCTTCGAATCTATTCTTTCTGATCCCACGTATTCCGTATATTTTCATGGTGATCGAAGAATGATCGAGAAATCTTTTGAATACCGGTTCGAGCCTTGCAGACACGGCAAAGGACAACCTGTTTGCAATGGCTTCAAGAAATTTCGAATCCTTCTTTCCCCATTCTTCCGATATAATTTTTTGAATAAGGTCAAACGAATCATCCAGATTCTTTTCGATAAGAACAATCAGGGCGGTTTCCCGCTTATCCGCGGAGGCCTTTGCATCGCCGAATGTTTCTTTCAAGAATGCGAATGCGGCACCGGTTCCGATTTCGCCGAGCGTCTTCATGGCCTCGGTCTGAATCTGTTTTACCGCATCCTTCTGCGCCCTGAAAATCAAATGTGCCACCGCCGATTCTCCGTCCTTCCGAGCAAGGCTTTGGACCGCCTGCAGACGCACACGCCAATTCGAGTTTTTCAGTGCCTCGGTGAGCAAAGGTACCACCTGCGGCTGTTCCTTGAATCTTCCGAGTGCCGAGATTGCATAGGACTGCAGAAGCGGTTCCTCTTCCTGATATGCCTTCTCCAGAACCGGGATCGCATCCGCATTGCCGAGCTTTCCGAGGGCGTCGCATGCGTATCTGCGCAAAGTGGGATCTTCGTCTCGGTTTTGTACAATATCGACGAGCGGTTGGAACGAAGCAGCTGCCTTGATTTCTCCGAGAGCGAGAACGATCTGGGGTTTCAGGGACGCGTTGAACTCCGGATTCTCGAAATTCTTGACGAGCAGGTCTGCATCCTCCTCTCTGCCAAGGGTACCCAGAGCTTGAATGGCTCTGGATGCAGGGCCCTGTTCCCCCTTCTCCATGATGTCCCTGAGCAGCGGTAGAGCTTCAGATGACCCAATACTTTCGAGATATCGGATGCATGCGACGACGAGTTCGTCGGGAGACGATTCCCATTCTTTCAGGAGTGCGAGCGCACTGGCTTCACCTTCTTTATATTTCATATCAGAAAAATAGTTCATCACAGCGCTACGGACTTTCATATTTCTGGAAACGGAAAGCAATTCGTTCAGCTCCGCATTGAGCCCCTGCTCTTTCGCATCGGAAATCGCCTTTATCGCATCGAGTATCTCGGTATCGATACCGTAACGCAAGGTGTCTTTCCATTCGCGCACTACGGATTTGACACCGGTTGTTCCGGTCTCCTCCGCGATACCCCATGTGCATATCGACAAGCACAGAACAACCGCAGATATCATATGGTTCATATGACCTTACGCCTCCGTTTGAAAATGATGCTCAGCATCTCGATCTTTAATACAGCATACATACCGAGCACAATAAGCACACTCCCGATTCCGGAAATGCACAGCAACAGAACATTTTTCATCGTACTTCCCGAACTCCACCAAGGGCCTGTTAAGCGCAGGAATACGATCAAGAAGAGCACCATGGGTATTTGAGCTGCGATGACTTTTCCCAGTGTTTTCGCGATATGTTTTCCATCTATCCTTTCCAACCGCTTTCTGGCCATTACAAGAAAGACGACGGCTCCTATACTGAAGGCAAGGGAATTTGCGACGGCGAGACCAGTTACCCGCAATGGAGTCTCCTTGAGCCATAAGGAGAACCCTATATCTATAACACTCGCCAGAATTGCAGTGATGAGGGGTGCCTTGAAGTCCTTCACCGAATAGAAAAAACGCTGCATGAAGCTGAATAGTCCTGCGCTGAACAATCCTATGTTGTAACCAGTCAGGACCTGCGCAGTGAGCAATGTGTTTGCCCGAGTAAACTCCCCGCGCTGTATGGCGATTGCAATAATCTCTTTTCCCAGAAGGGACATGATAATCGACGAAGGTACGAGCAACACGAGCAGGAACCGCACCCCGTACGAAAACGATTCCCTCAGTCCCGACACATCGTTCGCTGCGGATTGTTTGCTCATCCTCGGGAAAAGCACGGTGGTGATAGATGCCGAGAAAATGCCGAAAGGGAGTTGCCAAAATACCAATGCATTGCTCAGAGCTGAGGCGCTTCCGTCTTCGAGACCGGTGGCGAATTTCACTGCAATCATCTCGTTGATTGTATAGATCGAAGCAGTTGCTACTACAGGGAGCCATTGTTTCATAACTTGACGGAATTCGGCACGTCGGAAAAAGAAATCTGGCCGCAGATCGTAGCCGAGTTTTCCGAAAAAAGGCAATTGAAACACGACCTGCCCCAGGCCCCCAGCCAAGACACCCAGTGCCATGGAAAAAATGCCCAACGTCTTGTAAAAAACAATCGTGGAAGCTATGACTGCTACGGAAAAGAAAATCGGAGTAAGCGCGGGAATGAAGAAACTGTTATGCGAATTAAGCACGCCCATAATCACTGCACTTACGCTTATGAGAAGCAGATATCCGATGAACCATTGAAAGACCCGAGCGGAAAGAGCCATTTTTTCCTGTTCAGGAAAATCGAGAATCGTAGCGACGACCGGTTTTGCAAAGATTATCGAAAGAAGAATAATGGGTATGATGATGACAAACTGAAACGTGATAATGTTTCGCGTTATGTCTTTTGCTTTTTTTCCGGTCGGATCTTCTATCAAACAGGAAGACAAAACCGGAATAAACGCCGACGAGAGAGCTCCTTCCGCAAGGAGCTTCCTGAGATTATTCGGAATGGTAAAAACGGCGTTGAGCACATCAGCTTCTCCGCTGCCGCCAAACAGCGCCCCTACGACTGCGATGCGCACGAAACCTAATGCCCTGGAAATGAATGTGCAGAGCATGACCAAAAACGTCGAAACCGTACTCTTTCGAATGCTTGTGACTGTCTGTTCGATGATGTACTCCTTTATCGGTCGGCCTCATGCTGCTCGGAAGTCTTACCCGTATACCGATCGAGAAAAGCCTCCGAAAACGCCTTGAACCAACCCTGTTCTATGCTCAAGCGGATATCCTTCATGAAGTCCTCAAGGAAATGAAGGTTGTGATGCGTTGCGAGCACAGCGCCCAAAATCTCATTCGTCTTGAAAAGGTGCTTCATATATGCCCGTGAATAATTGCGGCACACGTAGCATGTGCATTCATGATCGAGAGGAGCGAAATCGAATGTATTTTTCGGTCTCTTAAGCACGAGTGGGCCTGTCTTTGTAAAAACCATTCCGTTCCGCGCTATACGGGTTGGGAAAACGCAGTCGAATATGTCGATGCCGTTGGCAACTGCAGAAATGATGTATTCCGGCGTTCCGATCCCCATGAGGTAATGCGGTTTGGCAGAGGGAAGCAGATCAGAAGTGAATGCAAGAAAATCGGAAAACATCTCGAAACTCTCCCCCACGGACAGGCCGCCTATGGCTACCCCCGGAAGATCCAGTTCGAGAATCTCTTCAGCGCTCCGCTTTCTGAGGTCTTTGTAAAAATTCCCCTGAATGATCGGAAACAGCAATCCTTCCCACCCTTCTTTGCGGGAAAGCCACCTGTCTTTGCTTCTTCTCGCCCAGAGCGTTGTGTACAGAAGAGCCTTTTCAGCCTCTTTTCTCGATGCATTCGGTGCAGTACAGACATCCAGAACCATGGCGATATCGCTTCCGAGGCACTCCTGGATGTCCACCACGCTCTCGGGCGAGAGGTTATGGTATGAGCCGTCGATGTGGGATCGGAACCGTACCCCCTCTTCGCTTATTTTTCTGAACGGAGCAAGTGAAAAAACCTGGAATCCCCCTGAATCCGTAAGGATATTATGCTTCCAGTTCATGAAGGCATGGAGACCTCCGGCCTTTTCGATGACTTCGAGCCCAGGCCGTAAATACAGATGATAGGAATTGCCCAGAATGAGACGAATTCCCATGGCATCCAGGTCTTCGGGTCTCATCGCCTTCACCGTCCCGTTGGTTCCGACAGGCATAAAAGCGGGGGTCTCCACCTCTCCGTGCGGAAGGTACAATCTGCCACGTCTGGCTTTCGTCTCGGTATCTGCATGGAATACGGAAAAAATCATGTTCGTGCCCTGTTCAGAAGTCCGATGCCGATTAAAACGAAAAATATCGAACCTGTCCAGGCCCCTGCAACCGGATGGATATAACCGAGTTTGGCCAGCAGTATCGTCACCATTTGCGTGACATAATACATCACGGAAAGCACGAGACTCAGCAACAGACTCATGAGGAGAATATTCTTCTTGAACCTGCTCCCCAAAGCGCTCGAAATGAAAGCGACGATGAGAGGAGTCATTGCGAACGCAAACCGTTTATAATACTCGGTCAGGCTGCCTTTGTAGGGAAGTCCGGCCCGTTTCAGGGAATTGATCCATTCAAGCGCTTCTTCTGTTTTCATTTCATCGACATTCCGCGTCGTCTTCTGAAATGTGAGCGGAGCCTCATAAAGCAGTGGATCGGTATAGGTTTCGACTATCTCGTCTATCACATGGTAGTCTGTGGTGAGTTTGTTGAAAACACGGCAGTTGTGAAGGACCCACCTGCTGTCTCGCCATTCGCCCCATTCGGCATCGATCCGTTTGCTGAAACTTCCGTCGTCATTTCGGATGATCACAATGACATTCGATAGTGCCTTATTATCGTCGTTGTAATAATCGGCATGGTATATGACGAAACCGTTCTGACTCAGCACCGTAATATTCGTATTGCTCAGGCTCGCTTTCTGGTTGAGCAATCGTTGCATCGTCGTGTTTTTCTCCTTGTATGTTTCTATGACAACGTACTGATCGAAAAAATAGCCTCCAATGCTCAAAGCCAGACCGATAAACAGAAAGGGCAGAACGAATCTGTGCAGAGAAATGCCAGAACCGAACACAGATATAAGCTCATTATTCGTGTAATAGCTGCCAAGGGTGAACGATACGGCAAAAAGAAGGGCGACGGGGATCGCATACGAAACGCATTTCGGGAGGTAAAGCAATGCGACATATGCTATCTGCAACATGCCTACGTTGTAGCTCAGATACCGCCACAAATTCGTGAAAAGATCCACAAGTTGTAAAATGAGAATGAAAAACACGAGAGCGAGGGCGAGTACGGGAAGAAATGTTCTCAGTACCATCCCGTATAACGTTCTCATCGTTTGAACCTCACGGCGAAAGCTACGATACTGAGCAGCAGTATGACTATGTTCGGCAGCCACATGGAAAAACCAGAGGAAAAATTCAGCCGCAATCCAAACGTCTGACCGCTTATCAAAATACCCCAATACAAGATCGAAATAAAAAGCCCGATACCGAACCCCACCGATCTTCCGCTCCGTTTAGTGAAAAGGCCTACCGGAAAGGCAAAAAACACGAAGCTCAGACAACCGAAGGGGATGGAAAATTTCTTGTGAAACTCCAAAAGATATATCTGCAGAGAGCGATCGACGATCTCACGGTTTTTTTGTTTCCGGTATTCCGCAAGGGTTGCGGATAAGTTCGCTTTCTGCGGACCTATGTCCGCTCCGCTTTGTAGAGTATCGATGAGTCCGCGGTAATAACTTGCAATCTGGAATCCAAGCCTGTCCACAGTCGATTGCTGTTCGAGCTTCTGGTCATTCAAAGCCTTTGATTTGCTCTGAATCACTTTCCACACGTCATAGGAACTCATCTCCCGAGGGCCGGGATTGCGCAGCGCAAACGTTATATCCGAAAGCAGAATGTTGTACAGCATTTTGTCAGAAGTGAAATATTCGAATCGCTTCACGTTTTTTCTATCGGGAGTTTGACTGAAAACATTTTCGAGCAGAAGGGAAATGACGCCTTGCTGCTCCTCGCTCTCCGCAAGTTTCGCTCTCTCGGCAAGGATGACCCGCATATCATTATTCGTCGTCTTATCGAAAATAACGATATTGTGTATCTCTTTGCCTTCGACCTTCCCGGTTATTATAGTGCTGTCTTCGTAACGTTTGATCGAATACGATTCCAGTTCCAGTTCGGGATGGACGTAAAGCAGTTTCCTGTAATGTTTTCCAAAATTGATCGTACCGAGCGGTAGGAAATAATCGTTCATCGAATACGACACGAATGAGAACACAATTCCGAGTGCGAGCACGGGAACAAAAATCCTGGAAAGCGGCACCCCGGCCGCCTGAAATGCGAGCATCTCATTATCTGAAGAGAGCCTTCCGACCGCCATGAGCGCTCCGACAAGGGCGGCAAAGGGAAAAGAAATCGCTATTATCGAGGGGAGGGAAAAAATGACGAGGAGCACCACATCGAGAAACGGAATCCGCTTCGACAGT
>CAZWAS010000009.1:47798-48676 GCA_964631915.1 uncultured Spirochaetales bacterium | reverse complement strand
GAGGAGAAGAAGCTGATTGATGAAAAAAATGAAGAAAAAAAACATAAATGCGACGAAAAAAGAAAGAAGATATTCCCTGCCGATATACAGGTAAAGGTGACCGTATTTTCTCCTCATTCTTCCTCTTCGTAGAAAACCGAAATACCCGCCCCCAAGGTTCCGAAATACACAGAGGGTCTTTCGTATGATACTGTCGCAATGTCCAACGAAGCAAGCCCGTCCGCGGGACCGAGAGTCGTCCAGGCGCCGGTCTTTCGGTTGAACGAAGAGACACCGCCGCCGAAAGTTCCGAAGTACACCGCATGGGGCGTTGCGACTCCGCAGAGTACCCAGTCGTCTTTTAATTCCCCTGTCTGCGTTCCGTAATGATCGACGGCGTTCGAAACCGTATCCCACAGATACAGTCCTTGACCGTATGTACCGATCCAGAAACGTGTTCCATCTGGAACAATCGCAGTGATATTCTTCGCTTTGAAAGCTGCATTCAACTGCGAAAGCGGCACCAAGGAACCATTTTCGCGGTTTAAAAGCAGGACTCCCCGCTCCATGGTTCCAAGGCATATGTTCGAATGCACAGACGCCATAGCACTGATATAGGTTCCTGCCGTCGCATCGATCGGCAGTTTTTCCCAGGTTTCGTTCGAAAACAACCAGAGTCCGGCACCAAGCGTTCCGACGAATACGCCGTCGTCCGTAGGGAGAACGCATTCGATTTTCGCATCGGCGAGTTCTGCAGGGACGCCGATCGTTCGCAGCGTCGAGCGGCCTTTCGAAAAAACGAAAAGTCCCGCATAGGTGCCGATCCAGACATATTTGTTCGTTATGCCGAATGATCGGACGGTATTCGCCGTAAGACTTTCCCAGCCTTTTTGGAACAC
>CAZWAS010000009.1:46211-47755 GCA_964631915.1 uncultured Spirochaetales bacterium | reverse complement strand
CTCGCTATGCCGCCTGCCCAGGTTCCTATCCACAGATCATCCGCATCGTGTGCGAGAGCGGATACATGGGAGTCCAGAAGCCCCATTCGTACGGGATTGAGATCACTCCAATAGATTTTTTTCTTTACCAGGGCGAAGAGGTTTCTGTGCTCGGGCTCCAGCACGTCCTCAATATCAATTTTTCTGAACCATGCACGCGCCAGAGCAATATCCTTTACATGGAGAGCGAGAATTTCGCTTTGATGCAGCCTATCAAGCGAGGTGAGCACAGCGCCGTTCTGCTCCGCCGCACTGTAATATTCGGCAGCCCGGTCATAGATTCTGTCCTTGTACAAAATCCTCGCATACAGGAGAAAAGCTTCAGAACGATACGGATTGTCTTTTCTGATGAGCTGCTCGAGGAATTGAGCAGCACTGTGGTTACTTCCCTGTTCGAAAGCAATTTTGGCACTTATGAAAAGCGACAGGGAAAAAAAAGGGCTCTCAGGATAGCGTATCCGCAAAGTACGAAACTCGACTAATGCCTTTTCTCTGTCGCCGGCGGACAGAAACGCCATTCCGCTTTTGTATAGCTTCAGATCTTCGGATTCGTGCATGGAATATCCTGCACGAACTTCCGGTTCTATGACCAGAGCAGGCAGGTTCCCGGATACCTCCTGGCTTGCGACAGTGCTACAGCAGAGCACGAGCAGCAGACATGGTATTCCGCCGCGATAACGATTCGACCGTTCGGATATCGGACGCATCTCAGACACCTGTGGAGCCGAATCCCCCCTCTCCGCGTTTTGAAGATTCCAAGGAACCGGAGCGGATGAAATCGGCCTGGATGACAGGGGAGATCACGAGCTGGGCTATCCTGTCGCCGCGCTGTATGACGCAGTCCTTTTCTCCCAGATTGATGAGGATGACCTTTATTTCACCGCGGTAGTCGGAATCTATGGTTCCCGGACTGTTGAGCACAGTGAGCCCCTGCTTCAGAGCCAAACCCGATCGTGGCCGTACCTGAGCCTCGTATCCCGGAGGGATCTCAATGAACACCCCGGTAGGAACAAGCCTTCGCTCCAATGGAGCGAGTGTGATCGGTTCATCTATATCGGCTTTGAGGTCCGCGCCGGATGCCCGTTCCGAACTGTATACTGGTCCCAGCATATCTTTATACACTGTCTTGATCCGTATATGTGCCATTCAACCACCGTTTAAAAATCGAATTGTACCGGTTCTTTATCGAGTATACCGTCATTTCCGAATGCGAGAAAGCCGAATGCACGCGGCCTGATAATAGTGTCGATTATCGCCTCGATGTGCGCAGGTGTAACCGAATGAAGCAGATCTATAGTTTCAGATAACGTGTATATCCGCTCCCTGAACATATATTGTCGCGCTTGTCTCTTCATCCTCGTTTCCATATCTTCTTGCGAAAGGATGAGTCCTCCTTCGAGATGCGTAATAGCATCCCGTATTTCTTCCTCGCCAGGCGGAGCCTCTCTGAGCTGTTTCAATTCGGTTTGAAGCCCTTCGATATAGCCGTCCAACAACTCGAGGGA
>CAZWAS010000009.1:43397-46201 GCA_964631915.1 uncultured Spirochaetales bacterium | reverse complement strand
GCCGTAAATCGTCCACAACGCCTGATCGATGTAATTCGAGAAGAAAGAATACACCGTATAGCAGAGTCCTCGGTCCTCCCGAAGATGCTGAAACAGTCGCGAACTCATCGCTTCGCCGAACGCTGTACTGAATACGAGGACACGGTAATACTCCTCTATGCTTCGGGCAGGTCCGAACGCCGTTCCCGTATAAATCTGGAGCTGCTGAAAACTCCCTCCCTTGTATTGAACCGAAGCTTTTGTTTCAGGCGGAGTACGTTTTCCGGTGCGCGCCTTTTTCGGTATGGTTTTCAGGGACTTCTTCAACAGCTTGAGAACCGCATCAGCATCGAATCCTCCTGCCACGGAGACTATCAGATTTTCGGCTGCATACCAGGATCTGTAAAAATCAATGAGCGATTGTTTCGATACACGCTCAACTTGTTCCACCGTTCCGGTTATATTCAGCGCCAGCGGATGCTTTCCCCACAAAGCGGACAAATATTCCTCGTAGCCGAGTTCTTCCGGGGAATCCAATGTTTCCTGTATTTCGTTCTCTATGACGAGTTTTTCTTTTTCGATCTCCTCTTTTTTCAGACTCGAATGGAAGAGCATGTCAAGGAGAACATCGCATGCCAAATCGATGTGCGCTTTAGGCAACGTGCAGTAATAGCAGGTGACCTCTTTTTCCGTGAAAGCATTCAGATTACCGCCTACCCTGTCTATGGCTTGAGCGATCTGGAAAGCAGTTCTCTTCCGTGTGCCTTTAAAAAGGATGTGCTCGAGAAAATGCGAAAATCCTCGCTCGTCCGACTCTTCATCTCGAGAACCATTCAAAAACCAAAACCCTATCGAAACCGCACTTGTCGATTCGATAGGTTCGAGCAGGACTGTGGCCCCGTTTTCTAGAACCTCAATCCTCGTCTCCATAGGCGTACGCGCGCGTATCAATTCCTGTTCCGGGGAGGGCGGCCGCCCTGACGGTTTGAATGTTCCCGTCTCTGCGGATAATGCGGTCTATCGCTCGGAGCGCTCGGCACTTCGTTGTCCGGATCTACCGCATCGATGTAGCTCAGATTGATTCTGCCCATCTTATCGATTTCTACGAGTTTCACCGGAATCTCCTGCCCTTCTTTCAGTACATCTGTCACCGCATTCACACGCTGCCTTGACAGTTTGGAAATGTGCACAAGCCCTTCCTTGCCCGGAAGAAATTCCACGAATGCTCCGAAGTCCATAATACGCCTGACCGTTCCAGTGTACACTTTTCCTACTTCGGGTTCCTCTACAAGCGCGAGAATGTTCCGCTGCGCCATATAAGCACCTTCGGTATTCTTGCAGTAGATGGTGACGGTTCCGTCGTTTTCTATATTGATATTTGCTCCACTTTGTTCCGATATTCCCTTGATCGTCTTTCCACCCGGACCGATCACAAGCCCGATTTTGTCGGTATCGACCTTCATCGTTATGATCTTAGGTGCGTATTCTGATATCTCTTCCCGCGGGAGCGGTATGGTAGCATTCATGATACGGAGTATGTGCATCCTACCCCGTTTCGCCTGTTCGAGAGCCTTGGACATGATCTGCGCATTCACGTTGGCAATCTTTATGTCCATCTGGAATCCGGTGATGCCGTCCTCGGTTCCGGCGACCTTGAAGTCCATGTCGCCGAGATGATCTTCTTCTCCCAGGATATCGCTCAGTATGACGGTAGTATCTCCTTCCTGGACGAGTCCCATGGCTATGCCGGCTACCGGCTTTCTGATAGGGACTCCGGCATTCAGCAGAGACAACGTACTGCCGCACACCGTAGCCATGGATGAAGATCCGTTGGATTCGAGCACTTCGGAGACGATTCGCAGCGTATAAGGAAACTCGCTTTTAGGGGGGAGCACAGCGGCTATGGAACGCTGCGCGAGGTGGCCGTGGCCTATCTCCCTACGGCCTGTGCCAAGGCGTCCGGTCTCTCCTACAGAAAACGGAGGGAAATTGTAATGCAGCATGAACCGTTCCCTCTTATCGCCGTCTATGTCGTCCATGATCTGCTCATCGAATACTGTTCCGAGCGTCGCTACGGCCAAAGCCTGTGTTTCTCCCCTCGTGAAAAGAGCTGAACCATGGGTTCTTGGAAGTATGTCGATTTCGCACGTTATGGGCCGTATATCTTCAGGGCCGCGTCCGTCGGTCCTGATTCCCCGCTCGAGTATCGATTTTCGTACGATTTTTTTCTCCAAATCTTCAAACAGCGCATCAAGAAGCTTCATCTGCTCTTCCGGAATATCCGCTTCAAACTTGGCGATGGTATCTTTTTTCACCTGCTTGATGGCGAGATGCCTATTGTTCTTTCCTTTCACGAAACAGGCTGTTTCGAGCAACGGATATACATAAGCGGTTATCTCGTCTTTTTTAGCGAGCTGTGCCTCTGCTCCGGCTTTGATCTCGATCTTCGGTTTTCCCGCCAATTTTGCGAGTTCTTTCTGGATTCGGCATGTTTCTCGGATTATCCCGGTCGCTTTATCGATGGCCTTGAGCAGAAGCTCTTCGGGAACTTCCTTAGCACCCCCTTCGACCATGGTAATGCCTTCTTCGGTACCGGCAACAACGATGTCTAATTCGCTCTCTTCGATCTGAGGGAAACTGGGATTGATGATGAGTTCCCCTTTGACTGATGCTATGCGCACTGCTCCGACGGGACCCGCAAACGGTATGTCGGAAATCACCACTGCAGCAGACGAAGCCACCATCGCGATGATATCGGGTGGATTTACCTGATCGGTCGACACGACTGTAGGAACGACTTGTATTTCCCTTTTCAGCTCTTTCAT
>CAZWAS010000009.1:42881-43387 GCA_964631915.1 uncultured Spirochaetales bacterium | reverse complement strand
GTCGCATGGGGCGGTCTATGAGCCGGGATACGAGTATCTCCTTATCCTTCGGTTTTCCTTCCCGTTTTAGAAATCCGCCGGGAATTTTCCCTGCAGCGTAATATTTTTCATTGTATTCGACTGAAAGAGGTACGTAATCGAGGCCCTCCACTTCCTGCTCGCTGCAACACACGGTTGCGAGCACTGCGGAACCGCCGTACTTGGCAAAGACAGCACCATTGGCTTGTTTTGCCATTCTACCTGTTTCTAGGGTAAGGTCCGTATCTCCACTTACCGTAATTTTTTCTGTCATCTAGTATCCTTTGCTTTTTCTTTACTTTCTCAGGTCAAGCTTCTTCAGCAATTCTCTGTATTTTTCGAGCTCCATACGTTTTAGATATTTGAGAAGCCGCCGTCTTTGCCCGACGAGCTTCAGAAGCCCTCTTCTTGAATTATGGTCTTTTTTGTGAACTTTGAAATGCTCTGTCAGTTCTTCTATCCTTTTTGTCAAAAGTGCAATCTGTACT
>CAZWAS010000009.1:17596-42871 GCA_964631915.1 uncultured Spirochaetales bacterium | reverse complement strand
CCGTCGAACCTGTGTCTTTTTCATGAGCTCTGAATTCCGAAATCACTTCCGCTTTTTTCTCTTTGGTTAAAGACATATATTCTCCTTTCTCTGTGGTTAGTTTCATTCACTGAATATGATATTCGTTGTATAAAAATTTTCCGGTTCTTTCCATCTGAGTGTACTTTCATTGATCTCTATTCTTCCCTTCCGAGTTCCCCCTTCATTCTTCAATAGTATCGGGAAACTCCCCGATATCGGCACTATCTGTTCCACCGCCTCTTTCTGCAGAACGACATGCCCATGCTCTTTCTTTCGTTGTGCCTGCGAAACGTCGAGGCTATACTCAGAACCGAGCAGCCTTGTTACCATATCGAATCTGCCTTTGAGTATGGACTGTCGGATACGAGAGCTGCTCACCCTTTGTCCTTCATACATAACGGGTTCGAGGATATCCACCGGAATAATACCGCTCAAATATTCGCGTGCCTTCAGAGCGCTCGTATCCATGTTATGCCCGCAATGAAAATTGAATCCGACTGCGAGAAAACACATGTTCACCTTATCAAGGAGCAGATGCAAGAACACCTTCCCTGATAGTTTACTAATATCACTGGAAAAGTCAATCAGGATAACTCCCTGCACTCCCTGGTCTGCGAGCTTCGCGAGTTTCTGTTCCAGGGTAAAAAGATCACCAGGAAACTCGGAAGGTTTCAATATCCGAGCAGGGTTCTGTTTGAATGTGACGACGAAGGGAACGGCACCGCAGGGGTTTTTGATGATGCGGCTGATGAGAGTCTGATGGCCGAGATGAACGCCATCGAATACCCCAATCGATATGGCAGTCTTGCAATCCGTTTCCACGAGGTCGGTTTCGATGTGATCCCAGTTATATACTTTCATGAGTCCGCTACAAACCGATATGAGAATTCGCCCCCGGCATAGTGGAGGAGCGAAAGGAATGTACCCTGATCATCGAATACGGCATAAACACCCTCATCGTCGGGCGATGCGACAAAGAAATCAGGAACAGGTTTTACACCGTGAAGGATCAGCTGCCTAGCCTCAGGTTTCGTATTAATCTTGCCCACATGCGAAAGGCGCGAAAAAAACTCATCCGGTCCGAGGATATCGCGGCTGGGGTTGAACCCTTCGAAGTCCACTGCGTCCTGGAGCGAAAACGGTCCGACTCGGGTACGGATCAGTCTCGAAACATAGCAGCACGAACCGCAAGCAGCACCTATATCACGAGCGAGCGACCGTACATAGGTACCCTTGGAACAGCGAATTCTGAACACCACTTCGGGAAGCTCATACGATTCCACCGTGATTTCAGAAACAAAAACCTGTCGCGGAGCGATCTCCGCTTTCATCCCCTTTCTGGCTAGCTCATAGGCACGTTTCCCCTGAACATGTACGGCGGAATACTGCGGTGGAACCTGAACAATAGATCCCTGAAAAAGGCCGAGGCTATTCACGACGGTGTGCACATCAGGCACAGGGGCTTCCCGAACGAGTTCTCCTTCTGGATCGAGAGTCGAAGTTTCCTTTCCGAACACGAATGTTCCCACATATTCCTTATCGAGGGATGAAAAAAGATCCGCGCATCGCGTCATGCCGCCTATGAGAATGAGAAGAAGCCCTTCGGCAAACGGATCGAGGGTTCCTGTGTGGCCCGCACGTGCGCCGCCTATTTTTTTCCGGAGTTTTCCGACCGCTCCGGACGAAGAAAGCTGTGCAGGTTTATTGAGCATTACAAGTCCGTCGAATCGTGCACTCAACCGACAAGATCCTTTAGCTGTTGTGTGATATCGAAGCCTTTCTGAAGCGCCGTATCGATATGGAAGCTGAGTTTCGGAGTCGCATGCATCCTGAGCTTCTTACCGATCGTTCCCTGAATGAATCCCGCGGCATGATTCAATGCAGCGACCGATTCTTCAAGATCCCGTTTCTCCTGTACACTCGATACGAGCACTTTCGCATAGCAGAGATCCTTGGAAACAGTCACCCGCGTTATGCAAAGCAAATTGGAAACTCGAGGATCTTTTATCGTATTCATGAGAATGAGCGAGCTGATCTCCTCCTGTAAAAGGCTTTCGACCCGCTTCAATCTGAAACTAGGCATACCTGTCGTCCCTATTCCAGTTTTTTGGCGATTTCGCGGATTTCGAATACCTCGAATATGTCGCCAGGTTTGATGTCGAAGAAATTATCGAGCCCTATGCCGCACTCGTAGCCGGCGTCGACCTCCCGCACATCGTCCTTGAACCGCTTCAACGAAGAAAGCTTACCCGTATGGATCTCTATGCCTTCCCGTATGACATGGACGCTTGAAGTTCTTTTTATTTTCCCAGATGTCACATAGCATCCTGCTATAAGCCCTATCTTTGGCACTTTGAACGTTTCTCTGACTTCCACGGTACCTATGGTCTCTTCCTTCAATTCCGGTGCGAGGAGCCCTTCCATGGCTGCCTTGATGTCTTCCAACGCGTCGTAAATGATGGTATATTTCCTGATCTCGACCTTTTCCTGATCGGCAACGAGCTGTGCTTTGGCTGTAGGCCGCACATGAAAACCGATGATGATAGCATTAGAAGCCGAGGCAAGCATGACGTCCTTTTCGTTGATCGCGCCAGCGGATGCGTGTATGACCACGAGCCGTATTTCCCGGGTGCTGAGTTTTTCCAGAGCATTCTGCAAAGCTTCAACAGAACCGTGGACATCGCCTTTGATGATGACCTTCAGCTCCTGAATTTCTCCGTCCTTGATGGAATCGTAGAGGTTGTCGAGAGTGATTTTTTTGACATTCTTCGCAGCCTCGACCTTCTTGAGCTCCTGTCGCTTTGCGCCGACCTGACGAGCCGACTTTTCGCTCTCCGTCACTTGGAAAGGATCTCCTGCATTCGGAATGCCGGTAAATCCCAACACCTCTACCGGTGTGGATGGAGTGGCTTCGAGGAGTTTTTCGCCCTTGTCGTCGAACAGAGCGCGGACTTTGCCTGGGAAAATTCCCGCGACAAAAGAATCCCCCACTCTGAGCGTTCCTTTCTGAACAAGAACCGTGGAAACTATGCCTCGCCCATGGTCCACTTTCGATTCGATCACCTTCCCCTCTGCCCTGCAGTTGTAATCCGCCTTGAGCTCGAGCATCTCTGCCTGGAGCAGAATGCTCTCCAGGAGCTCGTTTATTCCCTGCTTTTTCAGAGCGGAAATCTCGTTATACAACGTATGGCCACCCCACGTCTCCGGAATGAGGTCGTATTCAGCGAGTTGCTGTTTCACGCGGTCGGGATTCGCTTCGGGCAGATCAATTTTGTTGATTGCGACGATGATCGGAACTTTCGCCTCTTTCGCATGGCTTATCGCTTCCGCGGTTTGCGGCATGACTCCATCATTGGCTGCCACTACGAGAACGACTATATCCGTTATCTGGGCCCCCCGAGCACGCATAAGCGTGAATGCTTCATGGCCTGGGGTGTCGAGGAACACGATCTCGCCCTGTGGGAGCTTTACCCGGTACGCTCCGATATGCTGCGTTATTCCGCCAAATTCCTGATCCACCACATTCGTCGTGCGTATTGCGTCCAGGAGTTTCGTTTTTCCGTGGTCAACGTGTCCCATCACAGTGACGATCGGCGGCCTCGGGCGGATATCTTCCTCTTCATCGCTGGAACTTTCGATTATGGTTTCATCGTACAAAGATACAATATTCACTTTGCACCCGTATTCTTCCGCAAGAATGGAAGCTGTGTCAGCATCTATCTGCTGGTTGATGGTGACCATCATACCCATAGTCATGAGCTTTGCAATCAATTCCGCGCCTTTCAGATTCATTTTCCTCGCCAGCTCGGAGACCGTTATGACTTCCATGATATCAATTTCCTTCGGAATCGGGTTAGCCCTCATGGCAGCTTTTTTCTTTTGCTGGAGGAGTTTCTCTTCATGCTCTTCTTTTTTCTTTTTCTCGTAGGCCTCTTTCTTTTTGGCTTTGAAGAATTTTTTCGGACCTGCCTTTTTCTCCTCTACAATGGCATCCGGTTTCTCTATTTTCGGCCGTGCTCCTAAAGGAGGTCTGCCTTGCGAAGAACCGAGAGGTGGTCTGCCCTGCGGTACATATCCTCTCTGGCCCGAAGGACCGGATCTTGGACCAGGGGCTGTGGGCCGTTGGTCCTGAAAACGTCTACGAGGCGGATACTGCTCATTTCTCGAACCATCTCTTCGCTGCTGATATTGAGATTGCTGCTGCCCTGGATGCTGGGGAGGGGGCCTATGCTCTCCCTGCTGCTGTACCTGGGCATGCGGCCTTTGGTCGATCTTCTCGGGCTTTTGCTGAATCGGCGGAGAAGGTGGTTTAACTGCTTCCGGTTTTTTCTCAGGTTCGATGCGAACTTGATCGACTACAGGTGTTTGTTCCACATGTCCTTCGTATTGTTCCTCTGCCGCGGGTTCGGGTTTCGGAGCGACAGCCTGAGGAGGTTTTTTCACCACAACGACTTTCTTTTTGACCACTACTACCTTTTTCTTTTCCGCAACAGCCTGAGGGTCTTCCGGTGCATCGGGTTTCTTATGCTTTATGAGTTTCGCTTTCGGCTTCTTTTCCAGTTCTTCGGACATACACCACCTTATTTTTCTTCTGTTTCTTCCGATTCTTCATCCAATTCGAAGCTCAGTCCGACGCCGCAATTCGGGCATGTCGTCATATCGCTGGTTATGGATGCTCCGCATTCAGGACATTCATATGTTTCCTCTTCGCCTTCGTCCCCGTGTTGCTCCTGTACATTTGTATCTTGAGCCTGCGCCTGCTCTCCAGCAACCTCTTCCTGTGCGAATGTCTCTTCGATGATTTCAACAGTATCGTTTATGATACCCTGAATGGTGTTTACATCGTCTTCGGTAATGCCTTTGAGATTATTCAGCTCTTCCTGTGTAAGAGAAACGAGATCTTCGATGAGCTCGATTCCGTTTTCTTTCAGAACTGCAACGAGCCGCTCCGAAATACCGGGAAGTTCAGCGATCCTGGTGATTTCTTCTTCCTCTTCTTCAATTTCGCTGAACAGCGCCGAAACGGCTTTTTTCGTTTCAGCGGAGAGATCCATTTCCTCGAACTGAGCTTCCGTCTTCACATCTATGTTCCAGTCCACAAGCCTGTTCGCAAGCCGGACATTCAACCCCTGTTTGCCGATAGCCAGCGAAAGTTGATTTTCCGGGACAATGGCCAAAGCCTGACGCTTGCCTTCATCGAGTATTATGACATTGCTTACTTCGGACGGAGAAAGAGCGTTTTTGATGAAGATCCTCGGGTCAGTATCATACTTCAGAATGTCGATCTTCTCCCCTTCCAACTCGCGCACAATGGCCTGTATGCGGACTCCTTTGAGTCCCACGCATGCGCCTACCGGATCCACATCATCCCTGTTCGAGTACACAGCGAGTTTCGTTCTGTATCCTGGTTCTCTGACGATCTTGAAAATTTCCACGGTCTTATCGTAAACCTCAGGAACTTCGAGTTCGAAAATACGTCTGACGAAATCGGTGTGGGTTCGGGAAAGAACAATCTGCAATCCGGATGAGGTCTTATTCACCTCGTATATGAGAGCCTTGATTCTGTCATTTGGACGGTAGATTTCCCTGGGCGACTGATACTTCTTCGGCAGAATGCCTTCCGTTTTTCCCAGATCCACATAAATGTTGCCGTTTCTCTCCCGCTGGTAGTAGCCGATGATCATTTCGCCTACTTTATCCTTGAACTCAGAATAGAGGGTATCCTTTTGAATTTCGCGGAGCGTCTGACGGGCTTTCTGCTTTGCGCTCTGCACTGCAACCCTGTCGAATTCCATCGGATTGATTTCAATGAGCAGTTCGTCGCCGATTTCGCATTCGCTATCGTATTCTAGGGCGTCTTTCAGAGAAATCTCCGTTACGGGATCGTAGAGCTCATCCTCATCGACTATCTTCTTCTGAGCGAAAATTGTTACGTCGCTGCCGTCTTCGCTGAATCGCACCACTGCGTTTTCCATAGTGCCGAAGCGTTTCTTATATGCAGCGAGAAGAAACTCCTCTATCGTTTTCATTACCAGCTCTTCAGAAATCCCGCGATCCTGTACGAGCTGTCGTATTGCATCTGCCAATTCGGAAGACATTCTTTGTCCTGTGCCTCCTTACGCGTTGTCTAATTTAGCCTTTTGTATGGAATCGATGCCCATATCTATCACACCATTAGTATCCGTTTCCAGCTTCAACACCCTGTTCTCATAGGAAAGGATCGTTCCCTGAACCCATGTCCCTGAGCTTCCGCTCAGTACGCTTATTCGCTTGCCCCGAAAAACCGACAATTCGTGCGCATGTTTCAAAACCCTTCCCAAACCGGGAGACGACACTTCAAGCTGAACATCCCTGCGGTCTTCGATGACTTCAATTCTCGGAAGCACCAACTTCGAAATCTTCTCGCAATCGTCGAGCCCGATACCATTCTGGCTGTGCACTACCAGATAGACGTGAAATCCATCCCGACTCTTCCGTGTGCTGAGCTCGACGATTCCATACCCGCAGGTCCGGAGAATAGGATCGAGATCGCGATACAGCGCAGGGAATTCCTGTTCTTTCAACACAAGCACCCGCCTATAAAAAAAGAGTCGATTCGCTTCGACTCTTTTGCACCAAAAGAATGTTCATGTCGTATGTACAGAATAGCAAGATGTACGAACTGTGTCAATTGCGAAAAAAAAAAGAGTTTTTAGAGGTGCCCTAAAATTACTCCAGCACTATCTATCCATGGTTCATTGCACACAAAAAAAGAAGAACATCTGTTCAAAGTGAATATCAATCCATGGCAAGCGTTAAAACCGATATTCGTACTACACCGTGTTGTTTCAGAACAGCACTGCACTCGGATACGGTGGCTCCTGTGGTAAACACATCGTCGAACAGCACGATATGGCCAGGAATCGTCCCCGCGTTCGGTTTTATCGCGATATTACCTTTCAAGTGAGAAATCCGTTCTGCGTACTTCAAAGTCTTTTGCGGCAGGGTATCCTTTCGCGAGAGGATGTCCAGAACAGGGATATCGTATTTCCTCCGAAGGATCGATGTAATGGCAAGAATATGGTCCCATCCTCGTTTTTTTCTGCTCTTCTTCCTGAATGGAACGGGAACAAGCGGAATACCAGGTAAGGATCGGCGGAGGTACTGCTGTACCAGGAGGGCAAACACACATGCGAGCTCTTTTTTCCCTTGAAATTTGTAGAGCCGCAGAAGCATCTTTGCCGCCCCTCCATATGCAAAGATCGAATGGTTCGTTTCGAAGGAGAACTGTCGTTCCCTGCATCTTATGCATATTCCGTGTTCGGAGATGAGTGGCACACCGCATACGCAACAGCGAATCCCTTCGAGAGGCCGCAGTGCATGGAAACAATCAGGGCACAAGGGCAGGAATTCGCGGGATGTGAACAAAAAGGAACCGCCGCACAACAGGCAGAACGAAGGGAAGAGAAAATCGAGCATCGCATACAGTGGAGCGTGTAGACTCATCAATCCGATGTACGGGCTTTTTTTCGATAGTGCTTCTACTATCCGATATCGCGTTTCCAGCGCTCTATGGCGTGCATACACTCCAGCGGAGTGGAACGATTCAGGTCGAATGCGCGAATTTCCCCGCACACCAATTCCTGTGGAGAAAAAAGCTCTTGCTGTTTCGCCGAGGAGCCGGCAGACACGTGGATTTCGGCAGGGAGGTTTCGTTCCTTTTTCACAATTTCCGATAGAATGGATTCAGCTCGCGCGATCACCTGCTCAGGAAGACCTGCGAGTTTCGCAACGTGAATACCGTACGAATTTTCGGCCGCTCCGTTTATCACACGTTTTAGGAAAACGATTTCTCCTTTTGTTTCGAGCACTTCCATGGAAAGATTCATTAATTGCTCATGTTCTATGCGGGTAAGCTCATGATAATGAGTGGCAAAAAGCGTTTTTGCATGCAGAACATTCAGTATATATTCCGACACCGCCCATGCTATGGCAAGCCCGTCGTTCGTGCTCGTCCCACGCCCCACTTCATCCATGATGACAAGGCTACGTTCCGTGGCAGCCCTCAATATGTTCGCCGTCTCGTTCATCTCTACAAGGAAAGTCGATTCTCCGCGCGCCAGGTTGTCTTGTGCCCCTACCCTGCAAAAAATTTTGTCAACGATACCGATCCGAGCGCTTTCCGCAGGCACAAATCCACCCATTTGCGCCATTAGGGTGATAAGCGCCGTCTGCCGCAGGAATGTAGATTTGCCCGCCATGTTCGGCCCGGTGATGAGAGCAAAACTCTTCTCCCCGGATTTCAAGTGAATGCTGTTCGGTATAAATTCTCCTGATCTCATATGCGCTTCAACGACGGGATGCCTCCCCTCCGATATAAAAATTTCACCTGCTTCGGAAATTTCAGGCATCACATAGCCACGAACCGTGGCCGCCTGAGCGAGGGACTGATAGCAGTCGAGGTGCGCTATATGATCGCTTATGCGGAGCAACAGAGGCACTGTCTGTTTCACTGTATTTCTGATTTCGAGGAATAGAGTTCTCTCCAATTCGATGATCCGTTCGGATGCGGAGTTGAGCTCGGTCTCCAGCTCGATGAGACGGTTTGTCGTGTACCGTTCGCCTCCTACAAGCGATTGTCTCCGTATGAAGTGGCCCGGAACGAGGTTGAGATGCGATTTCGTTATTTCGATGTAGTACCCGATTATTTTATTGTACCGAATCCGCAAATTCGGGATACCGCTTGCCTCGCGTTCTTTTTCCAGATATCGCTCGAGTACCTCCCTGGAGTTCGACTTCAAATTGCGAAGCGCATCGAGCTCCGCATGAAACCCGTCGCGGATGATATTACCTTCATTGATAAGAAGGCTCATCCGCTATCGAGTCCGCTATCAGTTGCCTGACCGTCTCCACTGTCCGACTATCCTCCGCCGTTTCGCTCCAGAATGAATGGCCTTCATATATATCATTGAGAAGATTTTCTATATCTTTCAGGGCACAGAGGGTTTGCCCTATGGCGAGAAGATCCTTGGCGTGTGCTTTATCCATGGCAACGCGTGCGGAAAGTCGTTCGAGGTCGAGCATGCTGCCGAGGGAGTTCCGCAGGGAAGAGAGTAACCCCTGATTCCTGTACAGTTCCTCGATACGCTTCTGCCGTTCCTTGATCCTCTGCACCCGGTTCAGCGGCGATACGATCCATTGCCTGAGCATTCGAGAACCCATGGCGGTTTTGGTAAAATCGAGCACATCGAGAAGCGAATAACGCCTCGTGCCGTCGTGAAGGTTCGAAACAAGCTCTAAATTTTTCTGCGTAGATTCATCCATGCCCACATAGTCCTCTTCTTTGTACACAGCGACGGACCGAATATGGGAAAGAAGATTTTTTGAGGTATCCTCCAGATATTGCAAAAGCATACCGCATACGAATATGCCTGGATAATCATCGGAAATACCGAATCCTTTCAAATTTGCCACACCGAACTGTGCGAGGAGCCTCTTTCTGCTTTCATGCATATCGAAATACCAATCCGGATAGCGATTCACAAGGATACCGGCTTGCTCCGCGACGACGGCGTTCACGCGCGTGTTTTCCTCGAGAAGCGACTCCTGGATGACGATTTCCTTGGGTCGCAGGCGGAGGAATTCTTTTTTCAAGCCTTCCAATGTATCCTGAAACGGAATTGCGGATACCTTAAATTCCCCGGTCGAAAGATCGACCCATGCAAGCGAAAGAAATTCTTTATAAGCGCCTAACGCGAGAATGTAGTTGTTCGATGTCTTATCGAGAAAATCCTCTTCGAGCACAGTGCCGGGAGTGATGATCTCTATGACATCCCTGTCTACCAGATTTTTCCCGGGTTTTGGTACACCCATCTGTTCGCAGATAGCGATCTTTTTTCCGGCTTTCAGCAAACGCGCGATGTACGAGTGTGCGGCATGATAGGGTATGCCGCACATCGGAATTCCGTTTCGTTTCGTCAGCGTGAGGTTCAACAATGCGCTGATCTCCACGGCATCCTGCTTGAACATTTCGTAGAAATCGCCCAGTCTGAAGAACAGTACCGTGTCCTTGTGCCGATCCTTGATCCGCGAATACTGTTCCATCATTGGCGTTGTTTCTGCCATTGAAGCTGTTTCCCGCGCCTTACCGTTTCCCCGCTTGCTTGACGAGATACTCTATCACCTTATCCGTGATGTCCACCTCTTTGTGCCACCACACCAGATCCGCATCGCTGCTTTTGAGAATAGCGGAATACCCTTCACTCTCCGCCACATAAGAAATGCCTTTCACTATTTCTGCAAGAAAGCCTGAAGATTCAGTGAGCGCATCACGCTGCTCCTGCAGCTGAGCATTCTTGATTCGTATGTAGTCGTTCAGATAACGCTTTCTTTCGTAAATTTGGTTATCGAGCTGAAGCGCAAGCGTTTCATTCCCCGAAGTCTCCGCATCGAGTTTTCTGCTTTCAAGGCTTTGAATTTCGCTTGTACGGGCATCGATTTCTTTCTGAATTCGTTGTCTCAGATCCTCCAGTTCCCGCACAGCCTGAGATTCCCTGAAATACAGCGAATATATCCGCGAAAGATCGACTACTCCGAACTTCGGTATCCGCTGAGCACACACAGGAACAGACGCGATACCCGCAAACAATACGAACATTACTAAGCTTTTTTTTACCATCATGGTTCTCCTCTCAGTACAGATCAATGCCAAAAGAGACGACAAAATCGATCCCAGAACCCGCCTCCGACGTATTTGCGAACAGATTGCCTTTCTGCCACACGACCTGATTATCCACGATGCTAAACCGCTTCGCAAGATAGAAGCGTATGGGGAACTGCGGCATAGTGAAACGGATTCCGCTGCCGAATCCGAACAGTATCTTTTCGGGTGAGATCGTAAGGTCGTTCCAATGCTGCCATGGAATAACCACGTCGAAAAAGCTATCCCATGAGAACACTTGATCGATGATAGGCATGCGGAGCTCTATCCAGTTATCCCAAAGCGCCTCGTAACCGACCGTCTTCGTCCATCCCCTGCCTATGAACATCCCGTCTACTGCCAATTTGTCGCTGTCGGTGGCTTTCAGCTCCCCATTGAACTGCGGGAGTATGAACGAAATGGCGGAATGCAATGCTAACACGAGTTTGAAATTCCAGCCTTCGAATACCGGGATGTTCACTATCGGAAGAAATCCTTCTAACTTGGATTCGGACTTTATATACTGTCTGTCGCCGAAGAGAATTCCACCGGTATAGGTAAAGGTCTGATCGATGAAAAAGCCGAGGCTTGGATTGTATATAAGGTCCCGCGTGTCCCATGACAGATCCACGATCCATTTGTTCACCCAATCCCATGTGTCGAAATTGTTCCTCGTATCCTCATTGAACGGTCTGTACAGAGTTTTGTCATACCATATGTAGGTAGGCGAAAACGATAATCCGGTCTTTGTGATGAATTTGCCGATCGGTGTATAGAAACTGTACCCTGTGCTTCCTCCCAGCGAAAAGGTAAATTCGTCGTACTGCATGGTGTTCTGATTCGGGATGCTCAGATACTTCGTCACATAGTACACATAGTCCGTGACGAGACCGTATGTGGATATCTCCGTGCTGGAAGGTATGCCGGGAAAAGCCTGGCCTGCCGCATAGGTAACTCCGCTTCCCGTCGGATATTCGGTGTCCGCATTGAACACGTAGTGGCCGTCGAACGGATCCGGCACTCCTACATTGATCGGCGCGAGCAGATCCTGAGCAACGCCGGTTACCAGTTTATGGCTGATGGCAAAACTCACTCCGCCGGACCACCGCTGACCGAAGAGCCAGCCCTCGGTGAAACTGAACGTCAGCGATTGTTCATCCGATGCCACCTTTGTCTCTATGCCGAAATACTGTCCGTATCCGAGAAAATTCCTGTCTAGCCATTTGATCTGTCCCGAGATCGGAAACTCTGTTGCTCCCGTGAATACGATGCCGAAACTGATATCGGCTGCGCTCTGTTCCTCCACATTGATGATCAAATCCATGAGCCCTTCCGCGCTTCCCTGAGGGGTCTCCGGAGTAATCGAGGAAAAATATTGAAGGTTGTACAGATTCCGCAACCCTTCAATGACTTTTGATTTGCTGAAGACATCGCCGACCTCTATGGGCAGTTCTCTTCTCAGCACGAAATCTTTTGTCTTTTTGTTCCCTTTTATGAGTATGTTCTCTATGTGTGCTCTTCCGCGTTCGATGATCTTCACAAAATACGTAACGCTTTTCGCAGCATCGTCCCGTTCTTCTCTGCGGGAAATATCGTTGAATATGTACCCGTTTTCGTAGTACAGATCGAGTACGCGTTGAAAATCGGATTCGAGTTTTTTCTTGTTAATAATTGTTCCCGGTTTCTGATATACGAGCTCGTTGAGCTTATCGGTTGAGAATATCTGGTTTCCCTCGAATTGCATGCCGCCGTAGATCCACTGCTCTCCTTCCTCGATGTACAGCGTCACGATGAGATAATTCCGTCCCTCTTCCTTATCCTGTTCGATATCTTTGGTTATATTCGTCACCCGAGCGTCTATATACCCTTTTTCCCAATAATAATTCTCTATGAGGGCCCTGTCTGCTTCGAGTTTTTTCTCCTGAAACGCTCCGCTGTTGAAAAAATTTTGTTCCTTCGTCTGCATGACTCCTTTGAGCGTACTTTCGGAAGCGAAATTATTGCCCGAGAATCGTATTTTTCGGATAGTAGTCTGATACCCTTCATTGATCTCAAAAAAGATTTTCACCGTGTTCGCGGTCTCGTTTTTTTCCATAGAGCTTTTTACATCCGCCTGTGGATATCCTTTTTCGAGATAGAGATTCCTGATAGCATCCGTATCGACTTTGAGCTTCGTTTTGTTGGCCATATCGCCTTTTTTCAGAAGAACTACTTCCAGAATTTCATCGTTCCTCAGTCGCTTATTTCCGATAATCGTTATCGAATCCACATGCGGGCGCTCTTTCACTGCAAACTCTATGACCACGGTGTTTCCGGAATCGTCGCCCGGCACCGCCTTCGGTGTTATTTCCTCGAAATAATCGAGCGCATATAATCTGCTCTGGAGTTCCCAAAAAAGGTCATCCGTGAATTGCGCATTGATATAGGGGCTTATAATGGCTTGGAGCTCGCGATCCTGAACCGATTCGAGACCGGTGAAATATATCTTGGAGATAGGTTTGTTCATGTACCATTCCGAAGCATCCTGCGCCACGGCAGAAAAAAGGAATACGAGAAACAGGCCGACCAAGCAAAGCAATTTCCGCATACAAGCTCCTTGTTAGAATGAATATCTCCATGTGAATGAGAGAGAATTATCCGTAAGAAACAGATTTTCCGGATGTTCGGGCAAGAATGACCATTTCAACAGGAAGAACGGAGTCTTCCATTCAAGACTGATTTCTGAATCCACCATCAAATCTCCGAAAGCCGTACTCTGCGGCGAAAGTGTTTCCACAGACTGCAGCCGGACAAGCATCTGGAGAAACAAATCGTTTCCCAGATACTTTCCAAGGAAAAGACTCGTGTTGTCAAGATATCTTCCGAAAGAAACGCCCACATCCGAAGATGAGGTGTTCTGACCGAAAACTTTTTCGGCGAGCAAATTCTGCAGTATCTGTGATCGTAAGGAAAACACGTCGAGATTGAGCAATCCCTTCACAGAGGTCTCGAAGGAACGCATGATACTGAACTGACTCAACACATTGGACGTAAGCAGAAGCGCGGAAGACAGACTTATGTCGTTACCGGTGGATCCCGCTATGAACCCTTGTCCGAGCACCTGAAAAATCTGCAGATCCGACATAGGAGGATCGGATTCGAATCGTGGAGAGAATTGACTGAATTTGCTTTCATCTGCGATGAGGTAGATGCGTACGGTTCCTTCCGGACCGATTTCGCGCATTTCCGCCCGTGCGGTCAGGCGCGGATCGAACACATCCTGATCTTCCTTGAATGAAATGCTCCCCTCTTTTACGTAAAAATTCCTGTCGAAATAAAAAATCTCCCCCCCTTTTACGCTCACATCCCCCGAAACCGTATACTGCTCCGTGGGACTCGCATAGGTAGCCCGGATTTTCTTGTCTGTTTCGCAGAATGTCCTTAGTATCGGAAGCGTCTTGGAGGGCCAGAAAAACTCGACTCCTCTTCCGGTAGTAACCGTCACATCAGCGAACAACGCGAACTCGTCTCCTTTCTTTTGCACCGGCACAGCCGGCAGTTTCAAAGGGCTGGGCTGTTGACTGGGGGCCTCGATGGTTACGGAAGCGAAATTGGCACGTACATCTCCCCGCAGAGTCGCACTCTGCATGTCGCCCTCGATAAAGAGCTTTCCAAGCGCATACCCGTCGAAGGCCAACCTCCCGAATCGCCTGACAGCATGTATGCCTTTACCTTTTTCTATGGATATGGCTACCTTATAATCCTGAGGGAACCAATGGTCGAACGTGACAGATGCAGAAGCTTCGAGCGAGCCGTCCCCCGAAGATGCGATGATGGCGGGAATTTTCAACATCTTTTCCTCGAATACGATCGAGGTATTCAGGGGCCCTATGAGATTCGGTAAGGGTTCAGAGGATGCATATCCGTTTTCCGCTGTAAGCGAACCGAAGAAATCAGGATCGTTGATCGGACCACGGATCAGCAGGCTCCCGCGTGCCACCCCCTTTTCCAATTGGAAATACTGCATTCGCCACAAATCGCCGAAGGCTTTCAAATCCAGAACGATTCCATCAACGGACGCTTCGATATCCGTATCCCGAAGATACCCCGAAGCGGAAAACTGAAGGGGAAGCGGATTTTTCAACACAAGCAGGAATTCTCCGTCCTTTCGGATGCTGGCTATTACGGAAGAATCTCTCCCCCCGTTCAAAAGGAAACCGTCGTTCGTTCGTCTGAACGAAAAATCCCACGGATCGAACGGCGTGTCCCCCGTGCGAATTCCATGCAGGGTCAAAGTACCGGAAAAATTCGCCTTCGCGATATCTTCGAGTTTGAGTGGATACTGTGCCGCATCGAATTTTCCAGCAGCCGAGAGCGTCAGGGATAAGGGGCCGCCGACATCCCCTTTGTATTTTGTTGAAGCAGCGAACTCCCCTGTTCTCATATTGAGGGAACCGAAGCCATCCGAAAGCGTATTTGCAAGATAGGCGACCTGCAGGGATGTTATAGTCAGCTTATCCTTTCCCAGAGCGGCTTGAGCCTTCAGGCTGATCGGATCCGCATTGAAAAAACCTTCCTGCAGCGAGAGGTTCATGGAAACCTCTGGCTGCTGCAGAGCACCGGAGACGGATATCTGACCTGCAACCATTCCGCGGATCGGAAACTTTCCAAATCTGGTCAGAGGCGAACGGTTGAAGGCAATTCGCCCAGAAATGTGATCTTTCTGTATATCCGCCTGGACGGTATACGATTCTCCCGACATCGGTCTTGACAACTGCAACCAGCCTTCGGCCCGGAACGGATCGAAGAGATTCATGCGAAGAGCACCATTGCCGAACACTTCGGATACGGAATCCTTGAACCGCACTTGATAGAACGTGACGGACTGCGGTTTGATCTGAGCGGAAAACGAAGCGGTACTCGGCTTGGCGGGAAGAACCGGTATGTTTCCCACTACCGCATTATCGATGAGGAAATTCCAGTCCTGGAGGCTAGCGAATACTCCCTTACCTTCAAATGAAAGGGAAACTGTTTCATCGTCTATAGGTATGGGGAAATTCTTGACGCTCGTCTTGAATACGACTTCGTTGAGCGGTGTGAGGAAGGCCGATAATACCAGCGAATGGCTTCCGGTCACCGTGATATATCTGTCCCGCAGAGAAAAAAAACCTGAAAACTCATACGGTTTATTCTGTATTTCGAACGAAGCAGAGAAATCGAAAAAATCAGACGAATACGTTCCTGAAATATTACCCCTCACCTGAATCGCATCCCAAGAAACCGTGATCTGGCGGATAGCCAATTGCTCATTGTTCGTGGCTATCGCGAGGTTGACATAATGCGCAGGATTTTTCTTTTCATATATACGGAGGCCCGGCGAAGTCACAGTCATTTGGGAGAAGTCTGTGGTGACAAATATCTCGGCTCGTACGGCGAATTGTTGCATAAGATCGGAGAGATCCCGATCAAAATTCTTCTCCGATACTGCTACAGCATAGATCTTCTCAGGCGGAATATCGGGTAGTACGGCATTCACTTGCAAAAACAACGCTGGTTTCAGAGCCACGCTCCCCTCGGCTCTGACTTTCGAAACAGTTTCATCGGGCTCGAAACGGAATTCCGTCGAAAAGTCGAAACTGTCTTTCCGCGGATACAGAACAATAGCCGCATCATAGATGTGAACGCCGCCGTATTCGATATCGTCTGATCGTACGGTGAGAGCATCCGGCTTCCGCGTAACCGCGATCGCCGTATTGAGCAATTTACCCGTCGGCATCTTGAAATTGAATACTTCTGCATTACCTTGAGGATAGAACGTGGTAAGGTCGATATCGCCCTGAAAGGAAAAAAAACCTAAATCCGTTTCGACGCGCAGAGATCGCACATCGAGGAGTTTGCTGTCTCCAGAGATATCCGTTTCGATATTCAAGGCGCTCGGAAGCTGCTTGTTCTGTATCAAGGCATTTCCGACATATGCGTACCGGATAACGTTCTGCCTGACATTCCAGGTGAAATTGCCCGACCCGGTTATGATGGAAGAAAACCATGGACGCAGCCACGACAATTCCTTCTGGAGCATGACGAACATCGAGGGAGAAAATCGCTCAGCTGCGAAGGCCAGAGTCAGTGTTTCATCCGAAAACGAATACTGTGCTGCCAGGTCTATGGGCAGTTTATCTTGAATCTTCCTCAGTTCCAATTTGTTTTCTCTGAATAGGATGCTGAAGGTCTGTGCTTGCGCTGCAATGAGATTCGTATCGATGGAGCCGAGTTTCGCGTTGAAATTTGCGAAGGAAAAATCCTTGCTCACCGATCCTGTCAATATGGCAGAGCTGCGGATATGCTTCAAGCCCAGTACGTTTTCGCCGAATCTCGCCTGCGCGTTGCCTCTGAAGGAAAACAGATACTGATCCTTTTTCGGTTCGAATGCGAAAAATATTCTGTCGAGTGTGTATTCTCCTCCGGACAGTACGATCCGTGCATTCAGATTCTTTCCCGTCAGTTTGATGCTGATGCCGTCGAGTTCTGGCGATTCGCCTGCACCGCGCATGAGTGTATTGAACAATGCGATGATATCTTCGTTCTCTTTCTCGAAAAATGTGAAGCGCGTATGTTCTATACTCACTTCGTAAAACGCTTCAGGGATTCTGCCTGCGATGATCGAGAAGATATTATAATAGACTTTTACCTTGTTCATAACAAGGAGAGGTTCCGTTCCTGTTTTCTTTATGGAAAGGTTTTTTATTTCGATGTAGCTGAAGATCGAAGGGGAAATGGATTCATACGAAATCTCCCGCCCCAGCTTCGCTTCGAGAAAGGCGACAGCCTCTGTCTTGAGAATTTCTATCCGCCTATCGATTTCTTTCCGAAGAGGATGCAATCCCCAAGCGGTGAGCGCGATGAGGCACACGAGTATCGCAGCCTGCACGATATGTATGTTCACCCTGCTTCTTGCGCTCAACGGCTCTTCTCCAGTTTGAACTTGAACACTGCAAATCCCTTGCTCGTCTCCCGGGAATCCGTGCGCGGAGCGAACAGGTGCTCACGCAATGCCTGGATCACAGCTGTATCGACATCAGTGTATCCCGAAGTTTCAGCAATTTCCACTTTCACAACATTTCCAGAAGAATCGACCTCGACATAGGCTTTCACCGAAGCTTCCTGCCCGAGGCGTACGAGGGATTGGGGAAACCGCAACGATGGCTTTTGTCTTATCTTCCTCTCGATTCCGTCTTGCCACTGGAACGCAACCGTATCTTCAACGGAGGAGGAAACCGTCCTGTCGAAGGGTTCCGGAACAGGATCCATGTCAAGGGGAGGAAGCTCAAGAGGAATGTCCGGAAGCTCCGGCAGTTTTTCCGGTTTAGGATGAACCGCCTTTGTCTGGAGACTGAGCGTTTGACCAGCAGAGGCAGAATGGTGCGGAAGTGCATCGAAAAAGTTCGGCTTTGAATCGAAAGAAGGTAATGCCACGCGTGACTCATCCGAAGGAACCTGCACCTGTGCTCTTTGCACGACATAAGGGCGTACTTCTTTTTCAGACTGAACAGTTGCTGCTTCTATGGGCGGACCAGAAAGAAAGGATGAGAATTTCAAGGTTACAACCAGCGGCGAAACAGGCGCTTCCACAGAGGGGGACGGAAAAGAAAGTATCCACGCCATTGCCGCGATGTGTATTCCCGCAGAACAGAGCATGGAAACCGCTGTATTTCTTCTGATCATGGTTCGATTCTTTCTGTTACCAGGGTAACTCCCTCCAAGCCCAAGGCTCTAGCAGCATCCATCACCTTGATAATAAGCTTGTAGGGCGTATTCTCGTGCCCCTGAATTAATATCTGCCTTTGCCCCTTCATCCTCGACGAAAGAACAGCCTCGAGCTCTTCGAGTTTCACTTCTTCCTTATCAATATATAACCTTCTATCCTCTGTAATGGTTACACGAATTTCCGTCTGAGAGGAAACCATTTCCAAACCTGTTACGGCCTGCGGAAGTTTTACGTTCAAAGCGGACTGCCGGGTGAAACTCGTGTTAAGGACGAAAAAAATAACCACGAGAAAAATCATGTCTATGAGCGGAGTAAGCAAGAGCCCCTCCTCCCGTCTGTTGCGCCTTTTCAGTTTGACAGAAACGTTGTCCATGACACATCCTAGAGTGGGAAGAGAGTTTTCCTCGAATACACGGCGAGGATCTCGTTGATGAGATTCTCCATCTTGCCTGTATACGAGTTGATGATGTTGTTGAAAACATTGTATGCAATGAGACTGGGTATGGCGGCAGCAAGGCCGAAAGCGGTAGTCAGGAGCGCTTGAGAAATGCCGCCTGCGAGAACATAGGGATCTGACGAGCCGGATACTTTCATAGTGTAGAACGTGAGAATCATACCGGTGACGGTTCCGAACAGGCCAAGGAGCGTCGCGATATTTGCTATGCCGGGAAGAAAAGAGAGATTTCTCTCCATGCGGGCCACCTGTTTGTTCGCAAAGGCTTCCAGTTTATTCTTTGTTTCCATGATGTTTTGATTTCTGAGTCTTATGCCTTCCAGCAGAATACGGGCTTGCGGATCTTTGCGATCTTTGAGCATCTCTTCGACCTTCCAAGGTTGCTGCATATGCAAGAGATCTATAGACACGGGAACTCCTGTCTTGTTCCGATCTACAAGGGATATGAAAAAAAGCACCCGTTCGATGATCAAACCCACCGCGAGAACGGACAGTATGATAATTGGAAGAAGGCTCAGCCAGTTCTGCAGAATCATTTCGGTCATAATTCCCTCAGTGTATTCCCTTCGTCTTTTCTGAAATATGCGCGTGTGAAAAAGTATACCCCGTATGGAAATATTAATAAAGAGAACCGCGTACCGAGGGCAGAGTCAAACCTCTATTCATAGGAAGTTTCCGGAAGGAGGAGGAGGTCTGCCGAAAGAGTCTCGCCATCGGTTGGGTCTCTGCATGGCACCAGATACCAGAAAGAGTAGAGCCGTATTTCCAACGGTACGCGCTCCGGCACAGAGGCAGATGCTGCAGGTATTTCAATACCAGGAGATTCGAGGGGAGGAAGGACAACAGACCGGTCCTCTGCAACCAGGAGAATTCCCTGAAACCACGGAGGAAGCTGCTCCTCTGCCCGCACAGGCTGCGCCGCAGTGAACAGAAGAAACAAGAGCACTATACTGACAGAGTACGTTCTTTCAGCTATGATCAACGTACGAATACTGTACCAGAAGCACAAAAAGAAAAAAAGGGAGACATGTGACAAAGACTTGCGAAATCCTGAAAAAATTCATAGTGATAGAAGGTCTCGACGGGGCAGGAACCACCACACAGCTCAAGCTCCTCGCAAAGCAGTTCGACCGGGAGTCGCTCCCCTGCTTCGCTACGTGCGAACCCACGGATGGTCCGATCGGCAGATGCATCAGGGCTCTTATCAAGGAAACCGAACATGCGAAACCGAACACGCTGGCACTGCTGTTCGCAGCGGACAGGAACGAGCATGTGTTCAATCCCGATACAGGGATTCTATCCAAACTGGAAAAAGGATTCACCGTCATTTCCGACAGATACCTATTCTCCTCGCTCGCGTATCAATCCGTAGAATGCGGCTATGACTATGTTTTTGCTCTGAATCGGGACTTTCCTCTTCCCGAGCAGCTCCTGTTCATAGATATTCCGGTGGAGGTTGGGCTCAGCCGCATCGAACATCGATCGACCAAAGAAATTTTTGAAAAAAAGTCCTTTCTCGAGGCTGTGCATACGCAATATAAAAAGATCCTCGAACAGTATAGCGACTCGGGCATGGCCATACGCGTCATAGACGGCACAGCATCGCCTGAGCATATTCATGCATCGCTGTGGGAATATATACAGGCGGAAAAACCGTGCTGATGCCATCGATGTTTTTCCCGATCCTCTTGTAGTGTTCGAACACAAAAATTCCGATATAAAAAGAGTAATGAAACGACTTATCATTTCGACCCTGCTATGCATCGCAGGAATAGCTCCGGCTTTCGGGTATAAGATCCTGTATGCGGAACAGTTCTACAAGCTTTTTCATGCGCACTTCTATCAGTACCCCGACGACAGTCTCGAAAATATTTATTACCTCGAACAAGCTCTCCGAGCAGATTTCGCAAATCCTCTCAATGCCCTCGCAAGAATCGAAAACAAGGTCCAATGGGAACGGTACAGATACTTATTTTATATGCATGTGAATCTGAAACTGGTGGATCAGTACCTCAGGCTCGGAGTCAAATACGACAAGATGGTTGCGTATTTCTACAATGCCCCGTGGAAAAAAGAGAACCTCGAAAGTCTGAAAAAAGCGGAACAGGCGTATCAATACGCGCTTGAGTATTGGAAAGAGGCTCTCGTCTGGTCAGCAAAAGCATATCAAATGCGGATGATCCACCTGGAGGAAATTCAGTACTGGGAGGATGAGAATTTCCGCATCGAGACCGGAGATCTCGACTACGGAACCATCATCGACGGCCATCTCATACGCCTGACAAAGGTGAGAACAGATTTCGAAAGCATGGATCGGAACACATACTAAAGGATGTACATGGCATCCCCGTAGGAGAAGAAACGGTAGCCGTTCTCCACTGCTATGCGGTATGCATGCTTCATAAGCTCCGTCCCTGCGAATGCACAGACGAGCACGAACAACGACGATTCGGGCGTATGAAAATTCGTGAAGATCCGGTTCACCACTTTAAACTTGTACCCAGGATAGATGAACAGATCGGTCTTCCGAACCCCTCTGTCGAGCGTGCCTTCATGCCATGCGGATTCCAAAGCCCGAAGGCTGGTAGTTCCCACAGCGAGGATATTTCTTCCTTCTGCCGCCGCTTTCTCAATGCGCTGGGCCGATTCATCCGAAATTTCGAATATCTCTTCGTGCATCCTGTGGTTCTCTATATCTTCCGTGCGTATGGGAAGAAACGTTCCGATGCCCACGTGGAGCGTTATATATACCTGCTCGACGCCGCCGATTTTCAGTTCTTCCAGAATGCGTGGAGTGAAGTGTAGCCCAGCCGTAGGAGCCGCTACTGAACCGGGATGCTCGGCGAACACTGTCTGGTACCTCTCTGCATCCATGCTCTCGTCCTGCCGTTTAATGTACGGAGGAAGAGGGACGTGGCCGTAGGCATCGAGATACGCATCGTCGATCGCCTGCGAAAACCGCACCACCTTGAGCTCTCCGACATCGGCTTCTATTTCGCCCTGAACGTTTTCCGGAAACTGAAATAGTTTCCCCGGCTTTTGTTTTTTGCTCTTACTCACCATGGCCTTCCAGTAAAACTCATCCACCCTTTCGATGAGCAGAAACTGAACTGCGCCCCCGCTGGAACAGGATGTGCCGAACAGACGGGATTTCCTAACTTTTGTGTTGTTGAATACCATGAGGGTTCCCGGCTCTACAACTGAAGGCAGATCTTTCATGTGCAGATGCATTATGTCTCCGGTTTTCCGCGACACTACGAGGAGGCGGTCGTTCCCCCGTTCATCCGAAGGGTATTGGGCTATGAGACGTTCGGGAAGATCAAAAGAGAAGGTGCTGGTCTTCATGGTCGCGCTTCACTCCGAGCAGTTCGTAGGCGAGCGGCGTGACGACTCTGCCGCGGGGAGTTCTCTGCAGAAACCCTGCGAGAATGAGATAGGGTTCGTAAAAATCCTCGAGCGTGTCTATGGCTTCTCCCACGGATATGGCGAGCGTCTCTGCTCCGACCGGCCCTCCTCCGTATTTTTCGATGATGACCCGCAGTATTTCCCTGTCGTGAGCTTCGAGCCCATAATCGTCTATTTCGAGGCGTTTCAAGCTCCGCTTCACCGTAGCAGCGGAAATCGTCTCTTCGCCCTCAACTTGAGCGAAATCCCGCATCCGCCTGAGAAGTCGGTTCGCCACGCGAGGGGTTCCCCTCGAACAGCGCGAAAGGATGTTTTGAGCCTCTTCTTCGATACGGATGTCCAGAAGATTCGCGGACCGCCGTACGATGGACTTGATTTCTTCAGGAGCATAGAAATTGAGGCGCACCGAAATGCCGAATCTGCTGAGCAAAGGGCTCGTAACTTGCCCCGCTTTCGTCGTTGCTCCTACTAACGTGAAAGGGGGTATGGGAATCCGTATGGTGCGGGCCGAAGGCCCTTGCCCTATGATCCAGTCGAGCTCGTAATCTTCCATGGCTATGTAGAGCATTTCCTCTATCGCCGGCTTCAGTCTGTGTATTTCGTCGATAAAAAAGACCGACCGCTCGGAAATCGTGGTGAGTATGCCTGCGAGATCCTTGGGTTTGTCCATTGCAGGAGCGGAAGTCACCTTGAAATCCACGCCTAACTCGTGAGCCATAATGCTTGCAAGTGTTGTCTTGCCGAGCCCTGGCGGGCCGCTCAAAAACACATGGTCGAGGCTTTCGTTACGCTGCTTTGCTGCCTGAATGAAAACCGCAAGGTTTTCCTTGATAGCGGTTTGCCCTTGAAAGTCTGCGAGTCGCAAAGGACGCAGCGAGTGTTCGGCCTTGTCTTCTTCCCTGTCGAAATTCGGCTGTAACAGATTCGTCTTTTCCATACTCATGTGCTCAATTGAATAATGGCCCGTTTCATAATTTCCTGCTCGTGATCAAGCACATCCGCAGACCGTAACGACATGTCCTTGATAATAGCATCCACGACGAGCGCCGCTTTCTTCCTGTCGAATCCCATATCCACGAGAGCCTCGGTGACCTCCGCCGCCGTTCCCGCGGATTCGTCCTGAGAAAGCGTTAACTTTCCCTGAAGAGTCAGCAAAATCTTTTGCGCTGTTTTCTTTCCTACTCCAGGGATCCTTGAGAGAGTATCGATATCTCCGGATTCGAGAGCGGGAACGAGCTCCTCGCTCTTGACGCCCGACAGGATCTTCACTGCTTGCCTCGGCCCGATTCCATTCACCTTCAGGAGATCGAGAAAAAGGCTCCTGTCTTCTTCCGTCGGAAAACCGAAAAGCTTCATCTGATCTTCCTTGTGAAGGAGATACACGAAAACCTTCGCTTCGAGACCGGGTTCGGGGAAAACCTGCATAGTGTTCGAAGAAACAGCGAACTCCCACTCTATGCCGCTGCACAAGATTCTGAGGATGCCATTCTTTTTGTATGTGACTGTGCCTCGGATGCTGTTGAACATCACGATCTCCTCTTGTAAGACATGCTGGACAGAGTATGAAAATGGCATACAGCGGATGCGATGGCATCTGCCGCATGATCCGGCTTCGGAACCGTTTTGAGCGCGAGCAAGATCCTGAGGAATTCCTGAACTTGTCCTTTATCAGCTCTTCCGGTTCCCACAATGGCCTGTTTGATCGCCTGCGGCGTGTACTCCCCAGCCGTAATGCCGCGTTTCGCTAACACCAATAGGACCACTCCGCGCGCCTGAGCCACAGGAAGCGCGCTTCCAATATTTTTCGTAAAATATAGGTTCTCTATTCCCGCCTCTTCCGGGCCGTATGTTTTGATTATATTCTCTACGCTCTTATACAGGTGAAGCAGCCGTTCCCCAGGGGGCGAGGAAGAAGGGGTACGTATGACGCCATGTGCCACATGACGGCATCTGTTCCCCTCCACCTCGATAATTCCGTAGCCTGTCTCAGCGAGACCCGGATCTATCCCCAGGATACGTTTCATTCATCAGCAGGCACGTAATCATCCGGAATGTTGAGGTTGCTTGCCACGGACTGAATGTCGTCGTGATCGTCCAGCCGTTCGATGAGCCTGAGCACCTTCCCCGTGGTCTCGTTATCGAGGGTTATGTACGCATCCGGCACCATTGAGATTTCCGCGCTCGCGGTCTTGAGTCCGGCCTTCTCGAGAGACTGGAGCACCAGTTCGAAATCGTCCGGTTCTGTCACAACTTCGATTATTCCGCCCGAAGAGGTCACATCCTCCGCCCCCGCATCGAGGGTCACTTCGAGCACCTGTTCTTCCGAATATGCAGGATCGTTCAACGTGATAACGCCTTTCCGTTTGAACAGATACGAGACGCAGCCGGATTCGCCTAAATTCCCGCCCCCTTTGGTGAGCATGCTACGAATATCGGCGGCAGTCCTATTCTTATTGTCGGTCAAAGCGTTTATGAGTATGGCGACTCCACCCGGCCCATACGCTTCGTAGGTGATTTCGGTATAATCGACGCCTTCGAGCTCGCCGGTCCCTTTTTTGATCGCCCGCTCGATGTTGTCTTTCGGCATGTTTTCCGCTTTCGCCTTCAGAATCGCTGTGCGGAGCCTGGGATTGGAGTCCATATCGCCTCCTCCCATGCGAGCCGCAACTGTTATTTCTTTTATAAGTTTCGTGAATGTTTTTCCGCGTTTTGCATCCAAGGCACCTTTCTTATGTTTGATCGATGCCCATTTACTATGCCCTGACATTATTTCTCCTTGTCCTTGCAGACCATATCTCCGTTGAACCTATCACGCCGCACATACGCTGTCAAGAACTTGGGTATTAGGCACAGCACTGAAGCGCACCGGCAAAGAGGAACGAGGTAAACTATATATTTTCCAGCAGAGCCCCGCGCAAGGCGCCTGTGCGGAGAAATGATTTTTTGGGAACCTCTATTAACCTTCGGTTGGTT
>CAZWAS010000009.1:6810-17504 GCA_964631915.1 uncultured Spirochaetales bacterium | reverse complement strand
TTTCTCTTTTTATTCTCCTCTTCCTCCGTGCCCTGCGCAGTGGCGAACCTCTTATTCTTTTTTATTATACGCCCAGGAGATCGAAAATCCGACCTGCGCAGCATCGATTTCGGCTGCTGCATCCCTCAGGAACGCATTGAGAAAGAGCCTCCCTTTCCCGTTCAGAAAGAACCTATCTTCTTCCACGACAAGCAATTTCCTTTTTTTCCACCGGGAAACTGTGTTCGGAATGAAACCCGCAGGTTCGTCATGGAACAGTTCCAGAAAGTCAGCACTTCCGATGCCGTCGCTGAGCCTGAGCCCCATCATGAGATATTCGAGCAGAAATTCCGAAGGAGAAATCGAAACAGGTTCCATATTCCAGAACGATTCTTCCCCGGCCAGGAAGCCTGAAATATCGCGGATATTCTCGAACCTCCATACGCTGCCGTTCGCTCCGGGAAGCGTGGATACTGCTCCTGGGCCGCATCCGAGAAAAGGCTTCATTTTCCAGTATGCCATGTTGTGCACGCATTCCCTGCCTGGTTTATCTCGTACTGCAGGTACCCAGCGTCCTTCAACCGCTGCACGCCCTGAAGCCATAGTTCGGCCTGCACGTCTTCATCGAGGAGCCGCACCTTTCCGCTCAGAATATCGCTTTCAAGTTCGGTCCCATGCTCTATGCTCAGCGTATAGAGAGATACATGCCCTGGTCCCCTTTTTATCATGCGTTCTATATCCGAGAGAGCCTGAGCTGCAGTTTGTCCGGGGATGCCGGTTATGAGATCCACGCTGAGCTCACCTTTCCAGGTCGCTGCGATCATATCCAGCGCTTTTTCCACGCCAGCGGCAGCCACCTTCCTTCCGAGGGTCTTAAGCAGCTCATCGTGAAAGCTCTGGACACCCATACTGATTCTGGTAATCCCCAGGTCTGAAAGCACAGCGAGTAAGTCTCTCGTAACGGTTTCAGGATTCACCTCAACAGTGGCTTCCTCGGCTTGGCCTCTGTACGTGACCCTGCGTTCAAGATCGCTCAGAAAACTCTCCAGTAGCCCGAGAGGCATGATCGATGGGGTTCCCCCTCCTATATAGAGCGTCCTTACAGCCGGATTTTGCAGCACATCGAAGAAATACCCGACCTGCCCTATCGTGGCTGTAAGGACTTTCCCTGCGAGCGCTTCGTCGTTGAACGGCACGGAGAAAAAATCGCAATACCTGCATTTCCGCATGCAAAAAGGTATATGAACGTAAAGGCTTATATGAGGAATGCCGGCTAACGCTGGGAATACTGCGTTCAGGGAACACCGAACCTATGTATGGGCCAGTAGCGGAAAATCACTTTTCCCATGATAGCCGACGAATTGATAGGACCGAAAAAGCGAGAATCGTTCGATTCGGAGCGGTTATCGCCGAGCACGTAATACTCATCCGCCCCCAACGTTACGGCTTCCGCATTGCCGGAAAAAGGAAACGATTCCTTCCAGCCTTTTGGGAGCTCTTTTTTAGAAATATTATACACGTTTGAGCTCACTTCGAACTCGGTGAGGAAATGATCCGTTCCTTTCGGTTTGACGTAAGCGGTGAAATCCTTGAGCATAACGCTGTCGCCCGGCAAACCGATGACCCGTTTCAGAATCAACCCCTTTTCCGTGGTTTTGTCCCGCGAAGAACTCAGGCTCAGCTGCTGAGCGGTAAAAAAACGCACCACCGGATCGAATATCCGGATCAATAGGGAATCTTCATGATGATAGGATGCATAGCAAATGATCGCATCTCCCCGTTTTATCGGGGAAACGGCCGGAAGCCTGGCAGCAGAGAAAGGAATGCGAGCACCATACATAAGGGCAGAAGCTATAACGCGGTCATGTTCCGAAAATTCCGGTTTCATCGACGCGGAAGCCACTGTATACGGTGTAAACAAAAAATGCGTCACGACCTGATATATGATGAACCAGATGACTACGATTTTCACGAGCAGCAATATGACGTTTCTCACCGTATGCTGCGGATTATACGGCCTGTACCGTTTGAAACCCTTTTCAGTCGATATCAACATGCTTGCACCCGTACGTCAATGAATACCGCCCAATCTGGATAGAGGCCAGTATCTGAACATGGCCTTGCCCAACACTTTCTTGAGTTTCACCGCACCGAAATATCGGGCATCCCGCGAATTATCTCTGTTGTCCCCCAGCGGAAACATGAATCCCTCCGGGATATACCAGCCAGCATCGTAACGATGCAGCCGCACACCATAGCGCTTTTCCTGCGGATTTATCGAATACAGCGTCTTTGTTCGTTCGTAATCAAAGGCGAAGCCGTCCGCGTACGGATGATTATCGGCTTCAGCCATGGCCTTTTTCAGTTCCTCAGAGACAGGAAGCAATAGATCCTGATATGCAGATGCTTTTCCGGCCTTGTAAAACGCATCGTATTCTTCCGGTTTTATCAGGCGCCGCACGGGATACGAAATACCCGACAATGCCGTGAACTCCCGCTCAGGTATCCAGCGGAGTTCTCCTTCAGGCATGACCTCGAGCTCTCCTTCCCTGAATCTGAGCCTGTCCCGTTCGAATCCCACAGCCCGTTTAATGAGAAAATGCGCTTTGGGATTTCCCTGTTCGTCTCTGTCGATGTCGACAAAGGAAAGCGTGACCATATAGAGGATCCGCTGGACGAGATCGAAAACCGGGCCTTTTGAAATATATGAAGGATTTTCGAATATGATGACTTCACCCCGCTTGGGATCCGCAAATCCTGGGAGTTTCAGAAGACCAGGCAAAAGTTCCGGGCCGTACACGAGCTTGTTCACAAAGATCCTGTCTTTGATCAGAAGCGTATCCGTCATGGAACCGGAAGGAATCTGATAAGCCTGAAGCAGATATTGATTGATGAGCAAAACCACAAATGCTGCCCACAGAAATGCTTCAATCCAGTCGAGGATCGGGTTTTTCTTTCTCTGTTTTTCGCGCTTGGCCATCTTCCGCCGTTTGCGCAATGTCAAAAACTTTTCCGTGCCGTGTTGTAGTTTGACAAGAAAATCGGACATTTTTTACCCTCTTAACCGGATGTGAGAGGGTACCATAAAAGTCTTTGCGTTGACAAGAGATATCCATAAACCTATAATCTGGTGCTAGTATGAAGAAAAAAAAGCCGGTACCTCAGAAGTCACAGGAAACCGAAGAACCAGTCGTAAAATTGAAACCGATATTCGGCATAAAACCTGGCATATACCTCAGCGTCATATATGGATGCATCATAGTCCTTATCCTTTTTTTCCTATTCTTCTTTCCAGGGATTAAGAATAATGGAACATACGTGACATTCACCTCCGCGCCGGCGGGAGCCAGTGTGTATGTCGACGGAATCCGAAAAGGATCCTCCCCCTGCACCGTATTCGTAGAAAAGGGAAATCGAAACATCGAATTCGTACGGCCCTTTTTCGCGTCGGCAATTGAGACGGTGCAAATTCCTGGCCGAATCGTGTTCAGTCTTTTTTTCCCTGTGAAAAAAACCATTCACGTACAGCTTTCTCTCGCAGATTCGCGAGGATTCCTGGCATCTGCATTCAAAGACGCATCCTCGTGGGCTTTGACAGGGGATGCCCATGCGAGCTACCGCATACCGCTTTGCATGAGCACTGCAGTAGAGGCTCTTTATACCTGCAAAAATCCTGTGGACCAGAAAGAATTGTATGTTTTTTTATATAACCTACTAAAAAACATTAACTCGGAAACCATGCTCAGAGATTATACAAAAGCGATGTCGCTGTACGCGGCAAAGGGGAGCATAATATCCCAACAGAGCATGCTGGATTCTGTATTGAATTTCATACAACTTAAAGCAAAGTATAAAAACTTGCCGTACTTGATTTTGCAGTCACTTCCCCGCACAGCAGCAGAATCTCTTCAGCGGTCTTCCTGGTATATCGATGCCGCTGCTGAAACGCGAGCTGCCTTGGGAAGGATACAGCCAAACTCTTCAGGGCACAACGGTTCCGTCAAAATAGCAGATATGGAGTTCATGTTGATCCCAGGAGGTACCTTCCTTATGGGAAACGCATCCGGCCTGAAAGATGCGTTTCCCTACAGCGAAACCGCGGCCGATATGTATATGGCACGCACGGAAGTCACAAATGCTCAGTATGCGCGCTTTATCACCGAAAATCCTCTGTGGAAGAAATCCAACAGGGCTTCGCTCATCGAAAAGGGGCTTGCGACTGCCGATTATTTGAACGAATGGGAGGCCGATACGTTCCCCGAAGGCAGAGGCCAGTATCCGGTCACCCATGTCTCATATTTCGCTGCACAAGCGTTCTGCTCCTGGATCGGTAGGCAGTTGCCTTCGGGTATGACAGAATTCGTTGCTCGGCTTCCGCGTGAACACGAATGGGAATGGGCGGCGCGCGGAGGCACTTCATCCATCGAAACATCGGGGAATTTCCTCGGAACCGACGGTGCAAAACTCAAACCTGTCGCATCCTCCGGAGCGAACGGATATGGCCTTTACGACCTCGCGGGGAATCTCTGGGAATGGTGCGAAAATTGGTACTTCCCTTGCGACTTCTTCCTTGCTCCTTCCTATAAAAATAACGAACGCGAACCAACCGATATCGATGCATTCGAAGGGGTGGAAAAAGCAGTGCGCGGAGGCTCATGGGCAAACCGCATTCAGGAGCTGGACCTCGCATCGCGCGCCTCACAGCCTCCTTCCTGGTGTACGCCGTTTCTCGGCTTCCGCCCTGTCTTGGTACAACGGTGAAAACGCATGGAGGAAAAAGCGATAAAGCTTCTGGCCGATAATAAAAAAGCCCGTTTCAATTACACAGTGGAAGAGACAATCGAATGCGGATTAGAGCTCAGAGGTACCGAAGTTAAATCTATGAAACTCGGAAAATTCTCTTTCCCGGATGCGTACGCTCAGATAAAGAACGACGAGCTCTGGATCTACGGGCTCCACATAACTCCCTATGATTTCGGCAATGTGTTCAACCACGAACCGGACCGCATACGAAAACTCCTCGTTCACAAGCAGGAAATAAAAAAATTGAAACGGAAAGTCGAAGAAAAGGGATATACGCTGGTACCGCTCAAATTCTATCTCAAACGCGGAATCGTGAAACTAGAGCTCGCCATTGCAAAAGGAAAAAAACTCTTCGACAAACGGGAAGATATCAAGAAAAGAGATCTGCAACGCGAAGCAGGTCGCGAATTCCGTTCCATCAAGCTTTAGCGGAGACACATGGCACTTCTCTCTGGCGCGCTAAAACCCCTGAAAGAGCAGGAACTCACTATCGAACGACATCGGATCACTTCCGTGAGAGGGCGCAGTCGATTTTTCTCTATCCGTGGTCGTGCTTCCGACATCAGAGCATGATCGCGAAATGCTTGACTTTCCGTCCCCCCTGCTGTACTTTGATAGTGGTTCTTTGATATGGGGGTGCAACGGTCTCGACTGGAGGATTGTTGAGCCATAAGCTGCAGGTGGAGCGCTAACTCCTGAAACTGGCACACAATTAACTGCAGACAATAACGCAGAATTAGCACTGGCTGCATAACCAAAACAGCCACGGATGCCCGGTACGCAGCCCTGAGGACCGGAGCGTCTGTAACAAACCAGGACTTACCCTTGCGGGAGCCTTGACTACGGAAGGGGACAATCAATTCTAGGCTTGAGGGAAAATGGCGTGCCGATATGCCTCTTTTCCCTTGAAAACCAAACATCGGCTAAACCTGTAGGGGTTTATGGGTCGCCCTTTAGGACGCGGGTTCAACTCCCGCCACCTCCATCTTTATGCATCTTTTCTGACACAATTCTTTTCACACGGAATGTGCTTTTATACTTCGCGGGCTCCATGGTGCCTGTTCTCCAAGAAATGCGAGAGTTTTGAAATACAGTGAGTATGGAGAAAATCTCCTGTTTCTGAATCATCATACTCCTTTCCTTAATATCTATCTCTCCGGCACTCCCTTTTAGTTGCGGCTTTTTTCGAGGCGCCGCCGGACAGTCGTAGCCTGGACTGGGCCGCGATAGAAAGCGCCTTCCGGGTCATAGACTTCCTCCGACACTCCGAGTTGCAATACCTCTTATTCTTCTACCAGGCATTGGGCATCTTCAGGTTCTTATCTCAAGCGGAGTTCTGAAGCGATCCGTACCCAGTCCCAAAGCCGGTGAGGCTGGTACCGGACGGTGCTTATGTCCTTCATCACGATTTCCACATTTCGGTCATCAAGAATGACCAGGTCCCGTTTCAGGTCCTTCCGCACTTCATCAGGGTTCCAGGAATCCGCGGCAAGGATCGACGGAGAGGGCTTGTAAGATATGACATAATCGTCGCCTATGGCATCGGAGGCCTTCCTCAAATCCGCAAACGGACTTATGGATATTTTCCGCAAATTGCCGATCGTTCGTAACTGGCCGATTTTGTCATGCAGGGGTTCGCAGCAGCCGTAATAGGTAAGCCCGAACCGCTCGAGCCATTTCCGTTCGTACTGAAGGGCAAACTCCTCATGCATATCCGGGGATACTCCGGCAAAGATCTGAGCGGTAGCAGAACCCCAGATATCCTTGGCTCGTAATGCCGGAACCTGAGGAGCTGGTTCAGGTAGCTCATCCGTGTATCCGTAAGCGCCCGAACCGATGCGGATATTGTAATTGTTCGACGACAAGAGTCCCTGTTTCTCGTATTCGTCCAACACGTGCAAACCGATATCCACCAGTTTCGCTATGAGCAGTTTTATATAATCCGGCCGCATGACGAGGTCCATCAGCGCTTCCTGCACGCCGGTGAACATGACGATATCATCCCACGGCGCGAACCAGAAACCTGGAGCTCCCCGCCGCTCGATGCGCAGAATGCCTTCGAAGATTTCCCGGTACATATCGGTAATGATGTCGGAGAGCGCCTTATCGTGTATTATTTCTGGGTACCGTATTTTATCGATATCAGCCTCATCCCTGATGGTTACGATGAAGTGTCTGGATACCACATCGTTTTTCTGATCGGTGCGGACGATGTCCATCTCCTTATGCAAACCGATGCCCGTGTTCCTGATGGCGAGAGGTGCATACACCACCGGCTCGATCACCATATCGCCCGGCATATGGCGCCACAGATACAGCTGCTGCTTCAGCTCTGCCTCCACCTGCCTGCAGAAAGGATGGGCCGTACAGAGGGCGAGCTCGCCGTCGATATCCATCTCGTGCCAGCACACCTCGTCAAACCATACCATCGGCTGCTCGGCTTTCAGTCCGTTCAAGGCCCGCCACTGCCGTTTGCGTGTTCCGTTGATCGGATCTTCAGCGCATTCCCGCACCTCGGAAGCAAGTTGCCGGAGGATATCCTTATCGCGTTGTTCCACGGCAAAAGCCTCTGTAAGCAAAGGAACCGTTTCTTCGAAACAGAAATGCATGCCTAAAAACTTGTAGGTGGTAGGTTCGTCGGCCATGAATGCCCCCTAACGTGCAAAAGGTTCTATGAAATGATACAGCATGGCAGCCCCGATCATGGGCGCATCCTTCCCTAGTTGCGCCTTTACTACTGCGACCTTGTCCGCTGCAATGGAATAGGAATGATTTTTCACATAGTCTCTGAGCGTACCTATCACCAGTTCGTCCTGTTCAGACAAACCTCCGGTGATGATGATTTTCTCCGGGCTCAGAAGATTCACGATATTGACCAGACCCATACCGATATATTCTACCAGACCGATAATCTCTCTGCGAATATCTTCCCTGCCTTCGCGAGCCATCCTGAACAGATCCTCAGTCTTAAGATCCTGTGCATCTCCTATCTGATCTCTCAAGGATTTTGCGATGGACGGACCGCTGCCGTAGGCTTCCAAACAGCCGACTCTTCCGCAGGCACAGAGCTTTCCGTTTTTCTCCACAATAATATGTCCCAACTCGCCCGCAATGTTAAAGGCGCCGCGATACAGTTGTCCCTTAAGCATGAGCCCGCAACCTACGCCCGTACCTATGGCAACACAGGCGATGTCCTCACACCCTCTGCCCGCTCCGAACAGATACTCGGCCAGCACTGCTGCGTGCGTCTCCTGCACGAAATACATATCCGAGCCGAGCTTCTCACGCATGAAGGAACCGAACGGTACGTTCCGCCACCCCAGATTCGGCGCGAACTCGATGAACCCCTGTTCCGAATCTGTGGTACCGGGAAGGCCGAAACCTACGGCTTTCACATCCTCGCGGGATACTGCACCAAGCAAATCGGCCATATGGTTCGCGATTTTCTCTCCCACAGCTTTGTACGATAGATCGGGGCCGGTTTTCGTTTCAAGCCTGCGGAGAATCTTCCCCTCAGGGCTGATTAGCCCCATGCAGATTTTCGTGCCGCCTATATCGATTCCGATCGAGGCTTTCGCATTTTCATTATCCGAGATCACATGGTGCTCCATACATAACGCATCACTCCGGAATCAGGCTGTTGAGCATATCAACCCGCTTCTGATGTCGTCCGCCTTCGAAGGCTGTGGCAAGCCATACGTCGATTATCATCTTAGCGAGTTCCACACCTACGACTCTGGAGCCGAGAGCGAGAACGTTTGTATCATTGTGTTTTCTAGAAAGCATGGCGGAATACGGCTCGCTGCATACCACCGCCCGTATCCGCGGAATTTTGTTCGCACTGATGGAAATGCCGATACCTGTGCCGCAGAACACGAGCCCCTTTTCGCATTCCCCGTGGGAAACCGCTAAGGCTACGGCGCGTCCGATATCGGGGTAATCCACCCGCTCCCTGGAATGGCAACCGAAATCCCTGAATACGATTCCCCGTTCGGACAAATATTCCTTAATGCATTCTTTGAAATCGTAAGCAGCATGATCGCTCCCTATGGCAATCATAATCGTTCTTTCACCTCCCGATATTCGGATCATCATTCAATCATTGAATCGTTTCACCATTACGGCAAAACGATACTCCTGCCTCGTATAAAGCGACCACATTCGCCGGAGGCGTATCGTGCTGTATGTTATGGCTCGTAGCAAGGATGTATCCGTCCCCTTCCCCGAGAATGCGGATAGTATTTCGAACAGATTCGTGAACCTCGTTTGCCGAAGCCTTCGGCAAGAGCTCCACAACGTCTATTCCGCTGTGAAAACAGAGCCGACTGCCGAAGTCCTTCTTCAGCCTCCATGCTCCCATATTCCCGGCTGTGGGCTGGATGGGATTGAGCACTTCGACACCAGCATCGACGAGATCAGGAATGAGGTTATGCACGGATCCGTAGGAATGCATGAATATCCTGGCGTGGGACTCCTTGCCCTTGATGAAAGACAGGTACTCCTTGTGGTACGGTTTTATGAGCTTCCTGTAGGTTTCGACGCTCATCATGGAATTGTACTTCTGCCCCAGATCGTCGGCTGTTTCGATCATCTGCACATAGGGTCCAACTAGATCGAGGTACCTTCCCATTATCGCTTTCTGTATCTCCAGTACTCTGCAGAAAAGAACATGTACGAATTGTTTGCCGGTCGCTATGCGCAGCAGAAAATCGTTGAAACTGCAGAGCCTACACCCCAGTTCGAAAACGCCGAACATGGAATGGCCCGCAACCACTGCGTACTCTGTTTTGTCATACAGCGTTTCCGCCCATTCCTTCAGGCCCCGATACCTTCCTGGGTCTTCGGGATCGGGGAATTTATAGGCGAGCACATCACGGACGGTCGCGCCTTCCATGGGCGGATTGACGAACTCGTAATACCTGCCGAACCGTTTCCAGGTGAGTCCCCACTCGTCGATCATGGTTTTTTCTTTTTCATCTATGATCGGTTTGCAATGATCCGGTGCCCTGAGCCATACTCCCCTGAAATCTATACCCCATTCCTCGAGGAGCTCTTCCGACGGTTTAGGAACAGTGGACCATTCGCGGCTCACCACGGAATCTTTTCCATCGTCCTCTATGCCGGTCTCCTTCAGGAGATCGTCATACGTGGATGCATTGATGCTCGCCAGGAACCCGTCGAAATCGATAGGTACCCGATCAGTCGCTTCGTGATTGCATGCTTGTAGCATCCGTTCCCGCGACGTCATAGACGCCATCCCCTTCCTCCCCACAGCATTACCGCAACTCGCCTTTGTTCTGCATGCAGTCCATCATCACTGCGAAAAAGATCACGATTCCTCGGATAATGGTATACGTGTACATGTTGGCTCCTGCCATGACCAGCCCATTTTCGATGCACATGACAATGAGCACGCCCACAAAAGCGCCGGGGAAAGCGTTTCCTTTTCCCCCGAACAGGCTCACTCCTCCCAACACTGCCGAGGTGATGATGATGAACTCCTGCCCTTCTGCAAATGTCGGGGTGATGGCTCCCACCTGCGCTCCGGACACGAGCCCCGCGAGCCCTGCGAGTCCGCCTGAAATGGCATAGGTGAGAAACGTGTTGCGCCTAACTTTTATGCCCATAATGCGCGCGCCGTTGCGGTTATTCCCCATGGCGTAGAGCTGTCTTCCGAAAAGAGTGCGGCTCAGGACTACTTGGACAACGACGAGGGTAACCACCAGAATGACCACCACCACAGGCAAAACGCCGCCGATGCGCGTATACGCGACTATGTCCCCCACAGGATTGAAGAAAAACAGAGACTGAACTCCGGTCAAGGACAACGCCACTCCGCGGACTATGTACAGACTCGCCAGGGTCACGATAAGGGGCACCACATTGAGCACTGCCACAAAGAATCCGTTCAA
>CAZWAS010000009.1:2081-6773 GCA_964631915.1 uncultured Spirochaetales bacterium | reverse complement strand
TTGCGAAGGCTGCCGGTATTCCCATGCCTTGGTTCGTCAGGGTAGTCACGATGACGGATGAGAAAAAAATGGTAGAGCCCAGAGAGATATCGATGCCTCCGGTGACCAGCACGAATACGAGACCAGCGACCGCGATACCCGTTGAAGCGGTCTGCTGCAGCAGATTCACCGCGTTCGCCCCACTGAAGAAATTTTTGTTGAACAGGGAAAAAACCAGCACCAGGAGCAAGAAAATGATATAGAGTCCATATTTGTAAAAGGCGTTGTAAATTTCTTTATTCAGCCGCGACATGTTCATGCGAAATACTCCTGATGGCAAGTTTGAGCAGCTCTTCCTGGTCGAAGGCTTCCCGGGCAATTTCCCCGGTTATCTCCCCGGCGCACATGACCATAATCCGGTCGCAAACCCCGATGAGCTCCTCCATTTCCGAGGAGATGAACAGAATCGCCGATCCTGCCCTAGCGAGGGCATTCAGATGATTGTAAATCTCGAATTTGGCGCCAACATCCACCCCCCTGGTCGGTTCATCCACTATGAACACCTCGGCTTCCGTGAGCAACCATTTGCCAATTACCACTTTTTGCTGGTTACCGCCTGAGAGCATGCGCGCGGACTGTCGGGTCTTGTCGTAGGTCTTGATGGAAAGCCGTTCGATCACAGCATCGCTCTCATCTTCTTCCCTGCGCGTATCCACAGCTCCCATGCGCTTCTTCATTCTGCGGAGATTCGCTAGCACGAGATTCTCTTTCACGGATTTGGACATAAGGAGCCCCTCCTCCCTCCTGTTCTCCGTTATGAAGGCCATACCCTTTTCCACCCACCACTCTGGCGACGGTTTCCGGACCTGTCCGCCTTTGAACAGGATTTTTCCGGAGTCGATCGGATCTATGCCGTAGACTGCCCTGGCAAGCTCGCTACGTCCAGCGCCCATGAGCCCGAACAGCCCGGCGATTTCTCCTTTCCGCAACTCAAAGTTGATATGGCGCAATAGATTTCCTTGGCACAAATCTTCAATTTTAAGTACTACTTCTCCGGGTTGTTTCTCCACATACGGGAAGAGCTGGTCCAGCTTGCGACCTACCATCATGGAGATCATTTTTGCCTTGTACATGTCCGCTGTAGGCGATTGACCTATCATGGTTCCGTCCCGAAGGACCGCTATTTCGTCGCAGAGTGCAATGACATCGTCCAAGGTATGGGATATGTAGATCATGGAAATGCCTTTGGCGGACAATTCCCGTATTATCGTGAAGAGGTGTTTTTTTTCTTTATCCGATAGCGAAGTGGTTGGTTCGTCGAAAACCACGATTTTTGCGTCTCTGGATACGGCCTTCGCTATTTCCACCATCTGCCGTAGGCCCATTGAGAGGTTCTCGGTCACTGTATTCGGATTGAGGTCTAGTCCCACATGCTGCAAAACCTGTTTCGCCTCCCGGTTCAATACGCGATAGGACACGAATCCCAAAACAGTACCGGGAGCATCCCCCAGATAAAGGTTTTCTGCGATAGTCATATTAAGGAATAAATTCAGTTCCTGGTGGATGAGGGCAATACCTGCTTCGTCGGCGTCCTTGGCGTTTTTCGGATTGTACGCTTTTCCTTCTAAGAGAATCTCCCCGCTGTCCCTCGGCAGCACGCCCGCCAGTATGTTCATCATGGTGGATTTGCCGGCACCGTTCTCCCCCACCAACCCCACTATCTGTCCTTTTTTCCGTATGACAAGGTCGATGTTCTTCAGCACTGGAACGCCGGAGAAACTTTTGCAGATGTTCTTCAACTCCAAAACGACTTCGCTCATCTCGCGTTCCTCCTACTGATCGTTCCTGTTGCGCAAAACCCCGAGCAACGCAACAGCCACTATCATCACGCCCTTCAGAGCGTTGATGACATACCATTCCACTCCCAGCAAGTTGAGGCTGTTGTTGAGCACGATAATGAGCACCGCTCCGGTTGCGGTTCCCAGTATGCTGCCCCTTCCGCCTGTCACCGCGGTTCCTCCGATGACTACCGCACCGACTATATCCATGAGCATTCCCTTTCCCAGGGCAGGCATGCCTGCTGCGCTGCGCGACGTCATAACGATACAACCCAGGGCAGCAAGCATACCGGAAAAGATGAACAGGGTGAAAATGGTTTTCTTGACCGGTATGCCGGATATCCGGGAAGTCCGATGGTTCGTACCTACTGCAAAGATGTACCGGCCCAGCACTGTTCGGTGCAGAATGAAGGCGGTCACGGCAACGACAACCACCATGATGATGATGGGCATGGGAATTCCCAGCACCGTACCTCTCCCGATGAATAAAAAGGGTTTCGGCAATCCTCCGATAGTCGCGCTCTGGGTATACCACAACGCGAAGCCGGAAAAAATGAGCTGAGTCGCCATGGTTGCAATAAACGAGGGCATCTTGAGCATCGTGATGGCGAGCCCGTTGAGACACCCGATGGCGAGGCCTATGGTGAGCATAGTAGAAGCCCCTATAACGCTCATAAGAACCGGATCGCCTCCCAAAGTGAGAACCCGCGCTCCGAGAATGCTACCCAACCCGAGCACAGCGGTTTGAGAAAAGTCGATGCCGCCGTTCATAAATACGAACGTCATGCCGCAGGCGAGAATGATAAGATCCGTGCATTGTACCAGGATGTTCATCAAATTCACCGGTTTCGCGAATCCTCGGATAAAAATGAGCGACATGGCGACATACACCACAAAAAAAAGCATGGACATCCGTTCCACGGTGAAAAAGGTGTGTTTGGTAATTCTCTTGCCCATCATGCCTTCACGCCTGCCTCATGATTGCGTTTTTGATTATGCAAGCGCTGTACAAGTTTCTCCCAGCGCCCCTTATTTTTACATATATCGCCCGAAGTACGCAAAAAACGCCCTCCGGATCCTCTGAGACAAAAAGTCACTCTTTCTCATTGTACAGAGAAAGAAACGTCCGGCGCAATCGTCCGCCGGACGCATCTATTTTACGAGAACTTAGAAACTGCCGTAGGCTCGTTTTGAAGTCTCTGCGAAATTCTTCTGCGTGATGATGAATCCGGGATCCAGAACCGGTTGACCGTAATTCTTGCCACCAGCGATTTCCACTGCAGCCTTGACCGATTCGTATCCTGTCTTGTAAACATCCATACCGAAGCACATTTCCACATACCCTTCCCTCATAGCATCGAGAGAAGCTTTGTTTCCGGAATAGGGCATGACTGCAACATGGCCTTGTTCCCCGATCTTCTTGTACCTGCCTGCCTGGCGCAGCGCGGAAATGGTGGCACCCAAGAGATAGTCGGAATGCATGAAGATACAGTTGATATCGGGATGAGCCTGGAGTGCGTTAGTGGCTCCTGCGAGGGCTTTTTCCAGGTTCCATTCCGTGGGAACCTGCTGCACCAGCTCGACGAAATCCTTATTCGCATCCATGACCGCCTTGAACCCATCGGTGCGACGAAGCACGTTTTCATCTGAGAGGCTGCCCACGAGTTCCAGCACCTTGAGTTTCATATTGTTCTTCTTCGCATAATCCGTCATCCACTTCCAGCCGTTAACGGTCAGAGCGTAGTTGTCCGTTGCGATACCCCAAGCCACTTTTGCGTCATCAGTGCTGTCCAGAGTTCTGTCGCAGAACACAAAAGGAATTTTCGCCGCGTTGCAGGCTTTCACCCCCTGCACAATGGCCTTCGAATCCACGTACACGCAGACGATGCCGGCCACTCCCTGGGCTATCATGTCGTCGATCTGGCTATTCTGTTTGACCGCATCCCCTTCCGCTGTACGGATGACCAGGTCCACACCCAAATCCCTTCCGGCATCATCGATACCTTTTTTTATCCCAAGCCAGAACGGGTCGTTCAGGTTATCCAGGGCAACGCCGATAGTGATTTTTTTTGCAGCCGCTGCTGCAGGCGCTTCTTTTTGTCCGCCTGCCACCACAATCATAGGTACTGCCACAAGGACCAGGCATACAATGAAAACCAACCATGTTCTTTTCATTCAAGACCTCCTGTCGTATATTCAACTCCCAAAGGAGCTATCACCTGTTTAATCGTTTAACCATTTTTTCCCAATTTTTGTAAAAATCGCATAAAATGGAGGTAATAAAATGGCTAACAAAATAATTTTTGGATAAATTGGTGAATCGTTTAACCATATTCATCCTATACCTACCCTTTCTCTTTGTCAACAAAAATCTTTGTACAGCATTCGTTTCATGTGCGACACCGTCCATTGAAGGCTGAAACTGTTTTTGCAGTCAGTGTAAAAAGCCTTTGCCACATATCGATCGGAAGGTCCTCGCTTATCTGCAGCATGATCGGCCTATCGGGCAAAAAAGACTCGAGCAACGCGGCCAATCCCGCTACAATATCTTCATCATTCTTCACCGCCCAATTCGAAGGGAAATTCGGCAGTATCACCATGCCGCCGAAGGTTTCCTGTGCTTTGGCAATCTCGATATCGCCGCCTATTTCCGGAATGGATACGGATTCCAACACGTCGAACCCCGATTCCATAATCTCACGGCGCAGCACATTGATCTTCCCGTCCATGTGTACCGCGTATGGTTTCTCCGCCTTCCTGCATTGCTCAGCGTGCTTTGCGTAAAACGGAAGACAGTACTTCCTGAATGCGTCAGGGGGCGTCATGTCTGATGTGACATTATCCGGCTGCCACACTACGGGAACCGCAGAATCCA
>CAZWAS010000009.1:0-2071 GCA_964631915.1 uncultured Spirochaetales bacterium | reverse complement strand
GACATATGCGAACTGTTCATCCTCTTTTCGATCAATGGCCTCGAGCAGCGGCAGAACCGTCTCTTCTTCGGTCATGAGGTCCACCAGGAACCGTTCGGGACCGGCCAGCTCTATGAGGCACTTCTGATACGGATTCCGATCCATCCTTCCCAGAAGCACCCCGTCCTGGCCTAAGTCTTCCAAGCGACGCTTGATCATGCCTTCATTGGAAGCGACCATCGTGTGCTCCACCAAATAGGTCATGGTCTTATAATCCTCGCGTTTGGCTATGTAATGTTTACGGATATGTTCGCTTCCTGCAGCCGCAGGATCGTACTCGATTTCTCCGGATATGATACCCACAGGGGTTTCCCACTCGCGCCTTTCAATGCGCTTTCCCTTATCCCAAACGTGTTTTACCCTGAGTTCTGCGTTTTTTATTTCCGAAAGATATCCTTCGTAAAAATGCCAGGGCGGACCTATCATGGTAGCTGCGGGAAAATAATCGATGATGCCCATACCCAGGTTCCGAACTTCCCGCTCCACGGCCCCTCGCGGCAAATACCGCGTATACACTCCCAGAGGAATGCTGCCGGGGTACCGGCCGCTGTAGACATCCAGCATTGCTTCCCGTATGCTCATACGATCAGCTCCCTAAGCCCCTGAGCTTCAAGCTGCTTATTCACTTCCTCCACTGTTGGTATCGACTCGATGACTCCGATTCTAGTCACCGATAAGCCGGCTGCAACAGTAGCGTACCTCACAGCATTTTCCAACGACATGCCCTTGGTAAGGCCGCACATGAGCCCACCTGAAAAACAATCCCCTGCCCCGGTAGTATCCACTGCCTTTACGCTGAGGGACGGAAACCATTCCTGCCGCCCGTCATTAACCAGAACAGACCCCTGATCACCAAGGGTGATGATGACGTGTTTGACGCCTCGGTCGACGAGCCACATAGCGGCTGATAGAGCGCTGTCCCGATCAGTCACTTCCATACCCGTAATGAGCGAAGCCTCGTGCTCGTTCGGTTTCAGGTAGGTAATCAGAGGCAAAAGCGATTCGGGCAATTTCCGCGCTGGTGCCGGATCCAAAAGCGTAGGCACTCCCAGGCGGGCACAGGTCTTAAGGCCGTACGCGACCGTATCGAAATCGCTTTCAAGCTGAAAACCCACAATGGCCGAGTGTTTGAGCACATCCTCCGCCTTGTCGATATCCTCTGTCGACAACCTCAGATTGGCTCCGGGCACCACGGAGATCATGTTCCGGCCCTCAGCGTCTATCAGGATGACACTGATGCCGGTGTGAATGGTGCTGTCAACTGTTATTCGCTCTCTGCTGACGCCGTAAGCATCGTACAGAGCGAGGGCCGCTTCGCCGTATTTGTCTTTTCCGACCCGACCGATGAATACGACATCGGCTCCCAGACAGGACGCTGCTATCGCCTGATTGGACCCTTTGCCGCCGCCTCCTTCCTGAAAGGTGTGGCTAATAATGGTTTCCCCCGTGCGAGGGAGCACTTCTCCCTTCAGGAACAGTCCGACATTATAGCTGCCTATGACCGTGACGGTTTTCTTCGACATCCTCACTGCTCCAATCTACCTTCAAGCTGCTGATTCAGGTCAAATATCTTCTCGAGTCCTACCACAGGAGTGGAACCATCAAATTTAGGACTGCCGGCAAACCAGGAAGCGATATGGGCCTGCCACCTATTGTTGTCTTCGTTCGTGCCGAGTTTTTTGAAACTCTCATCGATATTTTCGCATTGGTAGAAAAGAATCGCATAATTTTTGAACAAATAGCAAATGCAGTTCTCAGCCCCCGCAGCCTTCAAGGCACGGAGTTGCGTTTTCCACGCCGATGTATGGGCATTTTTGTGGATATCAACGTAATCTTTCACATGTTCGGGTTTGAGCTCATTTACCAGGCAGTACCACTTCATCGGATCATCTCCTGTTGTATGTTAGTCTTTTCAATTATTCTATCATCGTTTCATATATATGTCAACTAATATTTCAATATTTTTCATTTATTTCATTTTATTTCACGATCTTGACCCACGTATGATTTTCAGATACAGTCAGTAGTAGCA
>CAZWAS010000008.1:6853-55499 GCA_964631915.1 uncultured Spirochaetales bacterium | reverse complement strand
TGATTTTTAGGCCTGTGGTTATTGACACCTTGTATCGAAATTACAAAGATGTTTTTAAGTCCCTTGCTGCTTAGTTCCCCGCGGGGGGACCTTCTCTCTTCTTTTCCCAAGGAACCATGCAGCACTTGCAGGGAGAGTTTTTCCGAAAACAAAACGCATGAAATAGGTAGTGCGAAAAGCTTTCAGCATTCCGCTCATTGACCTTTTGAGGGTCTTCCGCTACACTCACGGTGATCCAGCGGACGCTTGTTATCCGCATACTATCGGTACGGAGTAAATCTGTGCAGTTTTTCCAGCGCTGAAACACTTTTACGATGCCGGTCGGCATTGTTCAAACGGCGAACGTGCGCATGGAAGCTGCTACAGGCACCGCTTCCTTCGGTTGAAAGGGAATCCTCTCGGTCGGCGCACAGCCGGAACAACGGACTATACGGACTTCAGGGCCCAGAGCCTTACAAAACGTGTCCGTGTACATAGAGGAGGATTTCACATGCAAAACACACACAAACGGATATTCAAGAAAACAGGAAGAGTTTTGATCACCTGCCTTATGGCCGCCATGCTCGCGGGTTTCCTTTTTTCCTGCGGAAAAAAGGACCAGCCGGCGACCGAAAGCAAAGCAGCGGTCGATCCGGCCAAGGGATGGGTTTCGGAACACTACAACGCGGAAAAACTGAAGGGCGTTTCCCTGAATTTGTACGCAGTGACGGATGTAGTCCGGCCTTTGCTGGACGAGTTTCAGAACGATACGGGAATCCGTGTAGAAAATCTCACCATGAAAAACGGAGAGATACTTCAGCGGTTGAAAAGTGAAAAGGAGTCCGGAGTCGTGGTGGCGGACATCTGGTTCACCGGAGGAGCGGATACTTTCATCAATGCCAAACAGAACGATCTCCTGCTCGCTTACCGCTCTCCCGCTGGAGAGGCCTTGGACGCCATTATGAAGGATCCGGAGGGGTACTGGTACGGAACATCCCTCACGGTGATCAACTGGGTCGTGAACAAGGACCTCATTGAAAAGAAAGGTCTCAAAATGCCTCAGACCTGGGACGATCTCCTGCAGCCCGGGCTCCGTGGAGAGGTATCCATGCCGAACCCCGCATCCTCGGGGACTGCCTACAACATCATCAGCGCTGTATTGCAGATGAAAGGCGACGAGGCAGGATGGGCTTACCTGGAAAAGCTCATACCGCAGGTTCCTTTTTTCACCCCGCGGGGAAGCGATCCTGCCTCCTTGGTTGTGAACGGCGAAGCTATCGTCGGGATAAACCCGAGCGACGGCGACGATAAAATCGAAAAGAATAACTCCCATATTAGAATCGTGTATCCCTCCGACGGCACCGGCTGGTGGCCCCAACCGGTCGCGATCGTAAAAGGAACCAGAAATGAGGAGGCTGCAAAGGTGTTTGTGGACTGGCTCCTCTCGAAAAAAGGTATGGAGACCCTGGCGCGGACCAGAAACGCGGCGGTAGCGAGAAAGGATATCGCCATACCCGAGGGCATAATCGACCTCAAGACCGTTAAGCTCTTCGACACGGATTTTCAGAAGAACGCGGAAAAGCGCGACACAATTTTGGCTGAATGGGTCAAACGGGTTCCGAAATGAAACTAGCCGAAGCTCCCCGTTTTTGACAGGCGCAATCCTGAACAGGGAAGCTCCTGTTTTTCAAGGAAGATTTGCACAATGAAAGGCCTACGACGTACAAGAATATTGCATGGTATCTATATACTCATCTTTCTTTTCGTCCTGTACTGCGCCTTTCTCCCTGTGCTGGGAGTAGTCTTGTACGGAATCGGTTCGGGAGGAAAAGGAATGCCCCGGATTTGGATCGGTTCCGCGCTTCGCTCCCTATGGAACAGCCTCTTACTCTCTGGTGCCGTGACAGCCGCAGCGGTTTTCCTAGGGCTCGTACTGGCATTCACCCTCCGCAGGCTCGCATTTCCGGTGCGGAGCACGCTCAGGGCGCTGGCGCTCCTTCCGCTCATCAATCCTCCCTTTGTCGGAAGCATCGCGTATGTCATGCTTTTCGGCAAACGGGGGCTCATAACTCATTCCCTCTTCGGCCTTGAAATGAGTGCGTTCGGCTGGCAGGGGATCTTCGCCATACAGGTGCTGGGCTTCGGCGCTTTGGCATATATCCTCATAGCGAGTTCCATCGAAAAGACAGATGTTCATTTGGAAGAAGCTGCCAGAAATCTCGGAGCCTCCGAAGCGCGGGTATTTTTCAAAATCAGCCTTCCCCTGATGCTTCCGGAAATATCCGGCACCGCTCTTCTGGTGTTTCTCACATCCATGGCGGACTTCAGCACGCCCCTCATTATAGGCGGGGATTTCCAGACCCTGGCATCGCAGCTCTACATACAGATCACAGGGCTTTACGATATGAAAACGGCCAGCCTTTCCGGAATCGTCCTGCTCATTCCCTGCCTGCTTGCCTTCGGTGTACAGCGTTACGTTGTGCAGAGAAAGGCGTACGCTTCGGACTACGTTGTTCCGGACGATCTCGAATATCGGCACATTCGGCCCACAGTGAAAGCGATGCTGATCGGAGTATCCGTTCTCTTCGCGGCCTTCGTTCTTCTGCAGTATGCCTTCATCGTGATCGGAGCTTTCACTGTCCAATGGGGCTACAACTACACCTTTACCCTCGAACATGTCAAAACGGCATTCTCCGGGGATCTGTCCCCGTTTCTCAATACGGTGGAGCTCGCGGTCATAACAGCGGGAATCTCCTCGTTCCTCGGAGTGCTTCTCGCTTACCTTATCAGGAACAAACGGCCTCCCCTCGGAGCTGTCGCGGATCTGTTCGGGATTCTGCCTGCCGCTGTACCAGGGATTCTCTTCGGCATCGGCTATCTCGTGGTATTCAGGTATCCGCTGTTCGGAATCGGCTCATGGATTTCGCCCGCGATCAAACCGCCGATACTCCTGGGAACAGGCATCATCATATATCTCATCTGCATCGCGCGGTACCTGAATGTGGGGCTCAGGTCCGGCTACGCGCTTCTCGCCCATCTCGACCGCGACATGGAAAACGCCTCATACAACCTGGGAGCCGGAGAGGGAAGGACCTTTTTTACAATTATGCTGCCTCAGATGCGCGATGCGTTTTCAGCAGCCTTCATCAGGAATTTCGCCTCTACCATGACCACGCTCGGGGCAATCATCTTTCTTCTGCTTCCCCGGAATAAGGTTGCAGTTCAGGTGATTTTCCAAATCATGACCGGATTCGCTTTAGGGCCCGCATCCGTATTGGCTATCTCGCTCTCTCTGCTCAGTCTGCTCCTCCTGGGCGTTTTCTCGCTTTTGTTTCGCCGCGACAAAGTATTCAGCATGATCAAGGAGGGTTCCGCCTCATGGAAATCCGTCTCACGGGAATAACGAAACGGTTCGCAGCCCTCACTGCTCTGGATTCCGTATCCCTTGCTGCGGGAAGCGGAGAACTCTTGGCTTTGCTGGGACCCTCCGGATGTGGCAAAACCACGCTCTTGAGAATTCTCGCGGGTTTCATACCTCAGGACTCTGGTACGATCGAATTCGGAAGCGACGAAGTCAGCTCGTGGCCAGCGCGGAAAAGAAACGCCGCTATGGTGTTCCAGAACTACGCCTTGTTCCCCCACCTGAGCGTTCGGAAAAACATAGCATTCGGCCTTTCGGCGCGGCATGTGCCCAACCGGGAAATTGGGGAACGGGTGAACGCGATGCTCGAAAAAGTCGACCTCGCCGAATACGGGGAACGGAAGATACAGGAGCTCAGCGGAGGGCAAAGACAGCGGGTCGCTCTCGCTCGCGCTCTTGTTGTGGAACCTAACGCCCTTCTCTTCGATGAACCCCTATCGAACCTCGACGAACGTTTGAGAAAAACTATGCGCGCCGAAATCCGAAGAATACAGAAGGAATCGGGAATAACCGCCATATATGTGACCCACGATCAGGAAGAAGCCATGTCCATAGCGGACCGAATCGTGGTCATGGACAAAGGAAAAGTACAGCAGATAGTCGTTCCCGAAGCCTTGTATAGGGAACCGGCAAATGCCTTTGTGGCCAGATTCATGGGGCATGAAAATATTTTCGAATTGCCAGTCGCCGATCACGATGGAGGTTCTCCCGCGGTCGAACTTCTCGGAAAAACGATACGCATAACGCGAAATGTTTCCTCCGAAAAATCCGTCACCGTGCTTCTCCGTCCGGAGGAGCTATTTCCGGATCGGAACGGGTTTCCTGCAAAGGTTCTCAGCCACGAACACAGGGGCGCGTTGCTGCGGTATACTCTCTCTGCAGAAGATCGGGTACTTCGCATGGATACGCTCTGCAGGAAGAACACGAAAGTGCATGCAAAGGGAGAAATCATACGCATCGGATTCGATCCGGATGCGCTCCACGTATTCTCCGGCGCAGGAGTCGCGAAGCGGGGAAAGGAGGATACTGTTGATCATTGATCTTCACGTGCACACAAGCGAGTATTCTCCCTGCAGCAGGATGAATATCGAAGAAGCTGTTTCCCGCGCAGCGGACATGGGGCTCGACGGGATATGCATCACCGATCACGACAGCCTCGGGCACAACAGGAAAGCGGGAATCATAGGAATGGACTACGGCATACTCGTGTTCACAGGCGTCGAAATTCTCACGTTCGAAGGCGACCTCCTCTGCTTCGGCCTTTCGGAAGTTCCCCGCCGGATGCTGCACGCCTGTGAGCTCACCGAGCTCGTGAACGGCAGGGGAGGAGTTTCCATAGCGGCGCATCCGTTCAGGCAGAACGGAAGAGGCATCGCGGACCGGATGTTCGATACGCCGGGACTCGGGGCAGTGGAAGCTTACAACGGGAACACGATCCATCTCTTGAACGCCAGGGCTCACGCAGCCTCCTTAAGGCTCGGCCTTCCTGCCACAGGTGGAAGCGACGCGCACAGCAGAGAGAGGGTCGGCATATTTGCCACTATGTTTCCGTTTCAAGTGGCATCCGAGCCGGAACTCATCGAAGCCATACGGAACGGCTCCGGGAGTCCCGTGGCGTTCGATAAGGAATCAGGTTCGTACATCCTATGCTGCGGCTGACGCATGACAGGCTATCACGAATCGGCAACCCCATTCTGTTTTTCACAGATTTTTTCCAGGTATTTTTCGGCATTCTGGCATCGCATGGCGTATCCACGCGCGTGGTTTTCAGCTATCATTCGGAAAATCGAAACCAGCTCTTTATCTTCTCCAATGCGTTTTTCCAGAAATCTGGTCCATTCATCGGCGAGTTTTCTGGCCAGATCGTGTGCCGTGGGAATATGTGCAGCTTCATACGTCGACGCTTTCAATAAAAGCATATTCAATTCATGACAAAAACCCATTGCCTCTTCGAAAGAAGGGAATACATCGGTCAGCTTTTTCTTAACCTCCTCTGTGTAGGGAAAATCCCGCCAGTATAGCAGATCGATTTCCGACATGGAGGTGATAAGCGACGTCAGGAGAGCCCATGGCGGTACAAAATGAGCCGCGGTTATTTCTTTGCAGACCTCAGTGGCTGCGATAAGTATCTGGATCCTTTCCGACTTCGATATAAGTAGTAATTCTTGTTTTTCAAGAATCAAGCTTACATCACGGCACTTTGACTCTCCGATCAACTCCTTGGTCTTCTTGAGCGAAAAGCCCAGCTTCGTATAAAAAACAATCTGTTCCAATTCGATGAGCGAAGCCTCATGATAGTACCTCCGACCATTCTCAAGCCGTCCGGAGGCTCTGAATAATCCAATATCATCGTAGTACTGCAAAGTCCGAATGGAAAGCCCCGAAATTGTGGCTGCCTCGCCTATAGAAATTTTTTTATTATTCATGTGCACATCCGATCAATCGATCGCATCGACGAATTCGACGATTTCCTTGTCGATTTCCTCAGAGTGTTCCATCGGAAGAGAATGTGTTCCTTCCGGCCATATTTTTCCCGAAAGAGACTGAATATTGTTTTTCGCTGTCTCCCAACCCTTCGTGGAATCATGAACCGCGCTCTTTCCGCCCAAGGCGACATATACAGGAAAGTTCCATCTCCGCATTTGTTCTTGGGAGATTTGTGTTGGCGCAGGAAGTTTTGCAACATAGTATTCGGCACCATCATCAATCATTCTCGCCAAAGGATCGGAACGCTCGATGTTGTCTGTGCCCGCAATTTCTTTCAACAACCCCTGCCTCCACGATTTCGGGAGAAACTTGATACTGTACGGTATGGATTTCAAGAAGATAATCGGCTTTATGGATTGAAAAGTAAATACCGGCTCGATCAGGCAAACCGATGCCACCTTACTCGGATATCTGGAAGCGTAGTTCGCAGCAGACCATCCGCCGAAGGAATGTCCTACGATATGGACTTTCGTAAGCTTCAGCGCAGTACATACTTCTTCCACCCACTGCGCCTGATCCTCGCTCGTTTTAAGCGGCGAGGTTTGAACGCTCATGCCCGCATCGCCGAGGGCATCAATCGTGTAGACGGTTCGTGTTTTGATGAAGTCCTTGAGATTATTCGCCCACATGGGAGTGCCCGAACTCCGCCCAGGCAATAGTACCATGGGAATCTTTGTTTTCGTCGACTCCGAAGACCATTCATATATTCGTACCACGCCAAAGGTAGTTTTTATGTCGTAGGTATGGGTGACATCCGGCATCGCCTTCATCGCCAAACTGTATGCCTCCTCGTACGCTTTTTGACCCTGGGCTGAAAACCAATGACCTATCGGTTTTTATCGGAAGTTATCCAGACAATAAGAATAAAAGCAACAACCGCAGCACATAGTATCAACAAAACAATCAAAGTTCTTTTCATGTGACCTCTCGATTAGATGTTTTGATTCAAATTCAAGATACAACATAACGTAACGTCATGATCAACAAAAATTATTCGTTCGGAGCTCAGGAGATAGCACCGATTGATAAAGTTATCCCAGATATGCGTTGTTCACTTTTGAAATGATGCTTCCCAACGACATTTCGATCGCGGATATCAGATCCGAACCCTTCGTGTAGTTCGCAGAATGCAGCGTCTTTACTCTTCCATCTTCGATAAATCCCCAGGCTTTGTGTTTCTTTTCTTTGTTCTCTCTGTCGTATACGGCAAAGGCGATGCCGCCGTTTTTGCTCAGCAGGGAAAAACAGGGAATATCCGTGTATCCGTCTCCTATGAAGATCATCCGGTTGAGCGGAATGCAAAGGTCCGCTGGTTCGACCTTTTTGTTCACATCGAAGGGTTTGTTCCGGAAGTTCTCTCCGACCAACCCTTTGGAAATCTGGAAAATGTAGCGCGTCTTGTCCGTGAAACTGACGATCTTCTTGGGAAAACAGATTTCCCCGGTATCCGAGTAATGGAAATCCGAAGCGAAAACATCAGTCATGTGATGCGCGATTTTCGTATTCCTGATAAGGTCTCCCAGACCGCTGCTGATGATGTAAAACTCAACAGCGAAATCTGGATCAGTTTTTGCCACATACTCCTTCAATTTGCCGAATACCCGTTGAGTTCCGTCGAAGAGCCTGACATTCTTCCCAAAGGATTCGATCTTTTTTCTCGTTATCTTCGAACCATCGGCTTGCCGATTCGACCACTGTATCATCTGGAACATGTAGGCAGGCACAGGATCCCATCCCGATTCGATGAGCTTCTTGTTTTCTATACCCCAGAACTGCTCGGTATCGATCCCCAGCGACGCGAGGAAATCGCTCGTGGAATCGTGAGCAAGCGTATCGTCGAAATCGAATATCACTGCGATCGTTTTGTTCATGCCTGCCTCCGCTCAAAACATCCGCACATATTCGTCGAAAACAAAGACCCGGTTTCTCTCGTATCCGGTTGTTTCGATCAATATGTTCTTGTCGACAAAAGCCTGTACGAGATCGTAGGTGGCTTTTGGAGAAAGGCCCGTCATAGCCTGCGCTTCCTTGACGGTCACTACCGGTTTTTTGAAAAGCCGATGCAGAAACTCGATCCCTTGCTTTGCTCGCTTGCCCAAAAGAAGAATTCTCTCTTTCTCTATGGATTCTTTCAGATCGGTTATTTGCTTCAACGTTGCAACAGAGCGTTCCGCAGTCTGAATGACTCCAGTGAGGAAAAACTTGATCCACTGTCCGAGATCGTTTTTTGTGCGTACCAGAGTCAGGTTGTCGTAGTACAGGGTTCTGTTCTGCTCGAAAAAATCGGAGAGATAAAGAAGCGGTTTTTCCAGAACTCCGCTCGATACGAGATAGAGGGTTATGAGCAGACGACCTATTCTGCCGTTGCCGTCGAGAAAAGGATGTATGGTTTCAAACTGATAGTGAGCTATTGCTATGCGGACAAGATGCGGAATCCTTATATCTCTGTTATGGAGAAACAATTCCAGATCGGAAAGGAGTTCGGGTAACTCGGTATGGGCAGGCGGTATGAAAGCCGCGTCCGCAAGGCTCGCACCGCCTATCCAGTTCTGGGATCGTCGGAATTCCCCCGGGCTTTTATGTTCCCCTCTTCCGCTTGAGAGGAGAATCCTATGGGTGTTCCGTATGAGCCTATTGGAGAGCGGTAACGTCTTCAATTCCTCGATAGCGGTATTCATCGCTTTCACATAATTGTTGACTTCCCGCCAATCATCCCGTTTCTCAGGATCGATCTCTTTCTCATCGATCAAAGCCTCCTCGATATTCGTTCGGGTTCCCTCGATCCTGCTCGATACAACAGCTTCTTTGAATATGTGCATGAGGATAAACATATCAGTGTCCGGAATAAAACGGGAAAAGGAGTTCAATTCGCCCATGTTCAGAGATGCTTTTTCCAAAAGCTCGTTGATTCCCTCATCGGTCCAGAAAAAAGAGTGATTGATCTTTTCTGGGAGGAAATATCGGTACTGATACCCTTTCACCTGATGCCCGGCCCTGAAATCCTTGATATCCATATCGTACTCCAAAGTAAAATACTGACTTCCTTATTTTACTATAACACGGAAAAGTAAAATAAAACAGGCCATGTTTTACGGTGCGAACCCATTCATCGGAAAATTTTGAATTCTCCTTGCCGCAAAACCGCATTTATAGTATATTCTGTTTGACTATTTAAGCTTTTTCAGTCATTGAGGATGTATGCCAAAAGCATTCAGCGAAACGGAACGGGAACGGATCAGAACTAAACTCATTGCGGCGGGAAAGCGCCTCATCAACAGGGCAGGAATGCGCCTCCTCGTTGTGGACGATGTGGCTCGCGAAGCTGGTATATCCAAGGGGAGTTTCTACTCGTTCTTCCCTTCGAGAGAAGATTTCATCCTGTCGGTTTTCGAATCGTGGGAAAAGGAATACCGCGATACCCTGATCCGACAAGTCACGGAACATGGAGGAACGGTCCGGGAACGGATGGAACGGTTTTTCATGGGCGCCTTCGAAATACTCGACCGAGAACCGGGGCTCGCGCAGCTCGGCATGCGGGAGATTCAGACGATCATAGAGCGACTGCCGCCCGAACGGATAGCGGCGCATCAGGCAGAAGACAGCCGTGTCCTCGAAGAGGCTTTCGGACAGTGGGCTTCCGAAGGCATAGTCCCTCCGTCGCTCTTTAAAGCGTTCCGCGGTCTCGTTCCGGCTTTGTTTTCCATAGCGATGCACAGAGAGGATTTCCCGGCTGGAACCTACCAGCCTACGGTGAAGCTGATCGCAGAAGCTCTCGCGCTGAAAATAGCCTCTGAGGCGAGGACGGAGGAGGAAACATGATGCATGAACAGCCTGCCACGGATGATATGGCGATCCGCACGCGGAGCCTCTCGAAAAGCTACGGACCGGTTCGAGCCGTTAAGCACGTAGAGCTCAACGTTCGCAGAGGCGAAATCTACGGTTTTCTCGGTAGAAACGGCTCAGGCAAGACTACTACCATCCGCATGCTCCTGGGCCTTGTACGGCCGAGTTCGGGCGAAATATCGATCTTCGGGTTGACACTTACCAGGAACCGCGCGGACATTCTTTCGCGGATCGGCTATTTCGTGGAATCCGCAGCAGCATACCCGAACCTTACGGTCAGAGAGAATCTCCGCATACAACAGCGCCTGGCAGGAGCGCCGAAATCTTCGGTGAAGGAGGCCATGGACCTCCTCAAACTCGGCGAATACGCTGATCGGCACGCAGGGGAACTTTCCCTCGGCAACAAGCAGCGGCTTTCGCTTGCCAGAGCTCTTATCCATTCGCCCGAACTCCTCATCCTCGATGAACCGGTCAACGGACTTGACCCTGCAGGCATCGTAGAGATCAGGGCATTGCTCCGCCGTCTCACAGACGAGCAGGGAGTCACCCTGTTCATGTCGAGCCACCTTTTAGACGAGGTGGAGCATCTCGCAGACCGCATAGGCATCGTGCACGAAGGAAAGCTCGCGGAAGAACTCGACTATCAGGATTTGCGTAAAACCTGCACTCCGGCCATAGAAATCGAAGTGGACGATGCCGTGCGCGCTGAGGGGATACTGCGATGCGAGCTCGGCTTTTCAGGATTGTCGCGCTCAGGAGAAAACACGTTCCGTATAACGGATAGCAGCGCCAAGCCAGCTTCCATTGCCCGTGCGCTCGTGAGAGCGGATATAGCAGTAGAGCGCCTCGTCTCTATGGAGGAGGATCTCGAACAGCATTTCATGCGTCTTACCGGAGGGGTATCATGATATTCGCAAACGTACTAGGAACGGAGTTTCTGAAACTCCGCAGGAGCAAGGTGCCTTTGGTTTCTCTCGTAGCGTACACGTTCATGGTGGCAATAGCAGGATTTTTCATGTGGATGATGAAAAATCCGGGTATGGCGGAAAGCCTCGGGCTCATCGGGCAAAAGGCGAGATTCGCATTCGGCGGGCAGTCCGTGGACTGGCCGACCTTTCTGACATTCATCGTTGAGATGGGAGGCATAGGCGGGCTCATCATGTGCTCTGTCATAGTCACGTATGTATTCGGGCGCGAGTACACTGAGGGTACTGCCAAGAATTTACTCGCTCTAGCCATACCAAGAAGCCGCTTTGTGTTCGCAAAAATCATTGTTTCCGCTGCCTGGTTCGCTGCTCTGACCCTCTGGATCATCGCAGAGACCTTTGCTGCAGGTTCTATCCTCGGACTCTCAGGCCTCACGGAAACGCTTTTTTTCTCTGCCACGGCAAAGCTTCTCATACTCGCGCTTATGTCGCTCTGCTGCGCGGTTCTGGTCGCATGGATCGCAGTAGAAACCAGGGGGTATTTCGCGCCTCTCGGCTTCTCCATCTTCACTCTAGTGCTCGCAACCGTGTTCGGCCGAACAGGCTGGGGTCCCTGGGTGCCGTGGTCCATAGTCGGGCTATATTCGGGTGCCGCAGGACCGAAAACGGATCTCGGGTGGGGAAGTTACATAGTCATTGCAGCGACATTCCTCATCGGCACAGCCCTCATAGTACGCCACGAGGTGTACGCGGACAACAAACAGTGAGGGAATACTGCGTATGCACCACACGTCACAAGGCATGAGATACTTCGCCCTAATAAGCTGTCCCTCTGCGGACAAATCGATTCGCCCTCTCCTATGCACCGGATAAAGGAGCGGTTATGCGGAATATCGTTCCTCTACCACCTACAATTTCCATGGCACCCTGTATCTGTTCGAGAAGCATATGCACAAGGGTCAAGCCGAGCCCCTTAGAATCGTCCTTTGAAAATCCTTCAGGCAGCCCTTTCCCGTCGTCCGATACTTCAAGAATCATCGCATTCCCGTCATGCCGCAGCGATACATCGATCCTGCCGCTTTTAGAGTCAGCGTATGCGTGTTTTATGGCATTCGTGAGTAGCTCGTTCAGAATGAGCCCCATGGGAATCGCCCGCTTTATATTGATGTGAGTTTTGTCCATGGTCATACGCAGCCGCACTCCTTTCTGCTCCATAGCGTAGCTTTCAAACAGCGACGATGCGGTTTCTTTCAGATATTCGTCAAGCCGGATTTCCCGAATTTCCGAAGAGCGGTACAAAAGATCATAGAGTTTCGTCACAGAAAGAATACGATGCTTGAGATTCGTCAGCGTTTCGTATGTAGCATTGTTCTTGGATCTCGTCGATTCAAGGTCTACAAGCCCGGATATGAGGAGGAGACTGTTCTTCACCCTGTGCTGGAGTTCTTGCATGAGGATTTCCTTTTCCTCAAATGCCCTTTTCAGTGCATCCTCTTCGCGCTTGATATCCTCGAACACCGTAGCGAACCGTTCTGCTCCCAAACAAAACGCGGAGATACTGAAATCGCGCTGCAAAGGTTCGAAATGGGTTTCAAACATCTGCGGCATACCGGTTTCTACTACTTTCCAGTAAATACTCAAAAAAGGCGGCGTTCCTGTGCCATACACCTCGCTCGCTTTTTTCCCTATCGCTTCCTGTTTGGGAATCCCCGTATGGCGGGAAAATGAAGGGTTCGTATCGATGATGAGATAATCGACCGCTCTGTTCCGCTCATCGTATATGAGCTCGTGTATAGCAACTCCTTCCGTCATCGTTTCGAACAGGGATCGGAATTTCATCTCGCTCTCCTTGAGCGCTTTTTCTGCTACTACCCTATCCGTTATATCCATGGTAAAACCGGCGAGGAACGGTCGCCCCCCGTCACGGGTTATCGGAAACTTCAAGGTATAGTAATATCTCTCGCCGAGCTGTTCATATACTTCTATGGGTTTCCCTTCTCGGAGAATTCGCTTATCATCTTCGATCATGCTTTTGGCGAGCTCGGAAGGGAAAAGATCATCCATCGTTTTTCCTATGAGCTCATCGAGAGGTCTTCCGAGCATCTTTTCGTAATTCCTGCTCAAATGGAGAGATCGTATGTGATCATCCTTGAAGAAAATGTAAATAGGGCTGTACTCCATGAAAAGCCGGAAGTTTTCCTGACTTTCCGCCAGCGCTTTTTCTGTGTGTTTGCGTTCGGTTATATCCTGCACGGTACCGGTAACCCGAAACGGTCTGCCGTTCTTGTCCGCCTCGATTTCCGCCCGCAGGGACACCCACCCGATTTCTTGTTCTCGCTTGGTAATACGGCACTCGAACTCGCACCTGCCTTCGGCATGCAATTTTTTCATCTGTTCTTGGAAAAGCGGTCTGTCCTCCGCATAAATAAGCGCTACAAGCTTTTCGATCCTTACTGCTTCGGCATCCGGATCGCACCCCAAGATACGGTACAACTCTTCCGACCATTGGACTCTGGATTCCGAAGCGAGATACACGAAGCTTCCAATATGCGCAATGCGCTGAGCTCTGATCAGATCATCCTGGATCTGCATGTAGGACTGCTGCGCCTTCACGAGGAGCATGTTCTGCTGTTGTATCTCCTCGTTGCTCACTTCGATTTCTTCGTAGCTCGCCGCAAGCTCTTCATTGGCTTGCCGGAGTTTATCCTCAGTGATTTTCATCGCTCCCAGTGTTTCCTGCAGAATGCGTTCGCGGTCGATAAGTTCCCTGCGCGCATCGTGGAGCCTGAATGCCATTTTGATGGAGGTGAGCAGAACAGTATTTCCGGAACTCTTAAGCACATATCCGTACGAAGTTATCCGTTCGGTTCTGTTCACTATTTCCGGTTCGGTATGACTGGACATAAACACTATCGGTATATCTTTCATCTTCAGTATAGCCTCTGCAGCCTGCGTTCCGTCCATGCCTGTACCGAGGTCGATATCCATGAGAATGAGGTCAACGGCAACGCCGTTCCTTATCATATCAAGAGCCTGTTCCCCGTGATATGCAACCGAAACATCGTATCCCGCTTTTTTTAGCGTAGTGGACTCGGCTAAAGCGATGATGGCTTCATCCTCGACGATGAGAATCAATTTTTTTCCGATCATACTCGTTTTACGAGAACAAAAGAATTAAAAACTCTATACGTATATCATTGGTTTTTTTTCGATCGGTGTCAATTAAATTATCGATGGAAACAGCGTTATCCAATCCGCTTCTTTCCTTTTTCGGTGAGTTCCCAGGCGGCAGATACGGGACGCACATCGGAACACGAAGATACGCAGTGCTTACACGTATGTGGAGCGCAATCATCGTTCACTATGTTTCTGATATACCCCATGCGCTTCAGATCGAACACCATTTGTTCGACCATACTTTCCGTGACTCCGAACTTTTCCGCAAGCGATGCATAAGAAGAGGTTTCCCCCCGTGCCATTTCCTTCAGTATTTTCATAAGCATAGCGCCTCCTCGCAGCCTATACGGCTGCTTTTCGTCGTCGCATGCCTGCGATCCTGAAAAGTACTACAACCACGCCAATCCCGGCAACAGCCGTCGCTATCCACACCGGCGAATGTCCGCAAGCGATCTGGAAAAACAAAGTTGCTACGATCCATGCCAGGACGGTGTTATACGCAGCCATGAGCATTCCGTACCTTTTACCGATTTCCTTCATGGCTGCGCCTAAGGTCGCTATGCAGGGGAAATACAACAGGATGAACAGCAAATACGCAAACACCGAAAGTGGCCCTCCTGAGAAATTTCTCCTCAGGGCCTGAGACATAAAATCCGCATCTTTCCCTGTTTCCTCTGCACCTCGAACCCCATCTTGCTTGTCGCTCGCTGAACTCACCGAATCTGAAGCATGTATCTGGCTGTAAAGCGAATTCAGTGTTCCGATGACTGCTTCTTTTGCGAACATGCCTGTGAGTATCGCGACTGCGGCAGGCCAGTTCTTTTTATCTACACCCATAGGTTCAAATATCGGTGTAATTATTTTTCCTGCCCGGGCGAGGATCGATTTTCCTGTGTTTTCATTTCCGAACGTGCCATCGGTTCCGAGGGAATTGAGAATGCTCAAAAGAAGCACTGCGAGCACGATCATTTTGCCCGCTTTCATGACGAACACCTTGAGGCTGTTCCATGTGTGGAGCAGGATATGCTTTATTCGCGGTGCATGATAAGGCGGCAGCTCCATGATGAGCGCTGAAGGTTCTCCCTGGAAAACCGTTTTCTTCAGAAGAAATCCCGTGAGCACCGCAAAACCGATTCCTATGACATATATAGAAAACACGATAATACCGACGGAATTCGGAAAAAAGGCAGTTGCGAACAACGTGTACACGGAAAACCGAGCACCGCAGGACATGAAAGGAGTCATGAACACGGTGAGTATTTTGTCCCGTTTGGTATCAAGCGTTCTGGTCGCAAGCACTGCGGGCACCGTACATCCGAATCCCACCAGCATGGGCACGAACGATTTCCCGGGGAGCCCTATCCATCCCATGAATCTGTCCATGACGAATGCTGCGCGCGCCATATAGCCGGAATCTTCGAGCAAGGAGAGGGTGAGAAACATCATGGAGATGACTGGAATGAAGGTTGCGACAGTCTTTATCCCCGCGCCGACTCCGTCGGCGAGAATCGTGATGAGCCATGCAGGGGAACCGAGCAGTGAAAGTAGCTTCCCCAGTCCGTCCACGAATACTGCTCCGAACACGAGTTCGAACAAGCCGATAAGAGCTCCGCCTACGGTAATGGTGAGCCAGAATACGAGAAACATGGCGATAAAAAAAACAGGTATGCCTAGATACCTGTTCATCACCACTTTGTCGATTTTATCGGTAGCGGATTCCCTGCTCATGCGCCGGATCACCGCTTTGCGCGTTATGCCATTGATGAATCCGTATTTGTAATCCGCTATGACCACATCAAGCGGTTCTTTGAGCAACCGCTCTATGGAGAGGATTTGGGCTTCTACCGCATCCTTGTTCAAGAGGCCTGCGCTGCAGACCTTCTCGGTGACCCATTCATCCCGCTCCAGGAGTTTCAAAGCTATCCATCTGGAATCCGCTCCGATCTCCCGTGCAACGCAGGATAACCGCGGAGAAAAACTTCGGATAACATCCTCAACCTCGTTCGGGTACGCGACTACCGATTCCGAAATATGCTTTTCTTTTTCCGCATCCCTTATCGCCTCTTTCACCCGCTGTACATCGTTGGGATCGACAGCACTGACTGCGATTACAGGCGAGCCGAGCTGTTTCGACAAAAGATCGACATCGATATAGAGCCCTTTTTTTCCGGCTATATCCATCATGTTGAGCACAATGAGGAGAGGAACTTTCATTTCCAGAAGCTGAGTGGTGAGATACAGATTGCGTTCCAGGTTCGTCGCATCCACGATATTCACGACTAGTTCGACTTCGCCGCCGAGCACATAGTCTCGTGTCACCTTTTCGTCGTCCGTCACTACAGAGAGAGAATAGATGCCAGGCAGATCGACAATGTTGTACACCTCATCGCCGACCTTCATGGCGCCTTCTTTCTTTTCAACGGTCACACCGGGCCAATTGCCCACCCGCTGATTCGCACCCGTGAGGCCGTTGAACAATGTGGTCTTTCCGCAGTTCGGATTTCCGGCTACCGCTATGCTGTGCGTCTTTTTCTCGGACATTCATTTCCTCTGACTTGGATGCCTTGTCTACCAATATTAGGATTGCCTAATATGGTGCACAAAAAAATCAACGCGGTAGTACACCGAGTTTGCACACCATGCCCCAGCCCAGCATTATCTTCGCATCGTCGATCCTGATGATGAACGGATGATATTTGTGAGCGGAAATGACTTCGATCTCTTTACCGGGAACCACACCGAGATCCAACAGACGCTTCCTGAATCCTTCACCTCCCAGAATTTGCGACACTACTGCTTTCGAACCAGCCTTGAGATCCGAAAGAAGCACTGTTTTTCCTGTAGCTGTTTCCGTCATTGGATAAGCTCCTTTTATTTGGCGACAATGCATCTATTAGCCTAGCCTAGTTATAAAATATACACCTAGTTTTGTCAACGGCAAAGACCCTTACGCTGTGCTGCCGGTTGATAGCGAGGAAGGTTCGGGAACAGGGGAAAGGGGTGTGCTGCTAGCAGCACACCTGATATCGATCATCGATCAGAGCGGTTTCACGGGCAGACAGATATCCACAATGAATTTGCCTTCAGCGTGCGAATCCTTGTCGTTCTGATACAGCTCGAAGCAGGGGCCGTCATCGGGCTGAAATCCGCTTTCGGGAAGCCAGGATCCGTATACCCAGTCCCAGGCATCCTGAAACTCGTGGGCTCCGATCTCAAACCGCACGAACGCATACTTTCCCGCCGGAATTTCCATCTTTCCGATCTCTCCGTCGACCTTCGTATGCGCTGGTACCGTGATGCATACGCTCACCCGCAGCTTGTTCTCATCGGTTATTTCCGGGTTGTCGTGGTATACGATCAGGGATTTCGTGCCAGGGAACCGCACAAGATCTCTCGGGCCTGCCCAGGCCATGAGCTTGCCGAACAGCCCTTTGAACAATTCGAGGTTTCCCTTGTACGGGCCTATGTGGCGGACATACGCCACTGTCAGTGCAGGCATTTCTTTCACTTCTACTTTACCTTGTATCATGATTTCCCTCCGTGTATGGATAGTGTATATTCCTCTACCATACAGAGGTTTCGTATAATCCGCTTTTCCGGCATTGCGATTCGTTTGACCTGTATTGCTTTCCGTTATGCCGGTATTGCTTTTGAGTCCGGATTTGCATATCCGCCACTGGCTCGCCGACATGCCGAATTGCCGCTTGAAGTTCCGCGCAAACACAGCAGAATCCGCGAACCCGCAATCTAGGGCTATTTCAGTTATCGTTTTTTTCGGATTGGCCACGAGCATCGCAGCTGCCCGCTCCAGGCGTATGCGCTGGATGAACTGGAACAGGGTCTCTCCGACCAGCGAATAGAAAAGCCGGTGAAAGTGAAATTTGGAGAAATGCGCCACTCCGGCAAGCTCTTCCAGAGAAAAATCCTTATCCGCATGAGCCTCGATGTAATCGAGCACCCGATTGATCCGGGATTTATACTCTTCGAGGAGAAATGGGTTTTTTGCTTCGCCACCTGCCATTGCTCTTAGTATATATGCAGAGCAAAAGTTTTATAATTCCTCTTGACGTTTTTTTAGAATTGTTTTATAAATACTTAAGAAGATTAAGTTATGGTTAAAACAGTACAACAGTATGGATTCGGAGATAAGATACGAGAAATACGGGAACGCAAAGGCGTGACCCTCAGAGAGGTCGCACGAACCATAGCTGTGAGCGAAAGCCTCGTTTCGCAGATCGAACGGAATAAGGTATCCCCTTCCATCGATACCCTGCTCCGCCTTGCAGAAGCGCTGGATATAGACTTGGATTATCTGTTCAAGGATTACAAGCGGACCAAGCAGGTTTCCATAATCCGGAAAGATGAACGGAGCAGAGCAATCCGGGAGGGGGTTACCTATGAGCAGCTTTCCGTCATTCAAAACAAAGACGACAGATACGGGTTGGAAGCTCTGTTTCTGGAAATACCTGCAGGATGTGAGCGTGGAAACAGGGAGTTCGGCCATGCGGGAAAGGAGCTGGGAATCATCATCTCCGGGGAGGGGGAATTCGAATATGGAACGCAGACCTATTGCCTCAAGGAGGGGGACAGTGTGTCGTTCTCATCGGACATACCCCACACCCTGCGGAATATTGGGACCGGGACTCTTGCGGCGATATGGGTCATAACCCCGCCGAGAATGATATTCGGAAAATGAAGGAGCGAGTATGGGAAAGACTATAGCGGAAAAAATCTTCGATGCCCACTGCATCGACACACCGTTCGAAGACATCAGAGTGCTCAGTCTCGACGCCGTGTTTTGTCATGAAATCACCACACCCATTGCGATCAACGACCTCATAGCCCGCGACAAGGACAGGGTCTTCGATGCGAAAAAAATTAAGGCTGTCATAGATCATGTAACGCCTGCGAAGGACTCCAAGACCGCGGAACAGGGAAAAATTCTACGGGACTGGGCGCGACGGCACGGCATACGGGATTTTTTCGACATAGGACGGAATGGAGTATGCCACGCCATATTTCCGGAAAAAGGCTTCGTACGGCCTGGATACACCATCATCATGGGAGACTCCCACACCTGCACGCACGGGGCATTCGGCGCATTCGCCGCAGGCGTAGGAACTACCGACCTGGAAGTCGGCATCCTAAAAGGAGTCTGCGCGTTCAAGCCCCCGAAAACCGTAAAAGTGGAGATCACCGGGACGTTGAGACCTGGCGTATATGCGAAAGATGTGATTCTTTCGATAATAGGGCGCATCGGTGTGAACGGAGCCACGGACAAAGTGCTGGAATTCTCAGGCCCTGTCGTGGATGCCATGAGCATGGAATCCCGCATGACGTTATGCAACATGGCTGTGGAAGCGGGTGCCACCTGCGGAATCTGCCTTCCGGACATGGTCACAGTGGACTACTTGTGGAAATTCGTCTCGTCGGAGTTCTCCTCGAAACAGGAGGCTTTAGTCTCGTACAGGAAATGGGTTTCCGATCCCGATGCAAGCTACGATACTGTCATAAACCAAGACGTTAGTTCCCTCGAACCACTCATGACTGTGGAATACAAGCCGGATCAGGTGAAAACAGTGCGGAGCATGGAGGGAACGAAAATCGACCAGATCTATATCGGCTCCTGTACGAACGGACGCATAGAGGACCTCAGGATCGCTGCGGAAGTGCTGAAAGGCAAAACTATAGCCCCTTCGGTGCGCGGCATCGTATCCCCCGCCACTCCGGATGTCTACAAGCAGGCCCTCGAAGAAGGAATCATAAAAGTATTCATGGATTCTGGCTTCTGCGTGACGAATCCGACCTGCGGTGCATGCCTCGGAATGAGTAACGGCGTGCTCGCTGCTGGAGAAGTCTGCGCATCCACGACGAACCGGAACTTCAACGGCCGCATGGGCAAGGGCGGCATGGTGCACCTCATGAGCCCTGCGACCGCAGCAGCGTCGGCCCTGGTGGGGCGCATAGCCAATTCGCCTTTATTCAGGAACTAGGAGGAACACATGAAAAACTTCAACGGAACCGTACTCTTTCTCGACAGATCGGACATAAATACAGACGAAATCATACCCGCAAAATACCTCACTGAAATTTCCAAGGAAGCGCTCAAGCCGTTTCTCCTCGAAGATTTGAAACTCGAAGGCTTCAATCCGAAGAACGATATAAAAGGGAAGGGCGTTATCATAACGCGGGCAAACTTCGGCTGCGGGTCTTCCAGGGAACATGCGCCGTGGGCTCTTGAGGTGAACGGCATAAACCTCGTGATAGCCGAAAATTTCGCGAGAATCTTCAGGCAGAATATGTACAATTGCGGCATGCTCGCAGTGGAGCTCCCGAAAGCCACGCTCGATAGGTTATTCGCCGAATACAAAGGAAAAAACACGGAACTCTCGACGGATCTCGCAAAAAACGTATTCGTCATCCGCAGCAACGGAAAACAGGAGGAAGTGCCGTTCTCCATATCCGGTTTCGACCGTACCCTCGTGGAAGCGGGCGGTTGGGTAGATTACGCGGACAGCAGATATTGATTTGATTGAATTGCGCGCAGCTTCCGCTCATCGCAACACCGTTTCAACGGGGACCGAGCGGAGGCTCGAGTAAGCGATATCCTATTCATCCAGCAGTTCGAGGATTTTCTGCATCGTATTCCAGTTTCTGGTCGTCGCTGCGACCTTCAGTTTGCTTTCTATATAATTATTCGAAAAGGCTGATGCTCCGTACCCTGCCCCGTAATAGGTGTATACGGCGGCATCGGTCAATTCGAACTCTTCTTCTGCGCCGTTATACTCCAGCAGCGTTTTTCTGTTCTGTCTCTGCGGTGTATCGTGCAGCAGCGTCACATAGAGATGCTTTTTCTCTCCCCTCGCTCTGAAAGGATGAGAAGAAGCGATGCGCCTGAACTCTTCTTCAGTTTTCACGATAACCGCAACATCCAGTCCGGATTCTGCTTTGATCTTACCCTTTATTTCGTCTTCCAGAGCTCGCGGCTCGCCATGCGAGCTGTCGAATACCGCGTTTCCGCTCTGAATATACGTTTTGATATCCGTATACCGCAGAGAGGAAAGCATGCGGCGCAGATCGTCCATTTTGAGAACAACGCCGCCTACATTGATTCCCCTGAGGAGCAATACGAATCTTCCCATGCCTACCTCACAGCCATGTTGAATTTTTACACCCGTTTTTTATACACCCTCATCGCGAAGATATATGCCACTACCATAATTCCGACGTACCACGCAAGAGCAACCCATATATCATTGCTAACCGGTTGACTGGACAAGAACGCACGGATGGTTTCAACTATCGAGGTCGCCGGCTGATCTTCGGCAAAAGCGCGGACAACTGGTGGCATCGATTCGGTTGGCACAAACGCCGAACTGATAAACGGAAGGAAGATAAGCGGGTACGAAAAAGCGCCCGCGCCGTTGGAGCCAAGCAGGGCGAAAATACTACCACGTTCTACCTCGAAATCCACGCCATTCAGGATATGAAGCTTCTTGTAGGAGCTTTGCAGTCCTTTCACTTGAATTGCTGTGGTCGGCATATTCTTACTCCTTATATGACAGTAACCTTTGATAAATCGAAATCGACTCCCAAACCTTTGAGCGCGGCATAGGTCAATTTATCCATCATCGCACCGTCGAAATTGATGGTTTTCATGGCACGGTAGTTTTTGTTGGTTAAGGCAAACGCCGGACGGAAAGACACATTCTTAAGTGTTGCGCCCTTAAACGTAACTTCGTTCAGGCTTGTCCCGTCAAACTTGACGCCGATAAAAGTCAGGCCATCCAGGCACAACCCTCGCAGGTCGCAGTATTTGAAGTCAACGCCATTGAAGCTGCAGTTCTCAAAGATCGTTTCTCTGAGGTCGATCATGCTCAGCTTTACATCGATCAGTTTTACATCGGTGAATTTTGCTCCGGCCAGCCCCGACGTGCCGAATTCGGTGCGTACCAGAATGGTTTTGTTGAAGCTCGCACCCGTAAGATCGCTGGTCGACAGGGTGCAGTCTGTCAGATTTGCGCCGTCGAAATTGGCTTCGCGCACATCGCTGGCCTTGAATGAGCTGCCGGTCAGGTCTGCGCCTGAAAAGTCGGAGCCGCGCAGCGCGCTCGCTTCAAATTTTGCTTTATGTGCGGTAACACCCGCGAAATCGCTCTGCGGAAGGTTGCTCGCGCTGAAGTTTGTCAGCACCTGGCGTTCCAGCGAGCGGGAGAGATTGGCAACCTCTTGCACCGTTTGCTCGATGTCGCCGATGCTGTCGACGGTCATCTGAAAAGCTGTTTCATCATCCTTGCCCTCGGCTTTGAGCTCGCGGAACCGTTCCTGCAAATCGGAAAGCAGATCTGTCTTCAGTTCGGCCACGCTTTTTACCCCATCATAAGGCGCAAAAACGCTATTCAAATAGTTTGTCAGTTTTTCATTCATACTATCAAATCTCCTTATAATAATGTATCGAGCACGCGCTTTGCGTACTCCCAATTGCTTTTATTATGGACATACGTAGCCTTACCCTTTTCGGTGATTCTGAAATACTTACGCCGTCCGCCCTGGGATTCGTTGCCCCAATACCACTCGATATCACCCTCCGCTTCAAGCCGCCGGACGCTGGAGTACATAGTGGCTTCCTTTAATTCATATTCGCCGCCTGAGCGCGCGGCAATCAGCTTGACAATCTCGTAACCGTAGCGGTCAGCTTCGGACAAGAGCCGTAATATCATCGTGTCGGTATGGCCGCGCAGCAGGTCGGATGTGATCTTGTTATCGCTCATATAATCACCTCCACATTTCCAATATACGACATACTACTATGATTGTCAAGGTAATATTATAAATTTATTACTTTGCCCGTGTTAGTAGGCTATTGCGAGGATAGTGATACTCGCGCTTTTTCGAAACTCTTTTTCTTGGATACATTTCCGAAGCTGACCGTCCTGCAGAACACGAACACTCAGTGCAACTACCGGCTTTCGAGAAACGCCTCCAGTTGGCGGTCAATCGCCAGGGACTCGAAGAAGGTTTCGCCGATCCGAGTGTCAGAAAAAAGCATCGAGGCTGATCTCGTGCTCCTATCATCGCATTCTGCTGGACTTGAAATCGCAGATCCAGCGCCAGACCAAGGAGCATGATCTCATCGCGTTTCATATCCTTCGAACGATTCCGGGCGTCGGTCGGCCCGAGTATCGCCCTTTTGATCCTCTACGAGATCCACGCCATACACCGATTCCTCACCATGGGCAGCTTCATCCGCTACCTACGGCTGGTGAAGTGCACTCATGTGTCGGTCGGCAACCGCATGAAAGGAGGCCATCAGCAGAAACCGTTTCTTCGGGGATGGCGCGGAGAGTCCCGCAGCCTACCTGGACCGGTTATGCGACGAGCAGCCTTACGATGCGCTTATCCTCTGCGGCTCATGAGCGCCACGGCGCTTCCTGCTCACCCCTCGCTTGAGTCCCATGCGATTGATTGGATCTCTCGCGTCGATCCCTGTTCTTTCTAAATACGAGTCACTCCGGGCGTATCCCGCGGTTTGTCCCGCGCCGACTTGCGCACCTACCTGAGGCACTCCGTGTGACCTCCTTCTTTTGAATCAGGCGGATGCGGGTACCGCATAGATTCTACGACATGCAGGTTCTTTCATGCATGATCGTCGATATGTGTTTGGTGCAGACCGCGTTCTGCTCTTCCATCAGTGAATTTCGATTCAGACGGCGTGATATCTCCGGTTCGATTCGTCAGGCAGCAACTCAAAGGAAACGATGAAACGTGGGGCGGGGGAGAACGTTTCCTCTTGAAACGCGGAGGCCTTATAGGTGTTCGATGTTTTTTTTCACCTCTTTCGTTCTTCTATTTCATTTCAAACAGGTTTAATCCTATATTCTTCATAAGTTCAAAATGCTTGTCAAAACTGAATAGTTTTATCTTATTCCGAATCGCATTCTGTGCTATGATGAGGTCAGGGATTCCAACTCGGTTTATTCCATTCTTTAAATTTCTTGTTTGCATTTCTATGATTTCATTCCACTCAATTTCTATCTTTATTCTTTCAAGTGTATTCAATAATCCAATTACCGTTGTTTCCCTTTTATGCTTTAAAAATGGAATGAGTTCTGCAAGTATTAAATCATTTGTACAGAGTTGATTAGCCTCTAGTAAAGGAAAGAGAGTTTTTGCTTCTTCGCGTCCTCTAAAAAAAGCTATCCATACTGATGTATCAACAAGAATTGTATTCATCGCTTCCTCAATGAATCAAGATCAATATCTAAATTGATCTTTCCGAAGTATTGTTTTATCTCCTTAATCTTCTCTTTCTGGATGAGGTTTTGTAAAGCGGTTTTAATAAGATCCGTTTTTGTTGCACTGTGGGTAATTGCCATTGCCTCTTCTATGAGTTCCTTAGGAAGGTCTAAGGTTGTACGCATATCAATCCTCCTATACATGCATAAAAAATAACTTATATTATATGCATTGTCAATGGTTAAGTATGCATTGATAGGTAATAGCTTTGTATGTCAACTTATAGATTTTTCTCTATTTGCACACACACTGTGCAGCACAATCATACTTTATACTTTGGGCCTGTAGGAGTGTAAAGGATGATCCTGATGTTCAATCTATCCGCGGTTCGAAACCCTGTCCGCCAGTATACCTCGGGCGAACACTTCCGAAAGCATGGCGCTGTTCCTGTTCAGGTCCTCCAGTTTTCCTGTGCGCATCGAATGAACTGCGTATCCGAAGATCGCATCGGCGAACAAAACCGCAAGGTCTTCGGGAGAGCCGGAGATGATCCGTCGAGTCTTCAGTTTTTTGAAATAGGGGATCAGTATTATGCCTATATCCTCAATTTGCTGTTTCAATGTTTCCGCTATCTCCTTTATCTCCTTTTCCACCGCTTTCAGGCTCATGTTGACAATCCGCGAATTGGAGAGAAACAGATCCACAATGACTGCCCCTATTACAGGAAGATCTGTGACAGGGTCGTATGAAATATGCCCGAGAAGGAGCTGCGGGCTCGGCTTCACCGCGAAGGTATTGAAAACTTCAATATATAAATTCATTTTTCTTCCGAATATCCGGAATAGGGTAACCTCGTTTACCCCTGCAGCGGCAGCTATCTCCTTGGTGGTAACAGCGGAGTATCCGTGGAGGGAAAAGAGCCGAAGAGCGGCATCCAGGATTCTCGCTCGTGTTTCGGTGCTCATTGTTTCATTATAACAGAGAAACCGGAATATGCAAGAAATATATGCAAGCACTTGCTTGCATATATTTCGAAAACATGGCACTATCCTTCTCACACAGGGTGAAACAGATGGAAACAGCACAGAAAACCGGATTTTTGGGTACAGAGAAGATATTTCCACTTTTGATCAAGATGAGCCTCCCTTCGGCTATAGGCATGATCACCAATGCCCTTTATAACATCGTCGACACGATTTTCGTGGGTCACGGCGTGGGACCTCTGGCCATCGCGGCTCTCGCCGTAGTTTTTCCGCTGCAGATGATCGTTTCTTCCTTCGCTCAAGCGCTTGGGGTTGGAGCCGCTTCGATAGCCTCAAGACGATTGGGAGAAAAACGCCCCGAAGCTGCTGCGCAGGCAGCGGGAACTGCCTATTCTGCCGTCATGGTTGTAACCCTGATATTCGTAGTTATCGTGTTTCTTTTCATGAAACCGATTCTCGTTCTCTTCGGTGCCAGCGAGATCATCCTTCCTTATGCTATGGAATACACTTCCATCGTAGCTGCGGGGTTCTTCTTTTTCTCCATGTCGATGTGCGCAAGCACACTTGTGCGGGCCGAAGGGAATGCAAAAACTTCCATGATCGGCATGATTATTGGTGGAGTTACGAATATGATCCTGGACCCGGTATTCATTTTCGGATTCGGCATGGGCGTAAAAGGGGCCGCGATAGCCACGGTTATAAGTCAGATCGTTTCCTGCGCTTACCTCCTCATGTTCTATCTGAAGGGGAGAACATCCCTCCTCCTGAAACCGGCGAATTTCCTCATCAATTGGCCATGCCTCAGGGAAAGCAGCATCCTGGGTATACCAGCGTTCGTTCAGTCAGCCGGGCTGAGTATCCTTGCTCTGATCATCAACAACACCCTTGGACGATATGGAGGCGATGATGCGATTACCATCTATGGGATGATTTTCCGCCTGAACTCGATCATCATCCTTCCCGTGATAGGAGTAGCCCAAGGGTTTCAACCCATTGCCGGATACAACTACGGGGCTCGAAGTTTCGACCGGGTTAGGGTGAGCCTGCGGGTGGCGATATTCACCGCCTTTTGTGTGGCCTTTTGCGGCTTTCTCATCATGATGACCATTCCGTCGATCTGTCTTAAGTTGTTCATATCGGATAATCGTCTCATTACGGAAGGATCGCGGGTCCTGCGGATCATGGCGTTGTTTATCCCTTTGGCAGGGGTGCAGATCACCGGTTCGACTTTTTTTCAAGCCATCGGCAAACCCACCGAATCGTTTATCCTCGGACTTTCACGGCAGTTCTTCATCCTGATTCCTCTTGTGGTACTGCTTTCCAGACTGTTCGGAGTTGACGGTGTGTGGATGTCCTATCCCATGGCCGACTTTCTGTCTACAACCCTCACGCTGATTCTGCTGATCCGCGAAATACACCATACGGGGATATACAAGCGCGAGAAGCGCACGTAGAACGGATTATCATTCCGCCTCACAGATCCATTGTTCGGTTCCGCTGCATATCAACTGTTCGGTTGAGATATAGCCACATACGTTCGGTACACCCTCCTCTTGACGTTCATATCATTTTATTATATCATTCAAATGTAATAGTAAGTGAGCAAATGTAACGTTCAATAGGTTCCCATCCTTTTTTGACCTGTGAAGGGCCGAGGATGGGAAATCAGCACATGTGGGAGGGAGCAAAACGAGCGGCATTACGCATAGGATGAACCGGATATTCAGGGCGGACCGAAGGACCTTCATCATGGCCATGGACCATGGAATCACCTTCAATGTGCTTCCGGCGCTGAAACATCCGGAAGAGGTGATCAGCGAAGTTGCCCGCGCCGGTGTAGACGCATTCCTCGCCACAGTGGGGATGGTAGACAAATTCGCCGGAGCGTTTCTGGGGAAGGGAATTATTCTTCGGGTTGATGGGGGGATATCGCATTTAGGGGACAATGCCCATCCTGTGCAGACGGTGGTTACCATGGAAGATGCCCTCCGGCTCGGAGCAGATTCGGTAATCACCATGGGATTTCCTGGTTCGCGGTTCGAAAGTGAGATACTCTCGTCGCTTTCTCGGAACGTTCTCGCGGCCCATCGGTGGAATCTGCCCTTGACCGCGGAAATGCTGCCGCGGGGTTTCGATGGTGGCACCGATGCAAGGACGCCGGCTAACATAACCTTCGCCTGCAGGCAAGGGGCGGAACTCGGCGCTGACATCATCAAGACGGAATATACGGGGGATCAGGAGAGTTTCAGGGCGCTTACGGAGAGCGTGTATGTTCCCGTCGTTATCCTGGGAGAAGGCAAGAAGGTACCCGAGAGACAGTTGCTCCAGGAGATCAAGGATGCTCTGGAAGCCGGAGCAGCAGGCATCGCAATGGGGAGAAACATATGGGGACACGAGGCTCCGGCGCGGTACGCCTCGGCCATAGCCACATTGATACATGAGAATTGCAGCGTAGATTCGGCTCTTAAGGAGCTCAACGCGAAGCTCTGAGACAGAGCGGGGAATTGAAAAAGCGGCACGGCGGTGCAGGACGTATCGCACCGGCCAGCCATCACGTTTTACGGAGGATTCAATAATGAGCACATACAAGGTCGGTGTTTTGGTAGGGGAACGAAGCGTCGAGATACGCGAGCTGGAACTCAAAAAACCGGTAGGCAAACAGGTTCTTGTCAATGTGGACAGCTGTGCGATTTGCACGATGGAACAGCGTGTGTACCAAGGCATTATGAAAAGATACCCCTTTGCAGGGGGCCATGAAATGGCAGGTACCGTGGCAGCGATCGGAGAGGCGGTCAAGAGTGTAAAACCTGGCGACAAGGTTGCCATGCGTATGCTCACTTCTTGCGGCGAATGCTATTACTGCAGAATAGGGAAAGAGAACCAGTGCCTCACCGCGTTCAAGACCACGATACACGAAGGGCTCATCGGCCCGGGCGGGTTCGCACAGTACATGACGGTCGACGCCGGAAGCGTCTATAAGATGGCTGCCGACATAGACCTCTCCTACGCCGCCCTTACAGACCCCCTCGCATGCGGCGTGCACAGCATGGGCCGAGGCGATATTGGTATGGGAAACGATGTCGTAATCATCGGAGCAGGTATCATGGGAGCCTTCCACATCCAGCTCGCCAAGCTCAAAGGCGCACGAGTGATCGTTTGCGAAGTCGACAAGGGAAGGATCAAGATTGCTAAGAAAATGGGGGCCCATGTCGTCATCGATTCCTCAGAGGAAGATCCGGTTGCCAAGATCAAGGAACTGACGGATAACCGCGGCGCAGATGTGGTTTTCTGCACCGTAGCCCTCCCTGAAGTGGCGGCCCAGAGCGTGGCATTGGTCGGAAAACTCGGAAGGGTGGTCTTTTATTCCTCGTTTCATCCGGACAAGCCGATCGAGGTGAATCCTAACGTGATTCATTCGGCGGAGACCATCATCACCGGATCGGTCAATCCAACGCCCGCAGACTTCCTCGCAGCCTCCAGGCTTCTCTCGTTTGGGATTATCGACCCCTCGCTCCTCATATCGGAACGGATTCCCTTGGACAGCCTGTCTAAATCTTTCGAAAAGGCCATTGTACCCTCTACATATCGGGTCGTGGTACAATGCAGCTGACGCCGGCAGCCGCGCATACAGCTCCGGTGCGCACAGGAGGATCGTTATGGGCGGGAACAGATCGGAAGGCTCGAAGGGCGAATACATCCGTGTTGCGTATTACTACTACAAAGCTAGACTCACTCAAGAGGAGATAGCGAAGAAGATGAACATGTCGAGGCAACGGGTGAACCGAATCCTCGGCAAGTGCGAAAACCTTGGAATCGTCAAAATCGAAGTCGTGGGCTACGAAACCCTTTTCCTCGAGTTGGAAACGGATCTGGAACGGAAATATTCGCTCGTCGGAGCTCGGGTGGTCGGGAGCGATACATCGGATGACTTCTACGCCGAGCTCGGCAGCGCTGCAGGGCGGTACCTCGCCGACATCGTGAAGGATGGCGACCTCATTGGCTTTTCCAGGGGGAGGGCTACTGCGGCTCTCGTTGACAATTTGCCCCCTGTGAACAGGGAACGGCTCGCAGTCACGCAACTCGTCGGCGGATGGAACGAGCAACAAAACGATATCGACGTGGACGACATTGTGAGCCGTTTTGCGCGGAAGCTCAACGCGTCGGTCAATAAACTGTACGCTCCGGTTATTGTCAAAAGTCCGGAAATTCGGCGGTCCATTATGGAAGAACCTTATTTCCGGACCGCCTATGAAAAAATCAAGTCCTGTTCGATAGCTGCGGTCGGCATAGGGAACCTGGAGAATCTGGGGTTTTTCTCCGATATGTTTGCGGATACGGCGCAGGGGACGGGGGAAAGATCCCGCCTCGAGAGCATTGCTCCGGGAGCCGTCGGAGAAATCTGCGCCCGTTTTTTCGATATGGAAGGAAAGCGGGTCGTAACGTCTCTCGACGAGCGAATCATCGCCATCGATACTGACGATTTCTTGAAAATACCCGTCCGCATCGGCATCGCCGGTACTCCTGCAAAGCTCGATGCGATAACCGGGGCCCTGCGGGGGGGGTATATCAACGTGCTTATAACGGATCAGGAGACCGCCAAGGCGCTACTCGAACGTTAGGGGAATGCTGCAGGGAAGGGGTGGAGGAGAGGAAGATGGATCACATCCGCGGTACTGATTTTCGTTTTAAGGAAACGTGCGTGGCGTTCGGGAGGTTCGATGGAATTCATGTGGGGCATCGCGCTGTAATACGGAAAACCGTGGAACTCGCGGACCGCTGTATGTCTTCCGTACTCCTCAGCCTCGATTTCCAGCCCTGCGGACTTTTCGGACAGGAGACGATCCTTTACACCGAGGACGAAAAAGCAAGGCTCCTATCCGGTACCGGCCTTGACCTCATGGTTTCATATCCCTTCACCAAAGAAACAGCGGATGGGGAAGCGAAAGAGTTCATAAAAAAGGTATTGGTTGGAACGTTGGGCGCAAGGATCGTCGTGGCGGGAACAGACTGCAAATTTGGAAAGGGTCGGAAGGGGGACGCAGACCTCCTCAAGCACGCTGCGGCGCAATATGGGTTCGAGGTTGTGCTCGTGGACATGGTGGGGGACGGCGAAGGAATTGTCACCGACGAGCGTGTGCGGGCAGAGATATCCGCTTCGAACCTCGACAGTGCAGCGGAACTGCTCGGCCATCCGTATACCGTCATCGGCCCTGTGAAGCACGGAAAGGCGCTCGGTCGGACAGCCAAGATGCCCACGGCAAATGTCGGCTTCGACAAGCGCAAACTTATCCCTCCCCACGGGATCTACGTCACCCTCACACGGATAGACGGAGAACCCTTCCGCGGGCTTACCATCATCGGCACCCGACCGACTGTGGACAATTTCCCCTACGTCACGATCGAAACCTACCTCCTCGATTTCTCCCGCGATATCTACGGAAAAAAGATCCACCTCGAAATTCGCGCCTATGTGAGAGAGATTAGGAAATTCAGGGATCTTTTCGAAGCCAAGGAGCAAGTCGACCGGGACATCGAAAGTGTCCGCGAGTATCTGGCAACAATCCGCTGAAAACCCAAAGAAAAGACGATAGGGAACCGCTACGATCCTTGTCGGTTTTCACGCCGCGAATAGTTTTCAACCATACTGTTTCCGTATCATGCGCCTTCCCATTTCTGAATCTCAACGATATTCCCCTCCGGATCGTGGGCGTACGCAAAGTGTATCGTGCCCGCTCCGCTTATTTCAGTGTGTACCGTCTCGCCGATGCATCCCCCTCCGTGCTGTTGTATCAATTCAACGCACCTTTCTACATCGTCGACAGAAAAAGCGATATGCCCGAATCCTTGTTTGTTCGGTAGCTTTCCATTGTTCGGTATGGTTTCCGAATACTGGAATATTTCCAAAGTCGGGCCATGTTCGTCATATCCCGGCAAATATAGATGTATACCTTCGATATGAGCCTTTTTCAATGCCGTCGCCCTATCGAGCCACGTTCCCGATAAATTTCTTTCAGGAGGCTTTTCCCTGCACCCGAAAACCTGTATGTAAAACCGAGCGAGCCGTCTCCAATCTCTGGCGATTATGTTCGTATGTACATATTTACAATTCAAAGGCATTACGGTTCGCTCCACGTTCTACGTTTTTCTTCTTCGAATGCATCGTCGCGCTCTTTGTGTTTTTTCAACATCGCTCTGAATGCTTCTTCTTTGTCGACATTCCACATGGTGAACGATTCGATGATGTTTTTGTACCGTACGGTCCTTTTTTCGGTGATATTCATCTTGTCCCTTCAGAGATGTATCATATTTTCTTCCTGTAAAATTGCGATATTTTATAGCACTCGTATCCCATGTTCTCGTAAAACACATGCGCTTTCGACCGCTTTATCTGGGAACTCAACTTTATTTCTTTCACCTGTTCGTGTTTGGCTATTTCCTCCACTTTTTTCATAAGCAGTTTTCCTATTCCTTTGTTTCGCATAGTTTCGGATACTAGAAGTTGGGCGACTTCGTAGTACGGCTCAAACCCGATATCCGTGCATGTATAGATCTGCGCATACCCGACTATGGCATGTTCCTCTTTCGCGATAATTATGCGATTGCCGGCATCCTGCAGTATGCTTCGTATAGATTTCGTAAAAAGGTCATAATCGAAAGGATAGGTGCGATCCCACTCTTTGAACAATTCGAACAGCGCGTCACAATCTTCCCAAGCGAATAACGCTATGCTGACCATACAAAAACCTCTTCATCGCGCATCAAGCGGCGTGTCAGGCGTGCCGGCTACGCCGCCGAACACGTTTCTCGAATGAACATCACCGTATAAAATTGGTTCGAATAGTCTGTTCCGGCTGTGGTGTTGTTATTCCGGCTTTTTTGCCCGCATCGATGCATCGCAAAAGCCAAGCCATATTTCTTCCCAAGGTTCTCATTATTTGCAGGCCCTCCGCATCCTTCCGCACTTCATCGGGCGTTGTTCCGTGCACCATGTTCCAGTATTGCGAAGAGACTATCGGCATGCGCGAAATGGCGAAGTACTTATTGAGCTGATCGAACGCCGCGGTAGTGCCTGCCCTTCGGGCTGACACTATTGATGCTCCCGGTTTATATGCAAAACACGAACCGGCGGAATAAAACATCCTATCCAACACCGATATCAGCGCCCCGTTCGCAGATGCATAGTATACAGGCGAACCTATGATAAGACCGTCGCAGGATTTCATCGTTTCCACAACGCTGTTAACGATGTCGTCGTCGAAAACGCATTTTTGCAAGCCGTCCTTGCACTTTCCGCAAGCGGTACAACCCCGCACCGGCTTCTTCCCTATGTGAAATATTTCCGTTTCGATATTCTCCGCACGCAAAACGCTTTCGATTTCCGATAACGCGGTATAGGTGCAGCCCTTTTCATGCGGGCTTCCGTTCAGCAACAAAACTTTCATACTCACTCCGTCCGTGTTCAAAGTTGGTTTAGTATACTATTAATGAACGCGAACTCCCAGGCCCAGTTTTAAGATACAGAAATTCTTCAAGAGATAAAGGAGCAGGAGGGTCGGCAGATGCAAAGGGAGAAACTCGTTGTTTTTCTGCTTCTCCCGGAAAGACCCCGGATTAAGCGAAAACCTCATCGTCGAATATTCCCCGAGGGGAGAAACGATGCCGAAACGGAGGCAGTTTGCTCCCGGCCCGCAAGAATTGCTGTTCTGCGACTTTTTTTCTTGACAAACAATGAGTTGTGAAATACAATAGTTGTATAATACAACCATGAATAACGAATCTATACATCTTACAGATATCAGAGCGTTCAGAACACAGCTTCGGGTTGTGGAGCGGGAAATATTCGGGAGAATCTCCGAGGATTCCTGTTGCTGCGGCGTTACCATGGCACAATGCCATGCGCTCATGGAACTCTGCAGGCTGGAAAATCCTTCGCTGAAGGATATTGCTCCTGTGTTGAGGCTCGACAAGAGCACCCTGAGCCGAACCATAGATGGAATGGTGGATCAGGGGCTCGTAACCCGCGCCGAAAATCCGGAAAACAGGCGTTCTGTAGTGATACGGTTGACGGATAAGGGAAAACGTGTTGCTGATTCTATCAATGCCTACTGGGATGAGTTCATACTGAGCCTGTTTTCTGTCATCCCGAAAGAAAAAAGAATGCAAGTGCTCGAAAGCATGGCGCTTATAGGGGATGCGCTTATAAAGAGGAAAACGGCCTGTTCTTACGGAGAGCCGCCTCCATGCTGCGAAGATTCAGGTGCAAGGGGAAATGTATGAATTTCGTGAAAATGCAATCCTGCTGTTCGGGCCAGACAAAGCCGGAGCGGATACGCGAGGAATATGTTACGGATAAGCCCTGGTTTGCAGGGTTTGTTGCAATGCAGTCGGGAAATGTTCCGAGGGTCAAGACAGCCCTAAACGGAACGGACATTTTCTCAGCATGGAAAGTGCGCTGGTCCATAGGGAGAATGCGATATTCCGTGGAACCGGGGCTATACTGTACGGGAAACCCGGATAAAACCGCGCCGGTATTCGTGACTGCAAATTACAAACTGAGCTTCGATTCGCTTAGAAAAGGGCTCATGGGCATAGATGCATGGATTCTGGTTCTCGATACGAAGGGAATAAATGTCTGGTGCGCTGCGGGAAAAGGCACCTTCGGCACGGAAGAATTGGTACGCAAAATCCGATCCGTAGGGCTGATGGATATCGTGAGCCACAGGACGCTCATCGTTCCCCAGCTCGGAGCAGTAGGAGTGAGTGCTCACGATGTTGCAAAAGCGACCGGCTTCAGAGTTGTTTACGGCCCGGTGCTCGCGAAAGATATTGCGAAGTTTCTGAACAACAACATGAAAACCACGAAGGAGATGCGGGAAGTGCCATTTACGTTCAAAGACAGGGTGGTGCTCATCCCTGTGGAATTGGTGAGCTGCATGAAATATTTCGCACTAGCGGCAGTGTTTCTCGTGTTCTTTAGACTGATTCTCCGGGGTACGGTGGATGTGCGGATATTCCTCGATATGGTGCCGCTCCTCGGAGCCGTACTTGTCGGGTGTGTAGGGATTCCGCTGCTTCTTCCGTTTATTCCCGGGAGGGCTTTCGCCCTGAAAGGGGTTGTGCTCGGATGCATGTGGGCCGCGGGTATCAGCTTCGCATATTCCCGTTCTTGGGTACCGATCGTTGCGAACGTGTTGTTGCTCACGCCGATTTCTGCTTTCATAGCGCTGAACTTCACCGGCGCTACCACATTCACGTCCCACACAGAAAAAAAAAAGGAAATCAGGATGTCCTTGCCTTTTCTCATAGGATCGGCGATTTTCGGCCTTGCACTCCATGTTCTCCTCATAAGTGGCGCCGTTAAAACCGCATAATTCGGAGGTATCATGAAACTGAGATATTTGAAAAATACGGTATCCCTTACGCTGGACGCGGAAACGTGTACCGGATGCGGCATGTGCATAGATGTGTGTCCCCACGGCGTGTTCGAATTGGACGGCAGGAAAGCGGTGATAATTGACAGGGACGCGTGCATGGAATGCGGAGCGTGCAAAAAAAACTGTCCTGCTGGCGCAATCGAAGTCGGAAGCGGGGTCGGATGTGCGGCTGCAGTTATAAACGGCATAATCCGCGGCACAACGCCCGACTGTGGATGTTCTGGTTCATCGAGTTCTGGGTGTTGCAGCTGACGCTGCCGGAGGATGCTCAAGCATATCTGTTGCATAGGTTACGTTGATTTTTTGTCCGCCCGCCTTTATGATGGTTTCATGCGTTTGACTGTCATCCGTAAGGCATGTAGTTCCCTCGAAAAGCGTTTGCCCAAATACCAACTTCTCATCCTTTTGAGCGTAATCATCGGACTTGTCATGGGAGTTGCCGCTATAGTGCTCAAGACTCTTGTTCACTATATTGAAGATTTCCTCCGTATGACCCAGGGAATTTCCAATATAAATATGCTATTTATTATTTTCCCGCTGGGAGGAATTTTTCTCACGCTTGTTTTTATACGTCTGTTTGTAAAAGACGATCTGAGCCATGGAGTGAGCAAAGTGCTCAGGGCTATTGCAGTTTCGAAGGGAGACATGCCGATTCATAGCACCTATTCGTACATCACGGCCTGTAGCCTTACTGCAGGATTTGGGGGATCGGTCGGCATGGAGGCTCCCATACTCGCAACAGGGGGAGCGGTAGGATCGAATCTTGGAAAGTTGTTCAACTTCACCTATAAACAGAGAATTGTGCTCATCGGATGCGGTGCCGCTGCAGCGGTGGCCGCCATTTTTAAGGCACCCATAGCGGGGCTCATTATAGCGCTCGAACTGCTCATGATCGATTCCACGGTCGCCGCTATCATACCCATACTGATTTCCTCGGTCACCGGAGCGATTCTTTCCATGCTCATTTCCGAGCAGACGATAGAGTTTTCTTTTGCGATACGGGATCCTTTCAATTTCAGAAATATCCCCTTCTATATACTTCTCGGAATAGTGAGCGGATTCGTGTCCTTATATTTCACGCGAACGGTATCGTTCATGGAGGAGAAGGCGAAGGTTTTTAAAAGTAAGATTCTCCGCGCAGCGGTGTTCGGCATTATCCTCGGCATACTCGTGTTCGCACTTCCCCCCCTTTTCGGCGAAGGATACTCCACCATGAAGGCGATGCTTTCGGGGAAGCAGCACGAGGTACTGAACAACAGTTTTTTCTTCGCTGTAAACGACAAAGGATGGCTTTTCGTGGTCTTTCTCCTCCTGGTCATGTTAGGTAAGGCGATCGCCTGTTCGCTTACGACTTCCGCGGGAGGGATTGGCGGCATCTTCGCTCCCAGTCTTTTCATGGGCTGCATAACCGGTTTTATCTTCGCGCGCTCCATCAATCTTTTGGGATGGATCCATATAACCGAAAAGAATTTCGCGTTGGTCGGTATGGCTGGGGTTCTTTCTGGAGTCATGCATACGCCGCTGACCGCCATATTTCTCATTGCAGAGATAACGGGGGGTTACGATCTATTCATACCGCTTATCATTACGTCTATGCTTTCGTTTCTCACGATCAAGCAGTTCGAAAGGTACTCGCTGTACACCAAGCATTTGGCTGCTTCAGGAGAGCTTATAACGCATCAGAAGGATGTCGCGGTACTGAAGTCTCTTGAGCTCGAAAAATTCATAGACAGAGACGCGACCGTCGTTCACCCCGAAACAAAACTGGAAGAGCTTACCAATCTAATCGCTTCCTCGAGGAAAAGTGTATTCCCAGTCGTTGGCAATGCGAATGAGTTTCTCGGATTCATCAATCTAGACGACGTGCGGGAAATCATGTTCAAGTCGGAAACGTACAACTTGATTATCGCTTTCGATATCATGATACAGCCGCAAGCTACTATTCAAATACACGACACCATGGAAACAGTGATGGAGAAGTTCCAGAAATCCAGTTTTTCCTATCTCCCGGTATTGAACGGTAAGACATATACCGGCATAGTTTCGCGCATCGATATTCTGAACCAGTACCGAAAAACGCTTATCGAGCTGTCTTCGGACGAATTGTGAGCACATACGCCCGATGAAAGCCATCCTGCATGGCCGGGCTACCGAACAAGTGCGGCTGGCAGATCGGTGTGCATTGCTCGGTTCAGAGCAGGAGCTGGTATATATCCACATCGAGGAATCTGCCGAATTTGAAGCCCGCTTCCTTCATGGTGCCTACCAGAGCGAAGCCGAACTTTTCGTGCAGATGAGCGCTGATGCTGTTTCCCCCAGTGACGCGGGAGAGCACCGTATGAAACTTGTTTTTCCTGGCCAGGGAGAGCACTGCATCGAAAAGCCTTGTTCCCATGCCCTGTCCCCTGCAGGTTTCGTCTATGTACAAAGAAACTTCGCAGGTATCCTTATATCCGAGCCGTTCGGAATACCTGCTGAGACATGCCCACCCGCGCACTTCCTGTCCGAGTTGCGCAACTATGAGAACGAATCTGTCGTCGTGCTGCCTGAACCAATCGAGGCGGTCCTCCACTGTACGTGGTTCGGTATCGAATGTCGCAACAGTATGCGAGACAGCTTGATTGTAGATTCTGACGATTGCGGGCAGATCTGTCAGTTCAGCCGGCCGGATCGTTTCCATGATTGCACCACTGTACTAGGGATAGGGAGGGTTGATCAACTGCGGCTCGAACCGGGCATTTCCATTTATGGCGCGCTGCGAACCGGGTTATCCATCGCGATTCATGAGGAAAAACGGCGCATGGTTCGATCCGAAGAAGGGAGGCATACGCCGCACAATGGGAGCGATCGCAGGATGGCGCTTGAACTGCGTATCCAGGAATTTCCGGACTTTATCCCTGTTCCACCCCTTCGGATGCTCGAATTCCTTGTACAGCGAGAGATCCGCGTCGTAGAAATCGGAGGTTTTTAGCGATGTCGCTTCGGGGCTTCCTGCAGGCAGGTTGAATAGCGCGAGATTGAGAAAATCTATATCTTCAGAGCGTGCCGCAATGAACTCGAGGGTTTTCATCGCTTCCTCGAAGCCCTCGGAGGGGGTTCCAAAAAGCAAGTAGAGATAGGTTCCTATACCTGCGCGCCGCAGATTTCCGATCGCTTTTGATGCGCTTTCAAGCCCGATCCCTTTGTTCATCCGGCTGAGCACGTTCTCGTCCCCGGATTCGAGCCCAAGCTTGAGCATGATGCAGCCCGCCTTCCGTAAGTCGGTACAGAACGCGGGATCCTCCAGTTCTTTGAAGAATCTGCAGAATCCGTACCAGGGGATGCCGGGCGGATGATCCATGAGTGCGCCGAGCAGGGCAAGACTCATTTCGTTGTCGAGCATATGGATGAGGCCCGGATGCATCGCGTCCCTGAGATGTGCGATATCCGAAAAGATCGTTTCTTTTTTCTGAGCGGCATATCCGGCTTTTTCAGCGGTTTCTGGACAGAAAGTGCATCTACTCCACATACAACCCTGTGAGGCGCTGTATGGAAGTATGGCTAACGGAGAGAGATACCTGTTTGCGCGAAAGTCGCTGTAATCTGGCCGGTAAAAGGCAAGGGAAGCCTCTTTCCCGAACAGTTTCAGAAGGGGCTGTTCCCCGGGACCCGCAATGCACGAATCGATGATGCCTGAAAACCGGTCTTTCCAGAAGGGACTTTTCATCCATGATGTGATAAGGCTTCCACCCAAGATTATTTTCAGCGTTGGATCGATTTGTTTCAGACAGCCTGCGAGCGTAAAGGCAGGCAGAGCTTGGCTCTGGAACGAAATGGATATACCTGCGCAGTTGTACCGTCTCCCTTCGAGGAGCTCGGTGAGTCTGGCCGAGAAGTACGGATAGAACAGGCTCGTTTCCGGATTCTGGAATGCGTCGATGAGGTCTTTGCTTTTCAGAGGAGAGCGCGAATCCTCTGAGTAATCGCAGAGGGATAGCCGTGCACCAAAAGGCTTCGATGCGATTTCGAGCAACCTATCGATTTCCCGTACCGCTTTCCCGTATCGATCTATCCTCGCATACCCTTGCATGTGTCTGAGAAACGCGAAATTTCTTTCCCGGTTTCTGTGAGATCTGAGCGTCCATCGATCCGGGATTTCGGGTATCGGCCGATCCTCTTTTAGAATATACAGTATGGCCTCGTAGTTCATATCCACAGCAGTACAGGCAATGCCGCAGGAACGGAGACAGCCTGCGAGCCGGGCTATGCCCGGAGGAGGTTCGCATGGTTTCGATGCCGGAGGGTAGAGGAGAAGCACAATTTATTTTATAGGTAAGCTTGCTGCGAATCAACAGAGCTTCGGTGCGGTGTTATATTGCGCATGCGGCGGAGCCGTGGTAGTATGCATGAAACATGTTAATTGAAATACTCTTTCTTGCATTTTTCATCTGTTGTTCCGCGTTTTTCTCGGCCGTCGAGACGGCATTCACGTCTCTGTCGCTCATGCAGGTACAGAGCCTTTCCCATAAAAAAGGGGCACGAGGAAAACTGATCCAGAAGCTTTCGAACAAACTCGATACGTTGATAACGACTATCCTCATAGGCAATAATATCGTGAATATCGGAGCATCCGCTCTCGCAACCGAACTCACCATCCGCCTGTTCGGTTCCGCGGCAGTCGGTATAACTACGGGCATCATGACTCTGGTCATCCTGATATTTGGCGAGGTGACACCGAAGCGTATAGCAATAGCGCACAACGAGTTTATCTGCCTGCATTCGGTGCGGGTCATTTCCGTGCTCTGCATAGTTTTCAGACCGATCGTGTTTCTTGTCAGTTTTGTCAGTCTTTTGTTCACGAAAATATTCGGCAGCGGCAAAAAGAAAAACATCACCCTCGAAGGAATTCTCCAAATGGTGAAACTTGCTGAGAACATAGGGGTTGTTGAAAAGTACGAGAACCAGATGGTAAAGAACGTGTTCAGGATGGGCGATGTTACCGTTCAGTCCATCATGACGCACAGGACGAGGATATTCAGCTTGCCGAAAGATTTGACACTAGGCGAAGCTGTGCCGAGGATAAACGAGGAAGGGTATTCGAGAATACCCGTGTACGATGAGAACCCGGAAGACATAGTGGGAATAGTGTTGGCCAAAGACGTTATGAAACACGTCTCGGAAGGGGATGTGGCGATCAAACTGAAGGAGCTTATGGTAAAACCGCTTTTCGTGCCGGGAACAAAAAAAGTGAACCTTATGTTCAGCCAGTTCAAGAAGGAAAAGCTGAAGCTCGCAGTAGTACTCGATGAATACGGAGGATTGGCGGGCATCGTGAGCCTCGAAGATGTCATTGAAGAAATACTCGGCGAAATCTACGACGAGGACGAGGACAGGGGCCGCGAAAAGATTGTCAATCTCGGAAAGGGGCTGTATCGCATAGAAGGGGATGCACCCGTTCACCTCGTGAACGAAACGCTCAAACTGAACCTGCCCTTCAGCAACAAAATCAGCACGTTCGGCGGGTGCGTCATCGCGTTTCTGGGAAGATTTCCGCACCAGAACGAGACGCTTGATCTTCCTTTTGGTTCTCTGCGCATTGAATCCGTTGCGAACAGGCAGATCGGGTCGGTGCTCTTTCAGAAACCGCTTGAGCCGCAGGAGCTTCCACCCATAAACTAAGGAAGAAAGTTATACATAGAACCGACCAACCAGTGCAATCTCAACTGCCGTACCTGCATCCGTCACGGCTGGGATGAACAGCCCGGAATGATGTCTGATGCAGTCTTTAGTCGGATTATGGAGGGATTTTCGGCCTTCTCGCCAAGGCCCACCGTTTTTTTAGGCGGATTCGGGGAACCTCTTTTCCACTCGAACATCCTGGAGATGGTATGGGGGGCGAAAAAACAGGGAACTTCCGCTCAGCTGATCACGAACGGCACTCTTCTCTCAAAGGAAATCTCGAAAGGTTTGATCGAAGCAGAGCTTGACTTTTTGTGGGTATCCATCGACGGAGCGTCTGCGGAAAGCTATGCCGATGTCAGGCTCGACGCTGCGGGAAGATTTGTTAGTTCAGTCGGTGCTGAGCATAACCATGCCCACGTTGGACCCTACCGAAATGACTTGCGATCCGAGGTATGAATCCATGAAGCAGGGAAGAATCATCCGCATAGCTGGAAGGGATCAGATTGACCTCAAAAGGAAGCTGCCCTTTCCTAGAAAACGGCACGGTTGCCGATGGGAGCGAGGCTTTATCCAGTGCCCGTCATTCATATCAGACACGATCCACAAGATTTCCGTTCTCCAGCAGGACGGATTCCGAGCCGTCCTCATTCGCGAGCGTTATGGTCGGATAGGTGATAAGCCCGTCGAGATGGATGAGCGAAGGAGCGTCTTCATCGTAGTTCGACCCTATCGCCATATGGCAGGTTTTGTATGCCTTCTCATCCTGAAGCATGTTACCGATTATGTCCGCGTTCGGATTGAGGCCGATCCCCAGCTCTCCTATGTTTTTTGTGTGCTTCGCATATAAGGCAGCCTGTTCCGCAGAGAATTTGCCCTGTGCAGCGAAAGCCTTCGCACTTTCTTCGCCGAGCGCTATGCTCTCTTTGAGTTTATCCGCTTCCTCCCCGCCCGAGATATCCGTAACAAAACCCTGTTCGACCTGCACTACAATGGGTTGCCGGATGATTATGTCCCCTATATGGGCATTGATGCTGCCGTCGAATACGATTGTGCCTTCGGCGCTCCCTACCACGGGAGATACAAACACTTCGCCTGCAGGCAAGTTGCCCCCTGTTCCGGGCATCGAAAAATCCCCGTCGTCCTTATGTGAAATTCTCCCTTTAATGCTGAGCCGTATGTCCGTGCCGTTCGGATTCGTTACGCGCACGAAATGTGCGCGGTCGAGCCTATCTTTCACCACGGCACATTCTTTTTTCAGTCTTGTGTAATCTATGGGTACCGTCTTGCTGAATATGCTTCTGTTTACGTTGGGCGACCAGAAGGAACGACACGTTTTTTTCCCGAACAGCTGAAAACGAAATATGTGATCGTAGGTTTTTCCGTTGATCGAATACGGTTTGGCTATTCCTTGTTTGTCTTTTCCCATCTTTTCCTTGCTCATGGAAATGACGACATCTGGATTGCAAGAAAGCGATGCGATAACCGCCTCTTCTGCGAAATCGACCTGGCTCTTCGGTCCTTGGCATACGAGTACTGGTTTCGCCTCCAGCGAACAAGCCGCATCGTAAAGCGCCTCCGAAATGGAAAACACTTCCTGTTCAGGATTCGTAATGATGAGCACTTTTTCCCCGACAGCGGTTTTCAGTACGTCTTTCATGGCAACGAGCGCTGCGTGCTGCAGCGCTTTGTCTGGCTTGTTCCAAGAATGAAATGCGACATTCATAGTCATTGAGGGTTCTCCTTTGGCTGATGATGTAGAAAAGAATCGATGAGGCGCACGAGGCGGTCTAAATCTATGGGTTTGGATACATAGTCGTTCATGCCAGTGGCTATAAAACGTTCTTTATCGCCTTTCATGGCGTGGGCGGTGAGTGCTATGATGGGAACAGGTTTTGCGAGAGAAGCTTTTTCTTTCGCCCTGATGATCTTCGCTGTTTCCATGCCGTTTATGACAGGCATCTCCACATCCATGAGAATCACATCGTATCGGGTTTTCCCGAAAAGATCGAGAACCTCCTTGCCGTTATTGGCAGTGATCACGGTGTGGCCGGATCTCTGCAGGAAAAGCTTGAGAAGCCCTTGATTGGCCAGGTTGTCTTCCGCGAGGAGAATCGTGTAATGGGGTGCAGATGTCCGGGAGGAGTCGGTATTGGTTTCCGATTCCGATCGCCCTGAATCTTCATTGTCGGTATTCATCTGTTCTCCATATATATTTTTCCATATTATAACACAATTATAACACACCTCGGGTACGATTGACCTTGCAATTCTATCTCAGTATCATTGCCCCATTATGAGCAAATACCCTTTTACCGAAATAGAACAAAAATGGCAGATATACTGGGAAAAGAACAAGACGTTCAAAGTGACGGAAAATCCTTCTATTCCCAAGGAAAAACGCCGCTATGTGTTGGATATGTTCCCCTATCCGTCTTCTGCGGGGCTCCATGTGGGGCATCCGGAAGGGTATACTGCAACGGATATCTATTGCCGGTACCTCCGCATGAACGGCTATGCGGTGCTGCATCCCATGGGGTTCGATTCTTTCGGGCTTCCTGCGGAGAATTACGCGATAAAAACAGGAACGCACCCGCGTATTTCCACAGAAGACAATATCGGTAGGTTCAGAAAACAGATAAAATCGCTCGGGTTTTCGTACGATTGGGATAGGGAAATATCTACGCACACGCCGGATTATTATAAATGGACCCAATGGATTTTTCTGAAACTCTATGAACGGGGGCTCGCCTACGAGGCGGAAGTGCCTATCAATTGGTGTCCTTCCTGTAAGACGGGGCTTGCGAACGAAGAAGTGAAGGATGGAGCCTGCGACAGGTGCAATACGCAGGTCACGAGGCGAAACATACGCCAATGGATGCTCAAGATAACCTCGTATGCCGAACGGCTGCTCGCGGATCTGGATAAACTCGACTGGTCGGAATCGATAAAACTCATGCAGCGGAATTGGATCGGGAAGAGCGAAGGAGCGAACGTTGCATTCCGCCTTGAGGACGGGAAAGGTGTGCTAGAAATTTATACAACCAGACCGGACACGCTCTTTGGGGCCACGTACATGGTGCTTGCTCCCGAACATCCTTTGGTGGAAACGATAACCACCCCCTCCCAAAAAAAAGCAGTGGATGAATACATACGCCAGGCAGCGCTCAAATCCGACCTCGAAAGAACCGATCTTGCAAAAGACAAAACAGGAGTATTCACAGGAGCGTATGCGGTGAATCCCGTGAACAACGAACGGATACCGATCTGGATATCGGATTACATTCTCATTTCCTACGGAACAGGGGCAATCATGGCTGTCCCTGCCCACGACGAGCGCGACTGGGAATTCGCTAAGAAATTCGGACTTCCGATCATTCAGGTTGTTTCGAAAGACGGTTCGCTGTACGAATTGGCGGAGGCGTTCACCGACGAAGGCATTGCAGTTAACTCTGGCCGCTTTTCCGGCATGAAGACCGTGGAGTTCAAGAAAGCTATAACCGAGTGGCTCGAGTCCCAGGGCGTAGGAAGAAAAGCGGTGAATTACAAACTCAGAGACTGGATATTCTCGCGGCAGCGTTACTGGGGAGAGCCGATTCCTCTCGTACACTGTCCGGCATGCGGCATAGTTCCTGTTCCCTACGATGAGCTTCCCCTCACGCTCCCTGAGGTGGAGAGCTACACTCCCACAGGCACAGGCGAGTCTCCGCTTGCTGCGATCGAAGAGTGGGTCAACACGGCCTGTCCGGTGTGCGGAGGGCCGGGGAAACGGGAAACGAACACCATGCCGCAGTGGGCAGGTTCCTGTTGGTATTTTATTCGATACGTAGACCCCAAAAACCCGAAAGAGTTTGCTGCGAAAGATAAGGTGGATTATTGGATGCCCGTGGACCTCTATGTTGGCGGAGCGGAACACGCAGTGCTCCACCTCCTCTATGCGCGGTTCTGGCACAAAGTGTTGTTCGACCTCGGCCTGGTGAACACAGATGAACCGTTCATGCGTCTCGTGAACCAGGGCATGATTCTCGGCGAGGGCGGGGTGAAGATGTCGAAATCCTTGGGCAACGTGATAAATCCTGACGATATAGTCGAAGAGTTCGGTGCCGATTCCATGCGCATGTACGAGATGTTTATGGGCCCCCTCGAGGTGTCGAAACCATGGTCCACCACGGGCATTGCGGGCGTGCATCGTTTCCTTGACAGGGTGTGGAGGCTTCAGGAAAAGCCCCTCGTCAGAGAAACCCCTCCGGAATACATCCTCAAGGTGCTCCATAAAACCATCAAAAAGGTGAGTCAGAACACTGCCAAGCTCGAGTTCAATACGGCGATAGCGCAGATGATGATCTGCGTGAACGAACTGTATAAAGAAGCGAATCTTTACGCATCCGTATGGGAAACCTTTATCCTCCTCATCTCACCCTATGCGCCTCATCTTGCGGAAGAGCTCTGGCAGCGGCTCGGGAAAACGGAGTCGGTCTCCAAGGCGGCGTGGCCTGTATGGAACGAGGAGCTCACCCAGGAGGCGGTGGTCACTGTGGTGATTCAGGTAAACGGAAAGCTCAGAGGAAAGGTGGAACTTCCAGCCAGATCGGATGCGAAGACCATGGAAGAGAAAGCCTTGGAAGAACCGAGGATCAAAGAGCTTATAAAAGGCAAGACCGTTCGAAAAGTCATCGCTGTTCCGGATAAACTGGTGAATATCGTTGCGCAGTGAAACATTCAGGGAAAGGCAGAAAAAACTCGCGGGGTATCTCCGAGCGGAAGGCATAGATCTCGCTGTCATAGAGGACACCGAAGGGAGGAGGAGCTCCCTGGTGCGCTACTTCTCAGGGCATCCTATGGACGCGATCCTTTTCGTTTTCAGTGCAGGAAAAGTGATATTGGTGCCATGGGATGTGATTCTGGCTGAATCGTGCGCTGCTGCGGACGAGATTATCCCATACACGGATTTCAGGCGGCTTTTCACCGAAGCACTGAAAGGGGTCTGCGAGCGGGAAGGGCTCGGCCGAGGAGCGAAGATAGAACTTTCTTCCAGGACACCCTATCTCCTGTACGGGCAGGTCGAGGAGGCTTTGCCGGGTATGGGGATCGTATGCAGGCGGAACGGCTTCGAAGCCTTCGCGGAACGGGAAAAAACCGTGAAGGATAAGCAGGAAACGGAGCATATAGTGAAAGCCTGTGCCGTAACGGATGCGATCATAGACGATGTCGAGCGGCTGTACAGGAACGGAGCCTTTGCTACCGAACTGGAGGTCGCCATGCATATCGAAAAGGTGTGTAGAGAACTGGGGGCCGAAGGCACGGGGTTCGAGACGATTGCAGCGGGCCCCAGAAGGAGCTCAGGCATACATGCGTTTCCCGCATTTACGAACAGCGAATTCGGTACCGAAGGGTGCTCGATTCTGGATTTCGGGGTCAAAGTCGAAGGGTATACCAGTGATGTTACGATGACCATTGCGAGCGGGGCCCTCTCCGATCGAAGCAGGTACATGATGCACCTGGTTCAGGGAGCCTACGATCTCGCTGTTTCACTGCTGAAACCAGGGGAATCGAGTTTCGCGATAGCGAAGGCGATCGACGATTATTTCGATGCAGAGGGATATTTCATGCCCCATGCGCTTGGCCACGGCATAGGCCTCGATGCGCATGAACAACCCATATTCAGGAATAGAGAAGACAGCGATACCGTACTTCTTCCGGGCATGATTGTGGCCATAGAGCCCGGCCTCTACCACCCAGAGGCAGGAGGAGTGCGGCTTGAAAACGACTTTCTCATTTCCGAACAAGGAGCAAGGCAATTGACGCATTCGCGGTTCATCATTTGCTGAGATGCCGGCCCTGATGCTGCATGGGAGAGGCTGCAGGGTTGGAAATCGCCCGCCGGAAGCAATCGAATCCTACAGTGTCGCGATCTACGCCGACCGCTCACCAATCTCTCAGGCTGAAATGTACTTCGCCCGTTCGCGATACATCTATGCTGAGCCGTTTTCTTCCCCCTTTTAGAAAGAATGTGTGACGCCCTGTCGCCAGCTTTTCGAAAACAATGAGGCCGTCGGTTTCTGTCGTCTTCGGTTCCATAAAACAGTTGGCAGGGACCCAGCTTCCGCAGTCCGCTGTCACGCTCACCTGAAACCGCGGAAGCGGCTTCAGATAATCCGCCCGCATTTTCATGTTTGCAAGATGCTCCGTAAGCAGTTCCCCGTCCAGGTTCCAAGGATTGCCGTTAGCTCTGGATCCGATCTCACTGAGTAGGCGTTCGCCGTTCAATGTTTCTATGATGCATCCGTTGCGAGCCAGAGAAAAGAGCACGGAAGCAGCGAATCCGGCGTCCCACTGCAACACAAGGCAACCGTCATTGTCGAGCGAGTGAGGAAACAATCCCCCTGCAGGAACCAGATCTACGGTTTTTCCGAGGTATTCCGGAAATGCGAGGAAGGGAGCATTGTATCCTGTGCGACAACTCACACGAATTTCGCGTTTTCCAGGAGGAACGAATACTGTTTCCTCGGAACCTCCTATACCTATGAACCGGACTTCGTACCCAAGAGCAGGGAAAGATTCGGCCCACAAAGCAGGGGTTTCCGGTAGGTTCAGCGTTACATTCATGGATTTTTCCGCTAAGAAGCAACCTGTGAATACGAATGCGATAAAGGCAGCGGCGAATCTCTTCATACTAGAATGGTACGGACGGTTATGCAGCAGCGCTTCAGGCGTTTTGGTCCATGACTTTGAGCTGCTTGCGGTAGAGTTCCCGGATCTCGCAGAGCACTGCAGTGTAGGATTCGCTTCTGTAATCAGGGTATGTCCAGGGAAGCGGATGGAATGCCTTGTTCGAATAGAGCAAGGTGATTTCCGCGTAAATCCCTTTAAAAAGCGGAATTCGGTGGGCGTTGTCCTTGGTCGTGGCGAGGGAAAAACGGCTCAGTGCGAGAAGGCCGGGATCGAGGTTGACGGTCCTGTTTCCCCGATTTCGAAATTCGTCTTCGATACGGTTTGTCAGGAGTTTGATATCTGCGAACACATCCGGTGATACGAGTTTTTTGAATGAAAGAAAACAGCGGTACAGAGGGGTTCCCATTTCTTCGGCATAATAGTCCGTGTAAGTGAATTCCTGAAAAGGGCTTGTATAATCCACTGGTCCGAACTCCTGTGAGAGCCTCGAATTCAGTTCCTCGAAGCGATTCCTGTCGAATATGAGTACTCCGATAATCAATTTTTCCTTGACGAACTGCTTCGGATCGCCCATAAAAGCCCTATTAGTAATTGCCAGATTCTCAATTTTATCAGATAATAGGTGCACTATGGAAGTCGGTTCTGATTTTCAAGATCAATTGGAGCACGCTCTCGAAAAACAGCGGGAACTCCTGGAAAAAAAAGAACTTGTTCAACTGAAAGAGTTGTACCGATTATTCCACACAGCATTCAAGACGATTTATAACATTCTGCAGCGTAAAGCCCTGCTCATAGAGGATCCGTACAAACATGAATACAAGATATCGGAGGTCGAGGCTCCTCCATCGGGACCCTTCATGGAGTCAGAAAAGATGGATCAGATGAGCATGCGCCTTTCTTCCTATGAATCGCAGCTCGAATTCTTGTGGAATTATTATCAATTCAGCGTGGATTTTCTCAACCTCGAGCGCATCAAGCGTCTTGTCGGGCTTACGAAGTACATTACCTGGGGACAGGTCACGGAAACCGCTTCGGATATCAATACGAGAACCTTTGCGGAAATCGTCAATAAGGTGCGTCAGGGTAACGACAGCCTTTCCACAGGAATCATCAACGATTCGCTCACCCAGCTCGAGAAAGCGATGAAACAATGTCTGTCTATTTTGAAACATCTGACAGATTACCACAGAGAATACTACAAATATGAGATGCGGTACAGGGTTTTAAAGCCCCTCAATCTCGATGAAAAGTTCGTGACGAACAAACGGGACGAGGCGATGAAGCAGATAAAACGCCAGTTTTCCAGCGTCATCACGAACAAACCGTTTTACGGCGAGCTCATTCAGGAAATCATAGAAGAGGATTATTCACCCGATTCTGCCAATCTCAGAGCGGCTCTCCTGAAAAAACTTGCAGTGGAAGAGAAAAAGACCAAAAAGGCGAACAACGAGCTTTTATTCAAACAAATGCTTCTCGAAGCCGCGAAACTCATGGCTTCGAGCGGCGCACAGATCGAAGACGCGATAAGAAAACTGCAGGACAACAGCATAGTGCTCGCCACCAGAAAGCTCACGTTCGGCGAACGGTTCAAGGAATGGCTCCTGAAAGTATTTCAGAAGAACGAAAAATCTCTGATATACGAGGTCGAATATTTCGATCAGATCACTTCAACGACAAAGACCGAACGGATCGATTTCCTCAAATTCATGGACGAAGCGTCGAAGAAGGCGAGGCTGTTCGCAGCGATAAACAATAAGATGTCGCCTACGTATCGGAAGCTCGAAGCAGGGGACGAGGAGAGGTTGTTTGCCTTCATCAATGCGAATCTGG
>CAZWAS010000008.1:0-6843 GCA_964631915.1 uncultured Spirochaetales bacterium | reverse complement strand
CACAGAAAAATGACATCCCTTGATACGTATTTCAAAAGCGAAACCACCAGAGAGCAGCGCGCCAGGCTTCGCGGTATTACCATAGAGCTGACAGGTATTAAAAACGCTATTGTGAAGACCAACCAGAAAAAACATGAGTATGTTGCGAAGCATGAGGAGATCGACCAGCTTAAAAAGCTCGGCATTAATACGGAAGTGGATTAGGCTCGGTATACGCCCAGAAGCCGCAGATTTTCTGTACGCGAACGGAGCTCTTCCATGGCATCGAAAAACAAAGCAGGCGAATCCGGTACTGCGAGATCGATGAAAAACATGTATTCCCATGGTTTCCCTGCGATGGGTCTGGACTCGATGCGACTCATATTGAGTTGTTTGTCCGCCAGTACCTTCAGGCATGCGAACAGTGCACCCGGTCTGTCCGGGGTAGAAAATGCGATGCTCGCTTTGTTCGGGTTGCTCACATCTTCGTGTTCCACCCGTGCGAGGATAAAGAACCTGGTATAATTCCTCGGATTCGTCTCTATGCCGCTTTTAAGGATTTCCATGCCGTAGACGCGGGTCGCCTCTTCGCTCGCGATAGCGGCATAGGTTGGATTTTTTTCCTTCGCCACATAGGCCACTGATCCTGCGGTGTCGTAAAATGGCATTTTTTCCAATTCCGGGTGTTCTTCGAAGAATTTTTCGCATTGAGCGAATCCCTGAGGATGGGAGAATACCTTTCGTATATTCTCGAACTTTGCACCGGGCAGGCCGATGAGATTATGGATAATGCGGAGTTTCTGTTCGCCCACGATCTTTATGTCGGGATACTGCAGAAGCAAATCGAAGTTTTCATACACGGAGCCTGCCAAGGCATTTTCGACAGGGATTATACCGTAGGGAGTTCTACCGGAAAGTACCTTTTCGAACACATCCCTGAAATTGCGGCTTGGATCGCCCTCGATGCTGTCTTTATCGAAATACCGGTACAAAGCCATTTCGCTGAATGCTCCATGTTCTCCCTGAAACGCAACAGAAAACTTGTCCGGTTTCTCCGTGCTCACGGAAATCGCTCGTTTTTCCTGCTGCTTTTTCGGCATGGGAAGTTTCGCAACTTCTTTGCCGAGCACAGGGGACAGGGCCTCGATGTCCTGCATGAGTTTTTCGAACTGCTCAGGGTACAGCGACTGGGGTCCGTCCGAAAGCGCCTGTTCGGGATTCGGATGCACCTCCACGATGAGTCCGTCCGCTCCTGCAGCAATGGCTGCGAGCGCCATGGGCAGCACCTTATTTCGTATTCCCGTCGCGTGGCTTGGATCCACAATGACGGGAAGATGAGAAAGCTTTTTTACAACAGGAATTGCGGAAATATCCAGCGTGTTTCTCGTGTAAGTTTCATAGGTCCGTATGCCACGCTCGCAGAGTATGACGTTGTCAGCTCCATGAGCCAGCAGATATTCCGCAGCCATGAGCCATTCCTGAATGGTCGCTGCTATGCCGCGTTTCAGGATGACTGGTTTTTCCAGTGCCCCGACCTTTTTGAGGAGTTCGAAGTTCTGCATGTTGCGCGCACCGATTTGAAGCACATCCACGTATTCTTTCATGATGCCGACGTGTTCTGTGGCAACGATCTCCGTGACAATGGGAAGCCCTGTTGCTTCGCCGGCTTCTTTTAAGTATTGTATGCCTTTTTCTCCGAGACCTTGGAATGCGTAGGGCGAAGTTCGCGGTTTGTATGCGCCGCCTCTGAGCATGACTGCCCCACATTCCTTGACCATGTATGCGGATTCCAGTATCTGCTCCCTCGATTCAACTGCGCAGGGGCCTGCAATTACCGCTATGCGTAATCCTCCTATTTTCAAGGGGCCCACAGGTACAATGGTATCTTCCTTCTTGAATTCCCTCGATGCAAGCTTGTACGGTTTACTGATCGGGATGACATGGTCGACTCCGGGGAGAATTTCCACCTCCCGTATATCGATGGTGAGGTGGCCGACAGCCCCGAATATCGTCTCTTCTTCGCCTACGATCTCTTTTACCTTGAAGCCTTTGCTTTCGAGGAATTGCCTGAGGTTTGATTTTTCTTCATCCGCGATGGATTTTTTTAGGACGATGACCATGATGGATCTGCTATTTGCCTCCTTTCTTGTCGAGGAGCAGTTCGATTTTTTTCTCCGGTTTTGTCCCAGTCACTCTTTTCGATGCGAGCATATGAGTCTTGAAATCCTGTTCTATCTTCTTCTGATAGTTCAGTATACGGGAAATATAGTCCAGTGTCATCTGTGGGGTTCCGGTCGCCTTTACTCGCGATCTTCCTGCATTGTACATGGCGAGCGCGACAACTTCGTTACCGCCTTCATCGAGGCAAGTGCGGAGATATCGCAACCCGTAGAAGGTGTTGATTTTCGGATCGTAAAAGTCTTCCCGCTTCAAGTGGGGAAAGGATTTCGAGTTCAGCTGAAACAACCCCCTGTCGATCGAATCGTAATTTTTGTTCACCGCATTCGGATAGAATTTGCTTTCCTCCCAGGAAAGGGAAAACGCCAAGGAGAGAGGGATGTCGTACACATCCGCATAGTGCAGAATCGCCTTGGTTATTTCATCCGATCCCGTCAGATTCATATAGAACTCGTAGACCCGTGCATGAGTTGTTGGTTTCCGATACAGGGAAAGTCCCGGATCTTCGCCTTCGGGGACATGAAAGCTGATAGCTTTCGATGCTTTTGCAATTTCGTCTCTGAATTCCGATATGGTGTTCTCCTCTCTGCTCGCAGGAGATTGCGCACAGCCTATAAAAACCATGGCTGTCAATGCCAAAACAATACGTCTGATAGCTGTACCCTCCCAAAGACGCTTGAGTGCGATATTCAGGTGTATGATTTTTTATACAAAGATGATCCAAACACCTTCAGACCTGTCATGTATCATACTGCCAAGCCATACTATATAAAATGTGTCGGTATACTATCGAACTACAAAAGAAGTTGCAAGGGGCGGACAAATGTATATAATTGAGAGGGGAAACTGCTACGGATTCCGTAGCACATAGAAAAAAGTGAGGAACGTATGGATGCTCACCTGAAAAAAAACCGGAATGCCGTGCGTGCTCTGTTTTGGACCGCGATAGCAACGAGTGCTGCATTGACGCTCGCGATTTATCTTCTCGGTTTCAGGCTCGCAGAGGTGCCGCACCTGCCTGATCAGGGGCCTGCCTGGTACTTCTGGAAGCTGCCGCAAGCGACGTTTTGGTCCCGGTTCACGTCATGGGGATTTTATGCGCTGCATCAGATATCGGTCTGGATCATCGCCTTTTTCGCGTTCAAGGAAAAAGCCCATGCAAATAAGGTGACCAGGGTCAATAGTATTGCGCTGCTCGTCAACCTTTTTTTCGTACTGTTGCACCTGATCCAGACCCATGTATGGTACGACGGCATAGCTCAGGATGTGCCCATCTGGTCGTCCCAATATTCGGTAATAGTAATGCTCGTCATCATACTCTATATGCTCATTCCGCGGAGAGGCATATTCCTCGGGAAAAAGGTACCGCTTAAAGATAGAGCCCTCGGGCTGGTGAAAAAGTATCACGGGTTTTACATATCGTGGGCATTGGTGTACACGTTCTGGTTCCATCCTATGGAAAACGGATTCGGCATACTCGCCGGCTTTTTCTACATGTTTCTATTGCTTACACAGCTTTCTTTCGTGAACACCCGCATTCATGTTCATATGGGGTGGATAATCATACTCGAAGTCATGGTCGGTTTTCACGGGCCCGCCATAGCGATCATGAACGGCGCAAGCTTCTGGCCCATGTTCGCCTTCGGTTTTTTGTTCATGTTCGTGTTCACGCAGCAGTACGGGTTCAAGCTTAAGCTCCCACTGCGCCTGCTCGTATTCGTCCTGTTCGTTGCGGGCCTTGTTGCGGCATACTATTTCAGAGGATATGGCAAGCTCTACGAAGTGCTGTTCATACCTTCGGCTTTGTACGGCGGCACCTTTGCGCTCGGCCTGGTGATGTGGCTTCTCTCATTGATCCGTAAGGGATGGGGCCGACCGGCCTAAGGTTGTTTACGGATCGATATCGTCTGCCTTTTTTGTATTCGGCTGTTTTTTGCGGCTATTCATGAAGTAATCCAGGGATAGAGTGATGAGGCCGAAGAAAACGTAGAGATCCGCTAGATTGAGTATGCCCGTTCTCAAACCGCCTATCCCTATGTTTATGAAATCTATCACGATGCCTCGAAAGACCCGATCTATGAGGTTACCTATGCCGCCTCCTATGAACAGGCTCAATGCCGCAAGCGTGGCGACTGTTATGGTGCGCAGTCTGAGGGCTATATATATGCTCATGCCTATCACCGCCACCGCAGGGATAAGGATGATGAACAGAAGCCGCTCATGCCCGCTGAACCCACTACCCAACGATAAGAATGCGCCTCTATTTTCCGCATATACGAGCACTACTACATCCCCAAGCACGGATACCGTCCCCTTGCCGGGGAGCGCTTTCTGGGCGATCCTCTTGGAAACCTGATCGCAGCCTATGCATGCGAATACCAGAACTATGCAGAAGAGTACCTTGCATGTGGCGGAGGCTGTTTTCTGCTGTTGTGTTGTCTCAGCCATGATGCATTGTATATGGAACTGCGGGCTTGGGCAATTTATCCAGTGTACTTTTAAACGACAGGCGCCTGCTGTTTTCCGTACCGCTTCAGCACGCGCAATGCGCGCAAGGTATTCCATCTGCTCGGCTTGCCCGCCTCCTCCAGCTCTATGTGGACCTGTCCAGGATGATTCGCCTGGAACGGCCATGTTCCATCCTTTCTCTTTTTTTTCATGAGTTCGTCGAGCGCATCATCTATGCGCGGGTCGTATGCGGTGCCGGAAGCTGCGAGCAGTTCGAGAGCTCTCAAGATATCGTATTTCCACCTGGGCGGATACGGGAATTTGAGCATCTTCGGATCTATTATTGTTCCATTCCGGTGGGAACGGAACAATCTGTGCTTCAGCAGGAACTCTATACCCGTTTTCATTGCATCCCGAACCTCTGCGCTCCTGTATGCGTACCCTCCCTCGATATACGCCCAACAACCTTCCAGTACGCCTATTGTCGTGTGCAGGGAACTATGCTTGTCTCCGCGATAATACAGACAATTCCACGCTCCGTCGTCCATACGCCTTTCCAGCAGATAATCTACGAGGAATACGACATCCGCTTCTGCGAGTCTGAAATAACTCGCGATATTCAGAATCATGCCGTTTATGCATACATCGCTGTACTCGATCGTTCTCGCGTAATTGATCCCGCCGTCTTTCCCCCGTTTGCATGCGAGCATGAGGCCGGCGCTCTGTCTGCACGGTTCGTTTTCAGGGCTTATGCCGTAGCCTACGAGTTCCAGAAGGGTGTAGTGTGTGCATGTCCATTTCGGCGAATACAAACCGTTTGCCCAGTGTCCGTCGTCCCTTCTTTTTTCGAGTAGAACCTTGCCCCAGCCTTCCAGCGCTATTCGCGCCCGGAGGGGAGCTGTTTGTTTTTCCGACAGACCCAACAAGTCCCTGGCTGTCTGAAACTGTATCGATACATCGCCGGACATGAGCCAGGCTGTAATGCTATTATCCATAACGCTCCTCCTTGCGCAGGCGACTATAGGGATGTTGCAGCTTTTAGAATCACCCCTCTCTGCGAAACATGTTTTCCATAGTAGTGTCCTTCTGTACGGTTCGCAGTGTCAATATGTGTATGCTCACTCCGATGCCTACGAGTATCAGACCTATGCGGAGGAATACGTTCTGCGTGACGAGCATCGAAATAACAAGCGATGTCCAGAGCACGGGGAGCGCTATCAATTTCGAACGCAGTGTGACGGATCTGTGTTTCAGATAATTGATTATGTATTTTCCGAAGACTTTGTGGCTTACGAGCCATTTATAGAGGCGTGAAGAGCTTTTGAGAAAGCAAAATGCGGCCAGTAGCAGAAAAGGGGTTGTCGGGAGCAGGGGAAGAAACACCCCCACTGCTCCCAACGCGAGAGAAACAACGCCTCCTGTTATGAACAGATATCGTTTCATCGCCTCAGCCCCTCTCAAAAACGATGACTATCCGGCTATTTCCAGCCGAGCGCCTTGCGTACGCCTTCCGCATATGCGGGGTCGGCTTTTTTGAAATGCTCCAATTGTCGTTCGACGATTTCCTTCGGTACTCCGTTCATTGAACAAGCGATCGCCTTATGGAGTCTATCCCGTTCAGCCTGCGGCATGAGTCTGTACAGGTTCCCGGCTTGCGTGTAGTCGTCATTGCCTTTGCGGTGATTGTAGCGGTCTGCGTTTCCGGAAATGCGGAGAGGCGGTTCTTTGAACCAAGGGTCCTCGGCAGGCCCGTTGAAACTGTTCGGCTCGTAATTTACCGAGCCACCGCCATTATCGTCGAAGCGCATCTGTCCGTCCCGGTAATAATTGCTGACAGGACAGCGTGCTTTATTCACCGGCAGGCTTTCGTAGTTCACGCCTAACCTGTATCTGTGTGCATCCGCATACGAAACGATCCTGAACTGGAGCATCTTGTCCGGGCTGTGGCTTATACCGGGCACGACATTCGCAGGGGAGAAAGCCGCCTGCTCAACCTCTGCAAAATAGTTTTCGGGATTCTTGTTGAGCTCCAGAACTCCGACATCGATGAGTGGATAATCGCCATGAGGCCATACTTTCGTGAGGTCGAACGGATTGTACGGCGTTTTCTCCGCATCCTTTTCCGGCATGATCTGCACCTTCAGGTTCCAGCGGGGGAACTCTCCTTTGGTTATCGATTCGAAAAGGTCTCTCTGGTGGCTTTCCCTGTCTTCTCCGATCAGGTTTGCAGCCTCTTCG
>CAZWAS010000007.1:55649-55994 GCA_964631915.1 uncultured Spirochaetales bacterium | reverse complement strand
AGGGCACATCGTCCTGCATGCTCTGCGTGGTATCGATGCAGAGAACGAGATCGAGATCTGGACCTTCCGCCTTGTCTATGATTTTCGCTATGCTCAGCGCGATATCCTCTTTCCCCGGAGAAAGGATTGTCTCCCCCTCGTTCTTTTTCGCTATTTCTTTGTATTCTTCCACCGTCTCTTCCATGAAATTCGCTTCTGGCGGTCCTTCGAGAGGCTTCTGCGTGACCTTCAGCTCATACGGATTATCTTTGTAAGCTCCCCGGTAATCCCCGTACGGAAGCTCGAATGCCCTCAAGTTGAGGAATGTGCCGTCGAGCACCTGCAGTTCCCCGTTTCTCGACCATG
>CAZWAS010000007.1:50036-55632 GCA_964631915.1 uncultured Spirochaetales bacterium | reverse complement strand
TATACGACAATATACGGAATGAAAATATGAAACGCTTCTCCGAACAGCGGATCGCTTTCCGGAGTGGAATCTATGAGCGAATAGAGGTTTCGCGACGGATCGAGGAATTCTCCGTTCAAAAGCCGTTTCTCGTCTCCGTTCACAGGGTTGTACTTCGGATCCCGCAGAGCGTAGGAATCGAGTTTTTTCGCAGGGTCGGCTGTGGATTCGGTTATGAGCACTGATCCGAGTTTCCCTTTTTTTCTGATGAACAGATGGTATCCGCCTTCTATCCTCTGTTCTATCCTGAGATCTCCCGGCTCGATCAGAAGATCGTCAGCCGGCAGCAGCAAGCACGGTAAGAAAACGAATACGCACAGGAAAACACGGTTTTTCATATAGTTATTATCGAAAAAAATGATAAAAGTATAAACCGGAACTGTAAAAGCATCAGTCAGCAATACGGAGCACCGCTGGGAACGATACTTCGTTGTCTCCTTTGGCGAATCCGAGAAAATAAGAAAACCGCTGAATGAAGGTTTCTGCAAAAGCACAGGAAAGAGGTGTTCCTAAGGGGAAAGAGAACAACACGGACCAACCGGAAACGTGTTTGAAAAGAAATGTCGAGGATTCGTCGTGTGGAATGCCGTAGAGGACCATGTGCCGGCATACAGATTTTTGCCATGTATTCGAAATGGGAATATCGTATCTGGTAAACGTCACACCGATTGTTCCGGTTGTATACTCATACGTTCCTGTCAGGCACGGTATGGCATTCACGCCAAGAGCATCTATGCCCTTTTGCAACAGGGGGCCTTTCACGAGAAGCGCCGCGGACTGCTCGGCCTCGAGCCGCACAGCCAGCAGCACCAGTAACGTCAAAGAAAACGGGATACGCCCCCTATTCGACCGTGACACTTTTCGCAAGATTCCTCGGTTGATCCACATTCCTGCCCAGTTCGAGCGCGCAATAGTATGCGAAAAGTTGGAGCGGAACCACCATGAGAAACGGATACATGAGCTCATCGGCTTTGGGTACGCAGAACACATCGTCCGCTATCTCTTGCACATCCTTGTCGCCTTCGACACAGAGCGCAATGACCGGCCCTTTGCGCGCCTTCACTTCCTTCATGTTTGAAATCACCTTTTCCCTGAGGCTGTCGTCCGGTACGAGAAAAAGACTCGGCGTTGCCTCGTTGATGAGCGCTATGGGGCCGTGTTTGATTTCCGCAGCGCTGTATCCTTCCGCGTGGATATAGGATATTTCCTTGAGTTTCAACGCACCCTCAAGCGCTATAGGGTAATTGAGCCCCCGGCCGAGAAACAGGAAATCCTTCGCGCCCGCATATTTCTTGGCGAGCCGTTTGATCTCCTCGCTTTTGGAGAGAATGCTCTGTATCTGAAGCGGAACATTGAGCAGATTTTCGAGAAATCGTCTGCCGAAGTCCCAGGACATGTTGCGCATCCGCGCCATAAGCACGGTAAACAGATAGAAGGCGGTGATCTGAGATGTGAATGCCTTCGTCGATGCCACTGCGATTTCGGGTCCTGCATGCACGTATACGCCGCCATTCGACTGGCGCGGTATGGAAGCTCCTACCACGTTACATATGCCGAGAACCGTGGCTCCTTTTCGCTGCAGTTCCCGCATGGCATACAGGGTATCCGCAGTCTCTCCGCTCTGGGATACTGCGAAATAGAGGCTGTTCCGCTCCACGATCGGGTTTCTGTACCGAAGTTCCGATGCCAGCTCAGACACTGCCGGAACACGCGCAACATTTTCGAGCAGGTAAGCGCCGAGGAGGCCTGCATGATACGCAGTCCCTGCCGCGATTATCTTCACCCGTTCTACATTCAACAGTTCCTGTTTCGACAAGTTTAAACCGCCTAATAAAGCAGTGCCCTGTTCGAGGTCTATTCTTCCGCGCATAGCACGCATAATGGATTCGGGTTGCTCGAAAATCTCTTTTTCCATGAAGTGAGGAAAACCATCCTTTTCGATCTCCTGGAGGTCCCACGCTATACTGTCAACGGATTTCTGCACCGGCCTGTCCTTCAAATCCGTAGTGACGTAACTGTCCGGAGTAATGCATACCACTTCTCCGTCGGAAAGATACACCACCTGTTTGGTGTATGCGATCATGGCTGTTACGTCCGAGCCGAGGAACATTTCATCGTCGCCGATGCCTACCACGAGCGGCGAACCGTTCCGCGCTCCCACAAGTCTGTTCGGTTCGTCCGCATGGATGCACACAATGCCGTATGTGCCGCGGAGCAGGGAAATAGCGTTTTTCACCGCCTTCTCGAGATCCTTTTCATAAAACTTGGAAACGAGGTGCGCTATGACTTCAGAATCGGTTTGAGTCTTGAAAACGATCCCTTCGGCTTCGAGTTTTTCCTTAAGGGATTGATAGTTTTCAATGATGCCGTTATGCACAATGGCGATTTTTCCACTCGAATCCACATGAGGGTGCGCGTTCGTGTCGTTCACTTCTCCGTGAGTGGCCCACCTGGTATGGCCTATACCGAAAGTGCCGGGCAGACGATCTGGCACATGGGCCCGCAGATCCTGTATCTTGCCTTTTTTCTTGATCACGGTGAGTTTGCCGTTTTCTGCAACGGCGATGCCTGCCGAATCATAGCCTCTGTATTCCAGGCGTTTCAGCCCTTCTATGAGAATTCCCGCTGCGGCTTTGTCGCCGCAATATCCGATTATTCCGCACATATCCATCCGTCCTGTAACTGGTAATGTCTCGAAGCGCAGATGTCGAAGACCTGCCGACAGGGAACAATATATCACGTCCGAGCAGGATTTGCTATGAGGCAGCCGCATGAACAGCGCTTCTTTCGGCCGTTGCTTCAGGATCCCGCCCGAACACTTTCAGTGAGTTTCTCGAGAGCCGCTTTGTCCAGGAGTCGGATCGTATTTGCATCGATGCTGAGAATCGTTTCCTTATGGAGCTCTTCTAGATAATCCGTAACCTTTTTGGCAGGTAATTCGAGTATGACTGATATATCATCCACGGTTCTGTCCAGAGCGAGCGACGCGTTTTCCATACCTTTTTCCATAAATGCGTAGTAGAGGTTTATAGCAACAAGACCCTTCTCGTTTCGTTTCACCAAGTGCTGTATCTGAACGTTCGCGTTCTGAAGCCGCCTGCAGAGCTTGTCTATGATATTCAATGCTATCTTCGCGTTTTTCTCGATCATCCCTACGAATCCCTGCCTGTCGAATGCGAGCAATTTCACGTTTCCGACTGCCGTGGCAGTAGCGGTCCGCTTGACGAGGTTCACAATGGCCATTTCTCCGAAAAAATCCCCCTTCCCGAGTACCGTAAGGATATGTTCTTTTCCGCCGATCTGTTTCGTGATCCTCACCTTGCCTTCCTGGATGATGAACATCTGGGTGCCTTCATCGCCTTCGCGGAATATGATGCGGCCCGAGCTTATTTCCTGTCCGTATTTGTTAAAAAGCGTATTATCCGACATACAGCCCCCTAGTACTATATCGGAAAAAACACTATTCGGAAAGCATATTCCCGCTGAAGCTTCGCAAAAAATAGGACGGTGTATGATGGTGGAGGCCGTATGAAACAGATTTACGCATATACCCTGACAGTTGCCCTCTTCGCATCATGCGGAAAGATTCCCGATTACCGTACGCTCGTAGAGCGGGATATCAGACCTCCGCAGCTTCTCGGCTGCGAAGCGGAAAGCCCCAGCGCCGTAACACTCTTTTTCGATGAAAAAGCTTCATTGATTCAAGAGCGGATACTCGTATCGCCCGAGCTCGGATTCAATGAAGCTACAGGCTCGGGAAACTCGGTTTCGCTCTCGTTCACGGAACAACAGGTTCCGGGCAAACAATACATCGTGGAAGGTTCGGTACGGGACGAGAACGGCAACACGCTCAATTTCCTGATTCCCTTTTACGGGTACAATCCTGACATCCCCGGTATCGTGATAAACGAGTTCACACCAAGGGGCTCCGGTACGCATCCGGATTCGATCGAACTTTTCTGCCGAACCGAAGGCTCCGTGGCAGGGCTCTGCCTGTATGCTGGGACGAAAAATCTATATGCCGCTATGTTCATCTTTCCGGATCTCCGGGTAAAAGCAGGGGATTATATAGTGCTGCACTGTAATCCTCAAGGTATAGCACAAGAGAAGAATGAAACGATTAGCAAAATGGAATCCGGAGGATACGATGCATCTCCAGAGGCATGGGATTTCTGGCTTGCAGAAGGCACAGGGCTTTCTTCGAACAACGGAGCGATAGGTCTGTATACGAATCCTTCGGGGAAACTCCTGGACTGCGTCCTATACAGCAATAGAACGAGCACGTCGGACGATAGATACAGAGGATTCGGCAGCGCCGATATGCTGCATCAGGCAGAGGAACTCGCGAACGCAGGGGCATGGAGATGTGCGGAAGATGCAGTACGGCCCGAGGATGCGGTGAATCCCGATGGCACCACCGGTACAAGAACCTTGTGCCGAAATTCGACCTCTGAGGATACGAACGGCAAAGAGGACTGGCATATAGTCCCAACGCGGGGCTTCTCGTACGGCCGTTCGAATTCGGATGAACGGTACACGGTACAGGAAGGATCGGCTCGGGGAAAATGACCGCGTATTCCGACCAAACCGATTGGCGCCTTATGTGCAGAAAACAGAATCATCTATCGGGAATCGTCATGTGCGAAAAATCGTTCCCCAGTGGGGGTGAAGCATACAGACGAAATTCCCGCGTTCGATCCGCACCGGAGTGTTCCCGTTCAAACTGTCGTAGAGCACAGCATTAGGATACGGCACAGACAATTTCAGCGTGACTGGATGCGCTGCAGCATTCACTGCTACGAGCGCACATCCCTCTTCGCAGCGGCGGAGAAACGCAAATTGCTCGTGCCCCACATGAACCTGTTCGTAAGTACCGGAGATTAGAGCAGGCACTTCGCGGCGGATTCGCACGAGCCGCCGTATCGTATCGATCAAATCGGGATGTTGTGTCCGCTTCGGCGGCTCGTTGATGCCAAGCGCTGGGCGAAGTTGAGCATCGCTGCGATCCTGCTTTATGCCTTCGATGCCCCATTCGCTGCCGTAGTATACCGAAGGTATGCCGGGCATAGTGAAAAGCAGGATATAGAGCGGATACAGATGAGCCGGCTTCTTGAGCATGCTCGCGATGCGGTTTACATCGTGGTTGTCGGCGAAGTTGTACAGTGGGAGCCCTCTATACAAACCATTCGGACCGAACTGCCTGTTGAACGAATACGCGATCTCGAAATAATTCCTATCGTTGTGGCTCGAATACAACCCCTTATACGCTTCATAGTTCGTCACTGAATCGAGCATACCCTCGCATATCCACGTGCGGTAATCGCCGTGAACGACCTCCCCTACAAGCCAGAAATCATGCTTACAGCTTCTGCATAACGCAGCGAGCGCCCGCAGAAAATCATGATCCATAACATCCGCGGCATCGAGTCGCAGCCCGTCGATCCGGAATTCGTCGATCCATTTCGTCACAGCACCGAAGATATGGGATCTGACTGCAGGATTGCGCAGATTGAGCTTTACAAGGTTATAATGGCCTGCCCATGTATCGTAGGAGAAC
>CAZWAS010000007.1:35402-50026 GCA_964631915.1 uncultured Spirochaetales bacterium | reverse complement strand
GGGCTCTGCGTGTCGAATCTGAGCCCTGAAAACCAGTTGCAGTACGCCGAACGTTCCCGGTGCCGCATGACATCCTGAAAAGCGAAGAATCCGCGGCCTACATGGTTGAACACAGCGTCGAGCACAACGCGGATGCCTTTGGAATGGCAGTACTCTACAAAACGCACAAGGTCCTCGTTCGTCCCAAGGCGGCGATCCACAGCGGAATAGTCGACAGTATCGTACCCGTGCGACGAAGATTCGAAAAGGGGACCGAGGTAAAGCGCGTCGATGTTCATCGAAGCGATATGATCGACCCATTCGAACAGACGGCACATATGGCGTACCGGTTCTCCTCCGGAGTTCGTTTCGGACGCTCCGAGCAACCCCAGCGGATAGATGTGGTAAAATATGCTTTCGTGCGACCAGTGCATGGAATCTCCTTATATACCGATCGGTATATTGATTATAAAAAAATACGCCAGTCTCCGGCTCAAGAGGGATCACCCTATGCGAACATGCCGTGCATGAACAGTCTCGCCGTTTCCCGGGCCGTACGCTCCGTGAGCGAGCCGTGGCCGCCATAAAACAGGGCGATACGCGTATTGATAAGCCCGATGAAAAGCGCAGCGAGCATCTGCTCCTTACCCCGCACATTGCCGTGCTGTTGTCCTATCGCGGCAAACATGCTGGCTACAATCGTATACTGCGCAGCATTCATGCTGCGCACAATGGAACCTACTTCCGATTCAGGTGGCGCAAAGGAAAGCGCCATCTGCATGCGGTAAAACTGTCCATGCGCGGTTGCATATCGGTAGTATGCGAGCGAAAGCGCAACGAGCGCAGGAAGAATGTCTTTCTCGTACTCTGTAGGATGCGGAACGTATACAGCGGCTTTCCGTATTGCATCGTTGAAGCGCGCATATTCTTCCTCTGCGAGCGCACGAAACAATCCTTCTTTGCTTCCGAAATGATAATAGAGCGTCGGCTTCGTTATGCCTGCTGTATCCACGATTTCCTGTACACCCACTGCTTCGTACCCTCGTTTAGAGAACAACTCAAGCGCTCCGGCGAGGATGATGCGGCGCGTGTCGGAATCAGTCTCATTCATAAGCATTTTATATACCGATCGGTATATAAAGTCAATACCGAAAATCATCGGCATAGGACAAAACCATAAATGGAACATTTTTAAGCTTTGCACTATAATACAGCGATGGTGCAAAGGAATACACCAAAGAAAGCGGCCACTTCCATACTACACAACGCACACCCGGCGCTCGGGGGCTTTTTTTTCTCAGCACTGTTCTGTGCCCTTATCTCTTTGCTCAACGGCGCAGGAATACCGTTCCAGTTCAAAGCGTTTCCGCTTGCTTCTGCGTATCGGTTTATGGATGCCCTTCAGGTGTACGCGCTTTCCTGCATGACCTACTTTTCTCTTTGTTTGTTTGCATCTGGGAGCATTGAAGGTTCCCGTACTAGAAAGCGCCTGTTCTTTGTCTGTTCATTTGCACCGGTTTTGCTATTCGCCGGCATTGTCCTGCTGAATAAGGAACTCAATGCTTCGGACATCTTCGCAAAAATTCATTTCTCTGCGGCATGGAGCGTGTCCGGAATCTGCTCCGTCTTTGCTTTGAGGGATGGAAGAAGTAAACCGGACTCTCGACGGATATGGGCATGGGGCACGATCGTCAGTTGGATTTCAGTGCTGTTTTTGGAAACCGCCGCAGTTTTCTTCCGAACACCGGGAATCATCGTTGGTTTTCTGCTCCTCTTTTTGCTTACCGTAACAAGCATACTTGCTTTTGCATATCCGACGAAGATAGGGTATTCCGGCAAAGCATCGGCATATCATGATGCGCTTGTTCAGAAAAATCAGCAGGATTTCAGAATCTCAGACCGCGAAAGTGAAATAATAGCCCTTCTGCTCGAGGGGAAAACGAACCAGGAAATAGCGGATGCGCTTTACATATCGCTTTCCACGGTGAAAACTCACATGAAGAACATCTTCGAAAAGACCGGTACTAGAAACAGAATGGAAGTAGCGAACATCCTAAGGGCAACGGATCATCCGAAAGTATGACGTTCGCGTTCCTAACAAAATCCTCCTTTCGGGCGATTTTCTTTTTCCTCTACCTTCCGTTACATAGTTACGAAACAATTTCAACGATTCACAGGGAGGTTTGTGTATGGCTGTGTTCATGAAAAAGACTGTTCCGTTCGTTCTCATGCTGTTCATAGCAATGGGAAGTGTGGTCGTATCGTGCGCCACATCCGCTCGCGTCCGAACCGGTGAGAGCGGTAGGGAAGTGCCCTTATCGATCAATACAGGGAAGACGACCCAAGGGGATATCCATACGATCCAGGTATTCTCGCATATCGACAAAGTGATAGTCGTGGATAGGACGGATCGATCACGGAAAACGGAGCTTGCGAAGGAGGATTGGTCGTACGACCCCGCTACGACCAAAATTACGATCGCCAGAGACTTCGGGTATAAGGATATAATCGTGCATGTCGAAGGTTCCGCCGCATTACCGGCAACATTCGTGTTGCCAGACGTTCAAGGAGAAGACCTCTTTGTTGTTTTGGGGAAAAGGCTCGCACTCGAGGGATTCGATTACCGGTTCGACCATTCCTCAGGAATATTGGTGTTCAGGGATGATATAGACCCGGAAAAGGAAACATACATGATACAGTATGAGACCTCCATGGGTTCGAGCTGCCTGGGAAACATGATGCCAGATTCGAAGGATGAGCTTGCGTATCTCGAAGCGCAACACAGAAAGGAACTGCTCAAGCGCTGGTACAAGTCTCAGGACGGTTTTTATTTTTTCGAAACACCGGTAATAAAAGGGGAAAAACCGAAACTCGTCAAACGGTCGGAAGAGATGCGGAAGATGCTGAACATTCCCGTGGCGGTTATGAAAACACGACTCAAAGTTTCCGATGAAAAAATCTCGAAGGAGGTAGGTTTCGATGTACGCACGCCGAAAGAAATAAGATTAGCTGGGCAAGGCGGAAAACTAGAATCCTGGGGTAAGACGATCGAAGAAACCTCGACCGATGGAAAACTGAACTATAAGGTGAGCGAAATGTATCACCGCGAAGGAATTATGAACTCTGCCGATCCGAACGGTGACATGATGCTCTCTATGTCAGCCGAGGAATTTCCCGGCTGGGATCCTGAAGATCCGAATCTTCTCGTGGCGGACTCGCTGCTCGATTTGGGTACAAACGTCAGGAAAAGAATTGTATGGGGCACAAGGGGAGGGCTGTACGGAGAACCCGATGTCGTCTTGTTGGCAGTGTATGCATGGCAGTGTAAAGAAGTATTCTTCGACCTAGTTGTCGATGAAGGCATGGCAACTGATGCCGAACATATGATACGGGAGATCATAGCGTTCAGAGGGAAATGAACTTAGGGGTCACAGAGTATCGGATTTCATTCTTTCTTGTTCTTTCTCAGAAACTTGTCGGTAGTCTCTGTGACCCGGAATTGTATAATCCTTAGGGCACCTCTAAGAACTCTTTATTTTTTCGCATGCGAAAAAATAATTTCTTACGCTACCTGCGATTATGTGCCCGCTATGGGAACCAACCGAAGGTTAATAGAGGTTCCCCTTAAATAATGTCGTCCGATGTGAATGCATACAGTGAGCCGCTGATCATATCGTACTGCTTCCTCGCCACGGTTTTTCTGTTTTCTCAGAGCGGAACGACTCCGCATTCCGCTCTGCAGTCTTCGGCCACTTCGATAAACGTATTCGTATAATTCGTCGAATGCATATCTTCCTCCCATTGGAATCAACGGATTAGTTTCACCCGCAAGTCGTTTGAGCGATCTTTCAGCTCCGCAGGGCCTGCAGCTCCGCCTCCACCGCTTCCCAGCGCCTGCTCAGTTCGTCCTGCTCGCGCTTGTTCCGCTCCAGGTCGTTTTTTATCTGTCGCACTTTCTCTCCGTCCTTGTACACCAACGGATCGGCGAGAGAGGCTTCGAGCTCTCGATATGCGGTTTCCAATGCTTCGATGCATGACAGAAGGCTCTCCTCTTCCCGTTCGAGCCTTCTGATGACGGTCTTCCTCTGCTTTTCCTCTTCCCGCGAGGACCTTATCGGCGTCTCCGCCGCCTTTTTCTGCTGCTTCTGTTCCGCCGGTTTCCCGGCAGATGCGCTCTCTGCCTCGATCCTCGAGCGGTAGTAAGCATAATCACCGACAAAAAGTCTGTGCCCCTTTTCCGAAAGTTCCAATACTTTGGTAGCGAGCGACTCGATAAAGTATCGATCGTGCGAAACGAATATGACAGTGCCCTGAAAATCCTTCAGGGCATCGAGGAGCACATCCTTCGAGTTCAGATCGAGGTGGTTCGTGGGTTCGTCGAGCACCAGGAGGTTTACGGGTTCGAGGAGGAGCTTCACAAGGGAAAGACGGGACAGTTCGCCCCCGCTCAGTACGCCGATATTCTTATAGATATCATCTCCTCTGAAGAGAAACGCGCCGAGCAAGCCGCGCAGCTTCGGGTACAGATCCATAGGGGCGATCGCCTCGACTTCTTCGATGACGCTTTTCGAGAAATCGAGACCTTCGGTCTGATCCTGGGAAAAATAGCCGACCTTCACCCCTGCACCGAGGGATACGGAACCGGAGTACGAAGAATCCATGCCCGCAATGATACGCATGAAGGTCGATTTTCCCGCGCCGTTCTTCCCTGCGACCACGAGCCGTTCCCCCTGCTCCACGGTGAGATCGAGATTCCTGATGACCCGATGCGTTCCGTATGACTTCGAGAGACATTCCACGGTAAGCACCTGTCTGCCCGAATGAGGCGCAGGCGGAAACGAAAATCTAATGCGTTTCATGCTTTCGGGAATCTCTATACGCTCGATCTTTTCCAGCTCTTTGATCCTGCTCTGAACCTGCTTCGCTTTGGTTGCTTTGTATCTGAACCTCCTGATGAAATCCTCTATCCTCGAAATTTCCTCCTGCTGTAACCTGTACAGTTCGACCAATGCCTCGATCTCCCGTTTCCGCAGGGTTTCATACTCCGTATAGTTTCCCCGATAGCAGGTGAGCCTCCCGTTAAAAAGCTCTGCCACTTCGTCGACCGTCACGTCGAGAAAATACCGATCATGAGATACGATGAGCACACCGCCGGGAAAATCGCGGAGGAATTCTTCGAGCCAGTCTCTCGCCTCGAGATCGAGGTAGTTCGTGGGCTCGTCGAGGAGGAGCATATCCGGCCGTTCGAGCAGTACTTTTGCCAGTGCTATGCGCATCTGCCATCCGCCGGAAAATTCTTCGCAGGGTCTCTGAAAATCATCCCGCGAAAATCCGAGACCGAGCACAACGCGCTCTATGAATCCGTGCCGCTCGTAGTAACCGCTCGCCATGATCCTTTCGTGCAGTTCGTGATGGGCTTCCACAAGCGTCTGCGTGTCCTTATGCTCTTCGTTCCTCTCTGCGAGTTCCCGTTCGAGCTCGACCATAGCCGAGTTCCACGCTACGATATGATCGAAGGCTTTTTCTGCTTCCTCGTACAGCGTAGTGCCCGCATGGACGATTCCGGACTGAGGAAGGTAAGATATACGGGAGCCTTTCTGGCAGATGACGCGGCCCGAATCGGGCTGTATGATTCCAGCCATGATTTTCATGAGAGTCGTCTTACCGCTTCCGTTCGCACCCGCAAGGGCGACTCGCTCGCCCGAAGCGATGTTGAACGTTATGGAATCGAGAAGCGTCCTCTCCCCGTAGGAGAGCGAGACTTCGGAGAGCTGAATGAATGCCATTTATTTTTTTACAAATGCGAAATAAATAATCAGCGGCGAATAACTTTCCTGCACTACCGTCCTATCCTTGATGTCCGATTCGGGCGCATACACCAAGTTCAGCCCATTGTCTTTGAATGAATACAGGAAATGCGAATACATTCCTTCCTTTGTACCTGCAAAATGAAAAGAGATGACTCCCGCATATGCACTCTTGAGCGATTCGCCGAGAACAATTTGAAAGTCTACCGTACCAGTTCCCTGGGCTGTCCGTGGTATGGCTACAGGCACCAAGCGTTGGAATCCGGTCCATTCGAAAGAGAAATCGCTTTTGAGCGCAATAGTTCCGTATGCGCTCGACGAGAGAACGGTTCCCTTGAAAAGAATGTCTGTGAGCAACTTTCCCCTTCGTTCTTTCTCTTTCGCGACGACTGCGTCGATATCCATATCCATGGCAACGAACAGCGCGCTGTATTCTTTTTCTTCGTAGGTGTACTGAACGCTGAGCTCGTCGCGGGAATTGAAGGTAATGAGAACGGGGGTATTTTTGAATGCGTACCTGCCGTTCCCCAGATCGTTTATGCTCTCGTAGGTGAACTTCACCGTATGCGCTGGCAAGGAAATAATGAGGAGCTGTTCTTTTGCATCGGCAAATAATCCGAAGGCAGCGGAAAATACGCGGAGATCGATGGGCCCCTTGGCGAGCATGTCCTTGAAAACAGCAGGTCGCCACTCTTTTTCGAAAAAAGCCTCGATGACGGTTGCTTCCGTTTTTTCTTTCTGTGCCGCCGTCCCTCCCTTCTCTCGCATATCGAAGATGGTCAGGTAAAAATCGAAACAATACCCACTCACTCCATCGTCCGTGAGCACCTTATACCAGTACCCCTGCATGCCTGCTTCGTCGGATTTGACCGGATCGCGGTCGAGTATCTTTATAAGCTGATTGGGCCTCAACCTGTATACCCTCTGAGAGAGTCTATCACCTTTTTCCCGGATCGGAAGTCCTGCCTGATTCGCAGTGGCGAAAAGATATCGATACGGCTCGTAATTCTTCTGAAACGCATCCACCTCCCGTTTGCTCTTGAAAAAAGCGATCCGGTACTGCGGTACCTCTTTTTGCACATTGCTCTTCGTCTTTACGGTATAAGTTTTCCGTATATTCGATTCGGCGATGATCCGCGTGACGGAACCCGTGTCCAGGTCTTTCTCGTCCGTGGACCAGAGAACGACTCCCATGCCGATGCCTCCGCTTCCGCAGGAGGAGAAGAGCATCGATGCAATGCATACTATCCCAAAGCATGCCGCCGTAAGAAATCGAGGGAAAAAACTAACACCGCGTTTCATATGTGCTATTGTGTATTGAACGCGATTTTAAGTCAACGATCAGAATGATCAACGATCAGAATGACCGGCATCCTGATGATATAGCGCGCAATAGTCTCACGGGTAGCGGAGAATCACACATCGAACGGCATCGGACTACTGTCCGTTAGAGTGAGATGTGTGGATTTTCCGTTCCCTGAGGCGATTGCCCGCCATATCAGGACTGTCGTCCGATGATTTCCTTGAATTCTTCCGCGTTGAGTATTTCTTTTTCGAGGAGTTTCTGCGCTACGTTGTCCAATTCGGACCGTTTCTCGTTGAGAAGCTTCAGAACGCGTTCGAAACGCTCCGCTATGATACGGGCGGTTTCCTCGTCTATGTACTGCTGGGTGACTTCTGAGTATTCTCTTTGTACCGCATACGCATCCTCTCCGAGGAAGGCACTCCCCTTTTTGTACGGGAGGTATACATTCTTGAACCTTTCGCTCATGCCGTAATCCGTTATCATGCGCTTCGCTATATCCGTAGCTCTGGTTAAATCGTTCGCTGCGCCGGTGGAAACATCTTCGAATACGATTTGCTCTGCCGCTCTTCCGCCGAGAAGCACGTCGATCCTGGACAACAGCTCGTTTCTGGTCATGAGAAACCGTTCTTCCTGTGGAAGCTGCAGTGTATATCCCAACGCACCCATGCCGCGGGGAACGATGGATATTTTCTCTACCGGGTCGGCATGTTCCGTGTAATACGCGGTGAGTGCATGTCCCGTCTCATGGTATGCGACGATGGTACGTTCCTTCGGATGAATAAGCCTGTTTTTCTTTTCGAGTCCGGCCATGATTTTTTCGATCGCGTTATCGAAATCCTTCTGAATCACCGCATCTCTGCCTGCGCGCACCGCGAGAAGCGCAGCTTCGTTCACAATATTGGCGAGATCAGCTCCAACAAGGCCCGGAGTTCCGCGTGCTACTTTTTCGAGATCGACCGATGCATCAAGCTTCACACCTTTCGCGTGAATCCTGAGAATAGCTTCCCTGCCTTTTATATCGGGTTTGTCCACAAGCACCTGCCTGTCGAAACGACCCGGCCGCAGCAATGCTCCGAGCAGTATGACGCCGGTGCGGGAATCAAAACCGTCCATCTCCACGAGAAGCTGGTTAAGGGTCTGTTCCCGTTCGTCGTTGGTGCTAAGGTTATGTGCTCTGCTCTTGCCTATGGCATCAAGCTCGTCGATGAATATGATACAAGGGGCTTTTTCGCGTGCCTGCTTGAAAAGATCGCGGACCCGCGCAGCTCCGACTCCCACGAACATTTCCACGAAATCTGCGCCGCTCATGCGGAAAAACGGAACTTCCGATTCGCCTGCAACCGCCTTTGCAAGAAGCGTCTTCCCTGTTCCAGGAGCTCCGACCAGGAGTACCCCCTTGGGGATTTTCCCGCCGATCGCGGTGTAGCGCCCCGGATTCTTCAAAAAATCCACAACTTCCTCGAGTTCCGCCTTCGCCTCATCGGCTCCCGCTACGTCCTGAAAACGGACGCCTGTTTCCCCTTCCGCCACGATCATGGATTTGCTTTTACCGAATGCCATGACATCCGGCCCCATGCTTCCCATGCGCCTGAAAAGAAGTCTCCAGACTATGAAAAGGATGGCGAACGGAAGAAGCCAGTTCAGAAGTATGTTGAGAAGCGGTTTGCTGGACGACTGCACCGCATAGTATTCCACATTGTTCGAATCGAGAAGCTGAACGAAGCCGGGGTCGTTGATCGGCGTTGTGACATATTCCGTCGCCTCGGTTTTGCCTGTTCTATCCTTCGGCCCCCCGTTTTGCTCCTTGAGCATCCGCCTCGTATAGGTTTTGCCGATATAGCTGTTTTCCGTTATCTCGACGCTTTTTATTTCGCCGCTTCGGATTTTTTCCTTAAAAACGCTGTATTCGATTTTCTGTTCCGCAGGTGCGAAGAGCAACGAGTTCATCAGTATCATGATGATGACAGCGCCTAAGAAATACCAGATGGAAAACTTGAATTTCCCGTTATTAAGCGGATTGAAAAACGGGGGCTTTGAGCCATCCCAAGGAGTCTGCGGATCGTTTTTTTTCGGCATTGGTGTTTCTCCTGCGGTATTTATTTCAATTTACGAAAAAAAGAACCGGGAGTCAAATTGATACGGGATTGACCGAAAAAACGCTCTTAACTATGCTTGAACATATGCAGGATACCGACAAAAACGAGAGGAATTCGCGAAACCTGAGGGGTTTTTTCCTTCGCGTTGTCCTACCTTCTGTCCTCTCCATCCTGCTTTTCATCGCGTCGTTTTATATTTTCATCATACCGGCCTTCGAACGCGCTATCATGGAGAATAAACGTCAACTCATCCGCGAGCTTACGATAACCGCGTGGAGCATACTCGAGAAATCGGAACAGGAAGAACGCGAGCTTTCCCTCTCCAGGGAGGAAGCGCAAAGCCGGGCATTGTCGAGGATCCGGTTTATGCGCTACGGAGTGGAAGGAAAGGATTACTTCTGGGTGACAGATATGCATCCTCGGATGATCATGCACCCGTACAAACCGGAACTCGACGGCGAGGACCTTTCCGATTATTCCGACCCTACGGGGAAAAAACTCTTCAAGGACTTCGTAACCATAGTCGAGAAACAGGGCGAAGGATACCTCGAATACCTCTGGCAATGGATGGACGATCCTGGCAGAATCGTTCCCAAAATTTCTTTCGTGAAAGGCTTCGAACCATGGGGTTGGATCATCGGAACCGGCATTTACGTCCAGGACGTCCGAGAGGAAACGCGGAGGCTCGAAAGGAACCTCATTTGGATTTCCGTCATTATAAGCATCCTTATAATAGTATTCCTATTCATCGTCATACAACAGAGCCTCAAGATCGAGATCGCCAAGGAAAAGGCTCAGCGGGAACTTTTCGAGATAGAACTGGGGGCAAGCAGGGATAAGTACAACAATCTCACCGAACGTATCAACATAGGGATTTTCAGGATAACCGGAGACGGAAAAAACGGATTCGTCGAAGCGAACACCGCTGCCGTGAAAATTTTCGGTGCGGAAAGCAAGGAAGCGCTCATCGCGTCGCATTTTCAGGACTATCTCGCAGACGACGCTCAGAAGAGCGTACTTTTGAAGGAATTGACGGAAAAAGGGTATGTTACCGATAGGATCGTCTCCCTCTCCTGCAAAGGTGGCATACGCACTGCTTCCCTTTCCCTTGCGAAAGCTCATGAACCAGTCGATTTCTACGACGGCATAATAGAGGACATCACCGAGGAGAAAATCGAAGAACGGGAAAAGGAGCGGCTTATCGCGGATATGCAGGTATCGCTTCTGTATCTGAACCAGCCCGTACGCTCTCATATCAAGCCTGCCGCCTGGTGCGACATGAGAGCGAGCATTGCGGAGGCTTCGCGAATCCTGCGGGAAAAGCAGTGCGGCTGCTTGATACTCAGAACGGAACATGACGGAGACTGCATCGGCATGGCGACGGATGCGGATTTTCGCAACAGAGCGCTGGCGGAGAACCTCTCTCCTGCAGAGCCGGTCTATCGCATCATGACTTCTCCCATTGTATCCGTATCTGAGGAAGCTCCGCTCTACGAAGCGAACAGGATCTTGAGTTCCGGAACCTCCGCTTATATCGCTGTCAAAAACTCTCAAGGCACGATCATCGGTGTCGTATCCGCCACGGAACTGCTCGCGGCCCAAGAAAAATCCCCCATGTTCCTGATAAAAGAAATCGAAAATGCTCCACACGCGGAAGCGGTAGCGGTATGCGGCAGAAGGCTCAGGGCAGTGGTCAAAGCCATGCTCTCAAGCGGTACCAATGCAGAGCACAGTTCTAGGCTCATCGCTTCGGTTTCCCTCGCCACACAGGCCAGGCTCATTTCCCTCGCGCTGGAAGAGCTAGGGCCGCCTCCGGTTCCCTTCGCGTATATTGCGCTCGGCAGCTCCGGCAGGAACGAGCAGACCCTCAAATCCGATCAGGACAATGCGATCATATTCTCGGATGTGGAAGAACAAGATCTTCCGAACGTGAGCGCGTATTTCCTCGCGCTCGGGACAAAGATCAGTACAGATCTCGACCGGGCTGGTTATACATTCTGCGAAGGCGGAAACATGGCGGGCAATCCGAAATGGTGTCGGACGATCGGAACATGGAAGGAATATTTCGCATCGTGGGTTTCTGCGAAAAGCCCTGAGGATCTCCTCGAGTTCAGCATCTTTTTCGATTTTTCCTTCGTATTCGGAGATGAAACGTTCGTAAAAGAGCTGAAAGATCATATAGGAAACCTCCTTTGTTCCCAACCCGACTTCTTTCTCCACCTGGCGGCTATGTGCCTCAGAAGCAAACCGCTTCTGAACGCGTTCGGAAACATCGCATCGGATTCGTTCAACATAAAAGACGCAATGTTGCCGATCGTCAACTTCGCTCGGCTCTACGCGCTGAAACACGCAATACCCGAGACCAATACGCTGAAACGGCTCGAAAGGCTTTTCGAAAAGGGCATTTTGTCCGATACGACATACCGGGATACTGCAGACAACTACAAGGAGCTCCTCGGTATCCGGCTGCGATACCAGGCAGAAACCTCCGCAGAAGAACCTGCCCCGGCAAATATCATCAATATTAAAAAGAGTAACACCGGGTAATTCAGTAACATTATCATCAGTTCTCTGGAAAAAACAATATTGAAAACTGTTCTTTCGGCCACCCCTGCGCTGCTCTCGAAAATAAGCTACGATTTTCTCGGGCGGGGAATTTAAACCGGACTCTCATCGTTTTTATATTATCGATATTTTCACTCTTGACATTTCCGCGTAAAAGCGCTTACCGTACAACAAAAATGAAAAAAAATACTAAAAGTGATTTCAAGGCATGGGTTGTGACTGTTGACATGGGTCTTGGGCATCAACGCGCAACCTACCCGCTTGCATCGATTGCCCAGGGCGGAATCATCACGCTTGGCGATGACCCGGAAGAAAAGAAACTCTGGAAGCGGATCAGGACGAGTTATGAGGCGCTTTCGCGCATCAGAAGCGTCCCTTTGATAGGGAAACCGTTGTTCGGCCTTCTCGACAGGTTTCAGAACATCCCTCCTCTGTATCCGATCCGGAACATGTCGAATCCTTCCTTTCAGGTACGACTCATAAGCTCGCTTATCGATAAAGGGCTCGGAGCCGGGATGATGAAGACGATCAGCAGCCATCCTCTCCCCCTCGTCTCGTCGTATCCGGTGCCTGCACTCGTGGCGGACAGGGCAGGATACAGCAGCATCTATACGATCGTGTGCGATGCAGAGATAAATAGGGCCTGGGTGGCGGAAAAACCCGGCCAGAGCAGGATAAACTATCTCGTTCCCTGCGGTAGGGCGGTCATGCGGCTGAAGACGTATGGTGTGCCGGACGAAAGAATTTTCCTCACGGGTTTCCCTCTTCCGCTCGAACTGCTCGGCGACGAGGATCTGAATGTTCTGAAAAAAGACATGGCGGCACGACTGTGCAAGCTGGATCCGAACAACCGCTTCTGGCCTCTACACGGACATTCGGTGGATCATTTCCTCGGCAGGAAAAACCGAACCAAGAAAAACGGCGATCCGCTCACCATAACGTTTGCAGTTGGCGGGGCAGGAGCACAGAGGGAAATAGGATTCACAATAGCGAAGCGCCTACAGGAAAAGATGAAGAAAAACGAGGTGATCATAAACCTCGTGGCAGGCATCCGCGAGGAAGTGAAAGATTATTTCGATAAGGTAAAAGCCGAGATTCTTCCGGACAGCGACAACCTGAGAGTCGTTTACGGCTCAACGAAACAAGAGTATTTCGACGCGTTCACCAAAGCCATGAAAACAACGGATCTGCTCTGGACAAAACCGAGCGAACTGTCCTTTTACTGTGGGCTCGGCATTCCGATCATCATGAGTCCGACCATCGGATCCCAAGAGGAGTACAACAAACGCTGGCTCCTGGAGATCCAGGCCGGAATACCTCAGGAAGATCCGGAATTCGTGGATCAATGGCTGTTCGACCTTCTCAAGGAAGGGCGGCTCGCGGAAGCAGCGTGGGACGCTTTTCTCAAGGCGCGGAAATATGGCACGTACAAGATCTACGAAGTGCTCAAAACCGGAACCATGACGAGGGAGACATCCGTTCTGAAACGGTGATCCCTAAGCAACGACGACTCAGCGGTTCTGTTTCGAAACCGCCGCCTTTTCGAGAAGACGGATCATGTAGAGCTCGATATATTTCTTGAAGTACTCCCGTTTGCTTATCTTCAGTTCCTTGAGCGTTTTCAAAGCGAGCTCCTCTGCAAGCGTACTGATGCGCGCGGCATCCGGAGGGCGTACGACAAAGGTACGTTTGATGCTGCGCATAAAATCCCTTATGAGCGAATTTACGTCTTCCACAAGATTCGCCTTGGCGTTCGGATCGTAGAGAGGGTTCCATTTTTCTGCGAGCTCTTCGAGGCTCGCATCGATGCTCTTGCCTTCCCCGAGAAACTGCTTTTTTAGGGTTTCCACCGCTTTTCTGTATTCGGCGGCGGCATCTTTCGGCGCCTTCGGTTTACCAGCTCCGATCTCGCCTGATTTCGGCGCATTCACTTCCTTGACAAAGTTGCTCTGCAGCGTTTTGTGCGTCTCTTCGATCCGCTTTTCCCTGTTCTTCTTTCCACTTCCTGAAAGCATTTTCGCAAAGAAAGCTGCAATCTGTTTGAAGACCGGCGTCGTATACCAGAACGGGAGACGCGCCTTCACATTTTTCGCGAGCTCTTTGCGGCTCAGTCCGAGCAGTTCTTGGATGGGCCTCAATTCCATCTTGCCGGTAAAACAGCGATTGATCTCCGTAACGTTGTTCTGCGAAAGCTTCGTGGTTTCCTTTGCAACATACAGAAGATTCTTGTTCCGGAGAACGGAAAAAAGTGGATATCCGGCTTCGATCTTCTGTTCGATCTCTTTCGCGAATTCGCCGTCGTCCTGCATGGCTTTGCAGGCAGCATATGTTCTGGCTGTGGCAGTCCATTCGTCCATGAAAACCGCTCTGAGTTTGTCCGATACCTTGTGAAGTTCGGACAGGAACATGGGAACAATGAAATCCCTGCTGATATACACTTCCCTCTTTCCTTGAGGCTTGAGCCGTACCAGCGGAGGAAGTTTCGTTTTATCTTCTTCGCGGAGCCGCGTTTCGATGAACTCGTGAACGAATTCCCTGCCGTATTTTTTCGAGTATTGATTGCCTTTAGAATCTTTCAGCGCGTAAAAGTCATCGAGGCTGAAGAGATATGGCGGCTTCTTGACGAGCTGTTCCATCACTTTAATGTCGTTCGCCCTCTGGTTTTCCTTCTGTACGAGGCTCCTCTGGTACTGGCTGTAGTATCGCAGCAGGATAGCCGACTGGCAGTATCCGTGCTCAGGCAAAAGCCGCTCCTTTTTTTCCTTGTATTCGTTCATAATGAGGGTAGGGAAAAAGGCCCAGAATTTGAATGTAAAATCCCCCGGGTTCAAAAGATCCTTCAGGACCCTGTCGGGATAGATGGTGAGATCC
>CAZWAS010000007.1:0-35392 GCA_964631915.1 uncultured Spirochaetales bacterium | reverse complement strand
AGCATATCCTTAAGCGAGCTCTCGTTCCCTTTCAACGCAGGGAGCAGATTACTGTGTGCATAGTCCATATTCCGCTGAGTCTGGAGGTACTGTCTGAGTTTCTGGATGCAGAGCTCGGCCATGCCAGATCTCAGCACCTGGGGAGGTGCAAACAGGCTTTGTATGGTATGCGGAAAATTGAGCCTGATGAGGGGAGCGGCAGGAGTGTTTTCCGGATCCAGAAGGGAAATGAAATCGGTAGTGACATCCGCAGGAACGAAGATGCTTTGAGGTACGGCAAAACCGAGGGTTTCTTCGTTCGGAAACGGCAAAGTCGGATCTTCCTTGATCTCCGCATATTTTAGCTTGATGATTTCTTCATAATAGTCATGCATGAGAAAAGACGATATGGCTCCCTTTTCGTACGATATGGTACATTTACCTTGGGACTCCATTCGTTTCAGATATACAGTGAGATCGACTTTGAACTCGTCTATCTTGGTGAATTGAGGATCCTTTCTCAGAAAAGCCATGAATGCTTCGTATCCGACATCCGGTCTCTGCCGCTTGAGTATGTAAGAACGCAGATAGGGAGCAACATCCATAGTCTTTTACCTCATCGATAAATTTACCATAATAATGCAGCCTTGTCAGCAAATACTGGATTCCCTTTCAGCCTCCGTGTATAATTTGTGGACGAGAATCTCAGGGAGGAATGAGTCCTCTGCGGTTCACTGGAGAGGAGGGAAAAAAGGCGTATGCTCGTTCGATGGTTCACTGATCTGAATCCGGTTGTACAGGCTCTTCTTGCCACATGCTTTACGTGACTGCACTCGGGGCCGCTTTGGTATTCGTATTCAAGACGGTCAATAAAAAGGTACTCGATACCATGCTCGGCTTCGCTGCTGGAGTCATGATCGCTGCAAGTTTCTGGTCGCTCCTCGCGCCTGCTATCGAGATGGCAGAACAATCGGGTAAAGGTCCTGCATGGATTCCCGCATTCGTCGGATTTATCCTGGGAGCGGGATTTCTCTGGCTCGTGGATAAGACTCTTCCCCACCTCCATCTCGGGTTTCCGCGATCCGAGGCAGAGGGCATAAAAACAGGCTGGCAACGGAGCATACTGCTCGTGCTTGCCATAACGCTCCACAACATACCCGAAGGTCTCGCCGTCGGTGTAGCCTTCGGAGCCGTGGGTGCAGGGATTCCCTCTGCGACGCTCGCAGGAGCCCTTGCTCTTGCGCTCGGAATCGGTATCCAGAACTTCCCGGAAGGAACGGCGGTCTCCGCTCCGCTCAGGCGGGAAGGATTTTCCAGGCTCAAAAGTTTCTGGTACGGTCAGCTTTCAGGCTTTGTGGAACCGATAGCGGGAGTCATAGGCGCTGCATTGGTGCTTCTAATCAAACCGCTCCTCCCCTATGCCCTTTCGTTCGCTGCCGGAGCCATGATCTATGTCGTTGTGGAGGAACTCATCCCCGAATCCCAGCTCGAAAAGAACACCGATATGGCGACCATAGGAACTATTTTGGGGTTCAGCGTTATGATGCTTTTGGACGTCGCGTTAGGCTGAAAAAACCGGAAATCACACATGAACTATCAGACACTCTCCAATCAGGTGCTCGAACTATATCTCATGGCCGATGTGCACACGGAAGCGTACGGCAAAACCCTCGGCGCCCGCTGCGTACCGGGTTGCAGCGAATGCTGCAAAAATCACTATGTGGAAGCCACGGTTCTCGAAATGCTGCCGCTCGGCGTTCTACTCTGGATCACGGGCGAAGCACCATCGGTGCACGAGAGGATCGTTATGCGGGATTCAAACGCAGGATGCATCCTGTATGACCCCTCGCGCACCGGACAAGGACACTGCACGCGGTATCTGTACCGGCCTCTCATATGCAGGCTCTTTGGTTTTTCCGCAGTGCCCGACAAACACGGGAATGCTCAGGCAGTGCTTTGCGAACATATGAAAAGGATGTCGGACACGCATACGGAACAGACTGTTTGTGCCCAGTACCCTGCCCCGTTCATGAAAGACTACTCCCTTCTCCTCCACACCCTGTGCCCCTCGCTCGGAGACACCTTCCATCCTGTGAATGAGGCGCTCAGGATAGCTATAGAGCGGGTCGGATGCATGTACGCTTTCTCGAAAAAAGCTCAGGCTCGAACCGCTTCTCCTCTTTTTCCTGCGGACAGGATGAGCAAGACCTGAACCATGGCGCCCGCGCCGAGACATGCCACGCAAAACAGGTATGCCGCTTTCATGGAGAAGGCTTGGTACAATTGTCCTCCTCCGACCGAACCGACGATCTGGCCTGCGGTCAAGAGCGCTTCGTGTATAGCGGTGCGCTTGCCCCTGTCCACGCTTCCTGAAATGCCGTGGAATATGCTGTTGGAATAAGCCAAAGAGATGAGGAGCCCAAAGAAAGGCGCCAGAATTACATACCATAGGAAAGAACTCACGAAGCTCATGGCGAGAATGACTCCCGCACAAAGGACCTGCGTCGTAAGAATCTGTGTTTTGTTGAAGTGCCAGCGCGTAAAACGGCCGAGCAGGATGAAGCCGATTGTGGTAAAGAGCGTTCTCGAAAGCAGTACCACGCCGATACGACTTTCGCTCATAGCGAGCGAATCCCTTCCGAAGAGCGGGAAAATATACCAAAATACGCCCCCTGCCACATACACGCTCAGGGCGCCCACCCAGGAAACGAACCGTAAGTAGGTACTTCCATTTGTATACGGCGCGGCGGATTCTGTTTGCCGTTCTCCCGCAATCTTGGCATCCACCTTATTCTTCGCTATGTAGATGCACGCTCCACCTACGGCGAGTGCAGAAACCGCAGAAAGCCCGATTCCGAGCAGCAGCGGATACTTTACATCCAACTCCGTGAGAATTCCGCCGAGATAGGGAGCTACGATGGCACCGCCGCTCCACGAAAGATTAAACCGCATGATCGCTGTGTTCAGTTTCTTGTCTTCGAGCCCTATGGAAAGCCATGCGATCAAAGGAGGAAAAAAAAGCGAAACAGAGACGCCGAAGGCCCCGTACAGGATAAATGCGAGAGCGAGAGTTCTCGACAGAAGAATTCCTGCAAGAGTAGCCGCCATGCCGACTGTTGCGAACACGAGCGAAAACCTCGGTTTCAGGGTTTTGCCAAGAGGCCGGAGAAGAAGGCACCCCAATAGATAGCAGAGCAGGTAACAGGAACTAAACCATCCAATGAGGGATGGCGAAGCGGCGAACGTAGAACGCATGAAAAAAAGTATACCGAAGTTCACCGAAGAAATTCCTACGACCGTAACGAAGGTGGTAGGAAGCAGCACCGTCGTTTTTCCGATAGCGCTCGTAAGAGATCGCAGGAACGGCTGTTGAAAAGAACCGTTTGCATGAGGAGGTTTATGGTCGATCATATGGTATTGAATACTCTGTCCTTTCCGATTTCGTGTTCAGGTAATGCATTGAACGTATTCCGTAAGAAGGGAAAAGTCAAGGATCGGACATTTCTTCCTGAAAATTCTCAGTTTGGCATACATAGGCATTCTCTCCCGGCAGAAACTCTCGCACCGAACGCATCGGTCGGGCTATGGTCATCCCTGTACCTGCGGTATCGCCGATTCTTCCCGGCCCGTGTACTTCCTGTAATCGGATTCTTATCCGCTAAACTGAGGTGTGGGAGGTTTCTGCCTTCCTCTGAGGTTTTAACGGTCAGTGAAACTTGCTGAGGTACGAGTTACGAGTGCTACGCTTGACTTCCTGCTGCAACATGATTAGCTTTTATATAATAATTACGGAATCGGAGTCGCATTATGGCTGACAGCGTGAATCAGGAGCTTCCCCCATCGTTCAACGACCTCATACACACGTCGAGTAAACCCGTGCTCGTCGACTTTTGGGCGGAATGGTGCGGGCCGTGCAAAATGGTGAGCCCGGCAGTGCAGAGGATAGCAAAGGAGTATGCAGGCAGGCTCATAACCGTGAAAATCAATGTGGATAAGAAACAGGACATAGCAGCCCACTATCAGATACAGAGTATCCCGACGATAATGCTCTTCTTCAAGGGGAAAGCCCTTATGCGGCTGCAGGGAGCTCTACCGTACGAATCGATCCGGCAAAACATAGAAGCGAACTGGCCGGCCACCTAAGAAGGAGCCTTCGGCATGCAAAGCCGATCAGGGTATTCCCGCCTTATAAACGATTCCACTTCCTACGAGCGCATATCTCCTCTCAGAAGCGGTCACTAAAAGGGACTCCCCTTTGCGCATCGCCGCATCGGAAGAACTCCCCTTGATCCGCAGAGCACCGTCTACGCAGAGTAGTATCTCGACGCTTCCCGACGGTTCGGTTCTTTCATAAGGTTTCCCTTCGGAAACATGGATCGCTGAGAGGAGGAATTCCCGCACCGGAGCTCGGTATTGAAGCTCTCCCTGGACCGGATCCGGAGTTATGGTCAATACGCCAGGATTGCCGTAATCGATGACCGACAGAACTTCTCCTCTGTCCACATGTTTGGGGGTGAGCCCCGCGCGGAGAACATTATCCGAGTTTGCCATGAGCTCGATCCCCATACCTTTCATATAGGCATGGGGGATACCCGCATCTATGAATACCGCTTCGCCAGGATCGAGGCTGCGGTATTCGAGCACAAGAGGAAACAAAGAACCTATGTCTTTCGGGTACTGCTCGTACAGGGAAAGCACGAGGAGAAACCTCTCTTCCGGACACAGCCGGTCTTTCTCCAGAATGGTCCTGACCGCACGTATTGTTTCCGAAATCATGCTCAGCGTTTCTTTCTCCGGCATTACAAGCAGAGCACGCATAACGTGCTCATAGCACCCTGCCTTATCCAGAAACTCCCGCCCGGTCGGAAGGAATTCCGCACATCCAAGGGTTTCGAAATCCCGTACGATAGCCTCCCAAGGCCTGAATCCGAAAAGCCCCCGCACTTCGGAAACGGCGCAAATGATTTCCGGTTTATGGTTTCGGTCCTTGTAATTCCTTTTGGGATCGTCCAGGGGAATGCCTTTCCCGTTCTCCGCTTCGAAGCCTTTCTGAGCCTGGAGTTTATTCGGATGTACCTGTATAGAAAGAGGTTTTTCGACTGCTATCACCTTGAAGAGGAAGGGAAGCGTCTTTCCGAATTCGCGGACAACCCTCTCTCCGAGCACTCCCTCAGGATCGTCGCGTATAAGGGTTGAGAGGCTTTGCACGCCATTTTCTGTTTCCACGCGGGAAGGAGCCTTCGGATGCGCACCCATCCACAGCTCCGCCATAGGGATATTTCGGCGATTCTCGATACCGAGCAGAAGAGGGATATCCGTACCGGATCCCCATGTGTATTCCATTATACTATTTCTGATTTTGTAGATCATGACGCTCCGGCTCAGCAGCCGCTTCCCGGTTTTCTCTCCGCACATTCCGCGATGGTTTTTTTCAGATTCGCGAAATCGATCGGTTTCACGATATAGCCGTTCATCCCCACGTCTTTGCACCTGCGCCTCACTTCTCCGTGCTCATGCGCAGTCATAGCGATGACCGTAACGCTTTTCCGTTCAACTCCTGCTTCTCCGTTTCGGATTCTCTGCGTAGCCTCATATCCGTCCATCTCCGGCATTTCGACATCCATCAGTATCACATCGTATTCGCGACGCTGGAGTTCGGCTATCGCCTCTTTGCCGTTTTCGACCGTGGTCACCGAAAATCCCAGTGTCTTCAACATTTTTTCTGCTACGATCGTATTGATTTTCACATCATCAGCAAGCAGTACTCTGATGCTCTGAGTGTCAGGCATTGCGCCTCCTCATAGTCAGCCCGCGCATAGCGTCAGTTTTCGTATGTGATGATTATTGCCGTCATCTTCAAAGGAGAATTCCCCGTGCAGCGGATGCTGTGCGAAGCGCCGTTCCCAGTCACTACCACATCTCCCGGCGATACTTTTCTTTCGATGCCGTCGTCGTCCACCATACCTTCGCCCGAAGTGATGATAAAATACTCTGTTTCCTTATCATGCCTGTGGCTGCCTATGCTCCCCCCGGGCTGAATCGTGAGTTCTGCGAGAAGTCTGCAGTTTCTAAGGTCCTGCTTCGGTGCCAGATGCAGAATCTCGATCGCTCCCGACCCCCCTCGCATATTCTGCTTGATTTCCTTTTCCATCCCTTCGGGTCTGATAACCATGACCGCCTCCTGTACAGAATAATCGCTTGCGGATAGTATACTGGGATCGTGGACATTAGAATAGTGTTTTTTCTTACGGGCAGGCGGGGAGTAGGAAAAACAGAAATATGCAGGAAGCTCATCGTCCTTTGCAGGCAGGCCGACATATCCGTAGGCGGTATCCTGAGCCCCGGCGATTCGGAAGGGGCTGTACAGAAAAAAGAATTCTTCGCCGAGCACATCAAAACAGGAGAGCGGTGGCTGTTAGGCTCCCGAATCGCCCCGCTTCAAGGTTCCAGATACAGGAGCGTATTCTTTTCGGAACAAGGGTTCAGGCGTGCGCTGAATGCGCTCGAGGCGGATATCGCCGAGCATCCGATGTTTCTGGTCCTCGACGAAGTGGGTCCCCTCGAACTCGAACAGAAGCAGGGATTCTTTCCTCTGCTCGATAGCCTTCGCCTTGGGTATTCCGGAAATCTGCTCATAGTCGTACGGCCGGAACTTCTCGAAACTCTGCAGAACTATTTCACGGGGGAACGGATCACGATCTTCTGCGCCACGCCCGATAATCGGGACGTTTTACCCAAGCACATAGCGGATCTGCTTTTCAATACCCGAATTCCACGATGATCCGCTACTTTCGTGTGCGGGTTTTCCATGGTATACTGCAACGGTAAGGAGCTTAGCTATGAGCGACCAGAGAATGAGCCGGAGACGGAATGTCCTGTTTTATCTCGAAATCCAGGATCAGGAATCGGGAAAAGAAATAGCGCGATTGGGAGACATATCGGAGGACGGGCTCATGCTGCTGAGCCCGAAGAAAATTCCGGTACAATCCGTCCTTACGATAAGAATCATCCTTCCCTCCTCGAAAGATTTTTACAAACGGCATATAGACTGCTCCGTGGAAGTACGGTGGGTGAAACCGGATGTTAATCCGAGTCTTTTCTGCATCGGATGCAGAATCATCGACCTTTCGGAACCGGACAAGGAAATCGTAGACAGGTTGATGGCATTGTACGGATTCGGCGGTGGGAACAAAAACCCGAAATATCCGTGAGAGCAGAACGAACAGCTTTTGCCGTAACGAAGCAGCCTGAACCGGCTCTGCTCGTCGGATTCCAGGACAACACCGTAAGCGAAGCGAGGGCTTCGGAACTCCTGAAAGAGCTCGAAAGCCTGGTGCTCAGCATAGGACTTACGGTCACGGGCAGCGTGCTGGTAAAACTCCGCGAACCCCATCCGCGCTATTTCGTCGGATCTGGAAAAGCGGAAGAGATAGCCGCAGCGGCAAAGGCGTGTGAAGCAGAATTCATAGTGTTCGACAACGAGCTCAGTCCTTCCCAGCAGAGAAACTGGGAACAGCTTACCGGCCTCTCCGTCCTCGACAGGACGGAGGTGATCCTGGAGATTTTTGCACACAGAGCCTCCACGAAGGAAGCGGAGCTTCAGGTAGAGCTTGCCCGCTTGGAGTATTCTCTGCCACGCCTCACGAGGGCGTGGATGCACCTGTCCAGGCAGCGCGGAGGAGCAAAAGGGACGAGGGGAGAGGGAGAAACCCAGCTCGAACTGGACAGACGGATCGTGGTCAGAAAAATCGCTCGCCTGAAAGCTGAACTGCTGAAGGTGAAACAGCAGCGCGCGACCCAAAGAAAAAAACGGCAGAGCATTCCAGTCCCAAGCGTAGCAGTGGTGGGATATACCAATGCAGGGAAATCTTCCCTGCTCAATTCTCTCACAGGAGCTTCGGTGCTCGTGGAAGACAAACTCTTCGCAACGCTCGATCCTACGACAAAGCGCATAACACTTCCAGGCGGACGGGAACTGCTCGTAACCGACACCGTGGGATTCATCAGGAAGCTTCCGCATCAGCTCATAGAATCGTTTCATGCAACGCTCGAGGAAACGGTACGTGCGGATTTCCTCGTGCACGTCATAGACATCTCCAACAAAGAGATGGAAGAACATATAAAAACTTCCTTGTCCGTGCTCGAAACTCTGCATGCGGCAAACAAATCGATCATCACCGTATTCAATAAGATCGATCTCGCATCCCCGTTCGAGCTCGATCTCCTCAGAACGCAGTACCCGGATGCTGTGTTCGTATCGACCCGCACAGGCGATGGGTTGGGAGTCCTGCTCGCTGCTCTGGAGCATCAGCTCGAACGGAACCTGGAAACTATACATTTCCTCATTCCGATCAAACGGTACGATGCGGCATCGCTCATCCATAGGACGGGAAAGGTGATTAGCGAGGGATACGAAGACGAGCATATCCACATCGAGGCTCTAGTTCCCCTGAAAACCCGCAAGCTGCTGGAGGACTGGATAGTTCGTGAAGTATAGCACAAACTGCCAAGATCGGATAAAATGAGTGTAATTGAGATTTCAATCACACGCATATCGGAGGAATATTGTGACAAAAGCAAACATTCTTGTGCTCAACTGCGGAAGTTCTTCGCTCAAGTATGAAGTGTATGATATGCCTGAACAGAGGAGCCTTGGAAAAGGGATAGTGGAGCGGATCGGAGAAAAGAAGGGGAAAATTTCCCAGGATTCCATAAACGGGAAGTACTCCCTGGAAGCTGAAATCCCGGATCATAGGGTCGCAATGACCTTGGTGAGCCAGGCATTGACCGACGCGAGAAACGGAATTCTCGAAAAGATATCGGATATCGGAGGGATCGGGCACAGGGTGGTGCACGGGGGGGAGGAGTATTCTCAGTCCGTCATCATAGACGAGAAGGTGATGGCGGCGATCGAAAAAAATATCGAAATTGCACCGCTCCACAATCCCGCCAACCTCACGGGCATAAAAGCGGCTGAAGCCCTGCTGCCGGACAGGAAACAGGTAGCCGTTTTCGACACCGCATTCCATCAGACTCTGCCTCCTTCCGCATATCTGTACGGCTTGCCCAGGGATCTCTACGAGAAGTTCAAAATAAGGAAATACGGTTTCCACGGCACGAGCCACAGATACGTGGCCGCCGAAGCCATCAGGATGCTAAAACGGTCGCCTGAAAATACGAACGTCATATCCTGCCACCTCGGAAACGGTGCGTCCATAACGGCCATATCGAAAGGCAAGTCCATAGATACTTCTATGGGGTTCACCCCGCTTGAAGGTTTGGTCATGGGGACGAGGAGCGGCGACATAGACCCGGCGATCATCCTCTTCCTCCTGGAACGCGGATATACCCCTGCCCAGGTGAACGAACTCCTTAACAAGAAAGGCGGTCTGCTCGGGCTTTCCGGAATTTCAAACGATCTCCGCGATCTCGAAAAGGCAGCGGAAAACGGCAACAAGCATGCCGTTGAAGCGCTCGAAGTATATGCCCACAGAATACGGAAATACATCGGTGCGTATGCTGCCAACATTGTGAAAGTCGATGTCCTCGTATTCACAGGCGGCATCGGGCAATACGGCACGCGCATGCGAGAAAGAATATGCCACAGGCTCGAAAACATAGGCATTTTTATGGACTACAGAAAGAACCTCGAGAACGGACCGAGCCCCGGTATCATATCCACCGATTATTCGCCTACAACTATCATGGTAGTACCCACAAACGAAGAACTGCAGATTGCGAAAGATACCTACGAATTGATATTCGGAAACGGACAATAAAAAACCGGTACCCTTTCGGGTACCGGCGGTCTAAAAGTACCAGCATTATTTGAACAGGACTTCGACTGTTTCCTTGGTTTCCAGCTTGAGCCCCGGCACGTCTTTCACGAGCTGCTTCATTCCCTCAATGGTATTGACATTCGCTTTGGTAAGCTCGAGGAATTTTTTCTCGTTTTTCATGATGAGGCCAAAATCCATTTCCATGAGCGTGATCGTCGATCCCGATCTATACGATGCATTGGTCTTCGATATGGTACCCTGGACCTCGAGTTCCATGCTCAGTTTCATTTTCTCGTAAATCTGCTTCATGGATTCGATGTCTTCTTCGCTCGTGTTTCCGGACTGAGCCTGGGTATCCGTCTTCGAAGCCTTGCTGTCTTGCTTCGGGAATATGATTTTCAGAGAAGCGGGATTCCCTTTTTTGAAAGAAAAGGTGAGATATTCGATATTGCCGCCGTCCTGTCCGAATGGAACTTCTGATCCGGGATTCTGATTCACTTTGAGCTTGTTGATATCGGAAAAAGCGTATACCGCTTTGTATCCTTCGAACTCGTCGTTCGAAAACGGCGCTGCCGAAACGAAAGAAACTCCGGCTCCCATTCCCTTTGCTCCTTCCTTAAGTTTCTTCTCATCGAGGAGGGAAAATCCCGCAGCTTGTTCTTCCGTCTCCTCGGAACCCATCGCAGCCATGCTTTTCATCATCTGGAGAATTTCCTTCTGCATGAGGAATGTCTCTTCGAGCGTACCGCTTCCGTCGGGTTTAAGCTTTATCACCGTCTTTACATTCAGACAACCGGTGAAAGAAATAATAAAAAGAATAATAGAGCCCCACATCAATAGTTTCTTCATGGCCTTCGCCTCCTTTTGTATGCATAGAGTATATAGTCTTGCAGACGTTTCTTCAAATTTTCTTTTGTTTTTCTCGACTACTGCCTGAGCCGAATTTGCACTAGGTACAAGCAGCTCCTCGCGGTGCATACGAAATTGCTGACTGATTATTCATCTTTTGACATTTCGTTCGAGAGATCGTATAATGTCGCCCAGTGATTCTTGCACATGCAAAGAACACATATGTATCAACGGAAAGGAGTGAACCATGAAGAGAAACGTCATCATTTCAGTGTGCCTTTTGTTGGCTCTATTCGTAGTCGGAACCGCTGCGGCGCAGACTAAAATAGAACCTGCAAAACCGGTCAAATCCACGGTTGTGACCGGAAAATACAATGCTATAACCGATGTGCCCGGCATAGAAGTCGGCAGCTACGACAAGAATTTCACCGGCACAACGGTCATCCTCGTGCGCAAGGGTGCAGTAGGCGGCGTGGATGTCCGCGGTTCTGCACCGGGAACAAGGGAAACCGACCTCCTTGACCCCATCAACCTCGTGAACAAGGTCGATGCTGTGGTGCTCACCGGAGGAAGCGCTTACGGTCTGGCGACGGCGGACGGAGTCATGCTGTGGCTTGAACAGAACAAAATCGGCTGGCCGGTTGGCGGCGGAAACGTAGTGCCTATAGTGCCTGCAGCGGTTCTCTACGATCCGGGCAGATTCGGCAGAGCGTTCACAGATAGACCAACTGCGGAGTTCGGCAAGAAAGCATGCGAAAATGCGACAAGCGGACCGGTGAAAATGGGGAATGTGGGAGCAGGTGCAGGAGCAGTTGCCGGCGGACTCAAAGGCGGACTCGGAACTGCGAGCGTCGATCTCGGGAACGGCGTTATAGTCGGAGCCATCGTTGCGGTGAATGCCGGAGGTTCGACAGTCAATCCCGAAACCGGAGAATTCTACGCGCAGTACCTCGAAGTGAACAACGAGTTCGGCGGGCTAAAAGCCCCCTTTGCAGGAGTCAGCCTCGAAAATGTGCCGGCCATCGCGTTCTCTTACGATTCGGAACCCGTGAAGAACACCACCATAGCGGTAGTTGCAACTAACGTACAACTCACCAAAGCTCAAGCGAAAAAAATAGCCGAAATGGCGCATGACGGTATGGCAAGAGCGATCCGGCCTTCGCATACCATGTTCGACGGTGACACGGTCTTCTCTCTCGCCACCGGAGAACTCGATCCTGCAGTTCTGAAACAGCAGGCGGCATGGGGCAATATGGAAGCCAATGTAAACAAGATCGGTTCTGCGGCGGCGGATGCGCTTGCACGCGCAATAGTACACGCCATGATCAATGCTGAGACCGTGCAGACCGTTCCGAGCTATAAAGATAAATTCCCCGGAGCGTTTAAAAAATAAAACCGCATCATCCTGGAAATTTTGAAGGCGCCCCACGCAAGGGCGCCTTTTTTTATGCAGCAAAAAAATGTTCTTCTACTATGGAGCACAACGCGTGGTATACGGGAAGATGGAGCTCCTGCACGAGCGGAGTGCTTTCCTCAGGCACGGCGATGAGTATATCGCAGAGCTCCTTCATCGTACCGCCACTTTTCCCTGTCAATCCCACGGTGCTGAGCCCTAATGCTTTTGCAACAGCGAACGCATAACGCACATTTTTAGCGTTTCCGGAAGTGCTCAACCCCATGAGGATGTCCCCCGCCTTTCCGTAGCCGAATACCTGCTGAGCGAATACGAGATGAGGATTCACGTCGTTCGCAAAGGCGGTATTCAAAGAAGTGTGGCCGGTCAACGCGATGGCAGGAAGTCCGCACTGAAGCTGGGCGACGAGTTCAGCTCCCAATTCGTCGGATACTCGCATGAACATCTCCGCTATGTCGGCAGGCACCGGCCTCCTTTTTATGAATCCCTTCATAAGCTCTCCGACAATGTGCTCGGCATCTGCAGCGCTTCCCCCGTTTCCGCAAACCAACAATTTCCCGCCGCTGCTGTAGCAGGCAATAAAACAATCGACTGCTTCCCGGATGGCGGATTCGCAAACCCGTACCGAAGGATGGCGGATGAAAAGGTCGTTCAGAATCGCATCGCAACTCATAGTCTCCCCTCGCTTCCGGTTTTCGCTATGCTCAGGCTCGCGTAATCGCCGATCGCCTCTCCGAGTCCTGCTGGAAGGATCGTGCAGGAGCGGGCGGACAGCGGAATGGCTTCCGCGCGTATGACCGCCTCAGCATGGGGAAGAAGAAACTTTTCGCATCTGAGGTATATGCTTCCGATGATGATCCGCTCCGGATTGAACAGGTCTATCAATATCGCAAGCCCCTTACCGAGATAGGTACCGCTTATGCGCAGTATTCTGATCGCAACAGGATCGCCGCTTGAAGCCGCTATGCCTACATCCTTCGCGGTAATCCTTTCCATATCTCCGAAGGTGCGGCAGAAACCGACTGTTTCTCCGTTCTGAAAACACTTGAGGATTTCCTGCCGCGCGAGCTGCGCGATTCCACCGCCTGAACAAAACCCCTCCATAGATCCTTCCTTGCCGTATCCTACAGGCCCGTTATCCGACACTCTAACGTGTCCGATTTCACCCGCCATGTCGTTGGTTCCGGAATAGAGCCTGCCGTCGAGTATGAGCCCAGCGCCAAATCCCGTTCCGAACGTGAGAAAGATGATGTTCCGCGCTCCCTTTCCGGCCCCCCACTGCCACTCGGCGAGGCCGCAGGCATTGGCGTCGTTTTGCAAGAAAGCCTTGATGCCTGTCTTCTCTTCCAGGATGCGCACGATGGGGACCTCGTCCCATCCAGGTAGATTGGGGGGAGAAAGAATGAGTCCCCGCTTCGAATCGAGAGGGCTACCACAGCTCACTCCTATGGCTTTGATTTGTCCCGAGACGAATCCGTTCTTCCTCATGATCGTATCGATCGCTTCTATGTATCGCTGTATCGCATGGGAAGGCCCCTTGACCGCCTCTGTAGGAAAAGAAATTTTATCGAGTATTTCCGCTTCTTCAGTGCCGAGAATGATAGCGCTCTTGGTTCCTCCCACGTCGATTCCGATGTAATGATTCATACCTGACTCCTAAGCTATTCCATAACGTTGACTATTTCATGTGCCCCGCATTGCATGCCATGATGATTATCGTATACTCACCATTACACGTATGTTCCTAGCTCCTGAAATGCGTGTACGCAGTGCCAATAGTTCTCTTCGGACATGCCGATTGAGTGATACTCCTCGATGTACCCTATGAGGCCGCCGTTATGACTGCCGAGATGCTTCACCATGGTTTGTACGTCTTTGTATATATCATCCTTGGATCCAGAAAGCGATGTGGTCTGATAGCTTACAGGGCAGACAAAACAGACCTTACCCCCCAAATCCTTCCCCAAACGGCCTATGTCGAAGAGGTTCGGTTGGCTAATATTGAGCATATCCACACCTATCTCTATGAAATCGGGAATAATATCATAAATATATCCGCAACAGTGGAAGTATACGTCGAAGCCGGACTCATGGCACAGATCGAATTGTTCTTTGTATCGTGGTTTGAAGAAATCCCGCCATAAATCAGGAGAAATAATGAGGTTCTGCTGTGTTCCCCAATCGTCGAAAAAAGCGATGCAGTCGAAGCCACGGCCCTTCGCACAGCGTATGACCTCGTTTTCGAATCCAAACACGAGGTCTGCAAGTTTCTCCACCATGCTGCGCTCGAGCACGAGGTCTTCGAGAGTTGCGTTGAATCCGCGGAGAAACGTCATGACCGTAAATCCGCTCAGGACTAGGCTCGCAATGTAGTAGCGGTCCTCCCCGTATTCCTGCTTCGCAGTTTCGAGACCGGAAAAACGGCCGGGCAGCGAAGGGTCGGGAACCGTAAGCTTCTCGAGAACGCTCCAGTCTTTGATCAGCTCTTCTTTCGGCTGTCCCATAGTTTCATCGGAACGATCCCACCTGAAACCCCATTCGGACAGGCTTTTGTCCTCTCCCATAAAATGGCGAACCACATCGACCATCACGATATCCGAAAGATCTTTGTTCCGGTTGAAGAAAAAAAGAGGAAGGCGGTCGGGGCTCTTCATCGCAATGGCCCTTTTGACAAGTTCCTTCCTGCTCATGCGTTCGGTCTGCACCATGAGCCATTCTCGGCTCAATTCCTCGAATTTGTCAATGCGCCGTACACGGAAGTACGGCGTGCCGGGCGAAGATCGAAGATACCGCAGATATCGAAGACCGTAGGTGGCCGTAGGCCATACCGTAGGTACAAGGATGCCGAAGGTATCGAAGGTACAGAAGGTATCGGAAGCCCGGCCGAAAGATTTATTCTGCGCCGCGTCTCAGAGTCTGTCCGCTACGTCCGCATAGCTCCAATTCACATTGAGGAGCTTGTGCTTCTGGTTTTTCACGTTCACCTTGTTTTTGATGAGAGCGCCAATAACGCCCGAATTGCCGATGTCGCCGAGGAAAATCATACCGATGATCGTGTCGTCTTGAAGCACGAGTTTCCTATATATGCCCTCATACGGCCGGTGATCGAGAAGTACTTCGGAATCCTCCTGCGGATCCACGGTTCCCATGGAAATCATAGGTATGTCCCGGAACTCGCAAGCGTTCTGCATGCTGACGACGCTAGGAAATTCTTTTGCCCTCCCCGCCATATTGTACGCGGCTGCCTCCCCTTGAATAATCGCATTGGGCCAAATGGGGCTCAGTGTCTTCTTTCCCGTAATGGTGTCGATCGTCTCCACCACATCGCCTGCCGCGTACACGTGCTCCACGCTCGTCATCATGAACCTGTCCACGAGGATTCCTCTGTCGCACTTCACATCCCGTGTAGCAAGCAAGCCGATATTGGGTCTCGATCCTGCAGCCATGATGATCATATCGCAGAGGACGAGCTTTCCGTTGTCGAGGAGCAGACCTTCGATCTTTTCCTGCTTGTACGACCCGTTTCCTTTCAGGGAGCGCTCCTTCACGATCTCCACCGCCGTCCTGTCGAGAATCACCTTGATTCCGGCCGTCTCAAGACCTTCCCTGATAATCCTCGCCGCAGTTTCATCGAGCTGAAGAGGGAGAACTCTTCCTGCGCGTTCGACGAGGGTAATCCGTTTCCCTTTTTTTATGAGTGCGAACGCTAGTTCGAGTCCGACGAATCCTGCGCCTATGATGCATACTCTGTGCGCATCCTCCGCATCTTTCTCGATCCGTTTCGCATCCTCTAGAGAGTTCAGAACATGTACATCACCGGCATTCAGTCCCCTGATCGAAGGTATGATCGGGATGCTACCTGTAGCAATGAGGAGCCGGTCGTATGCGGATTCTTCGCCGTTTCCGATTACTATACGCCGGGCTTTGAAATCGATAGTTGTGATTACAGAGCCGAATTTCGTCTCTATTCCGTTCTTTTCGTAGAAATCTGCATCCCTGAAAAAAAGCCGATGCTCCGCAAGACCGCCGGACAGATACTCAGGCAGTAGGCATCTGGAATAGGCTTTGCAGTTTTCTTTCGAGAACATCGTGATGGAGCCTTTCGTATCCAGCTTGCGCAATTGCTCTGCGGCGGCTATGCCTGAGGCTCCGTTTCCAATGACAGCATACTTCATACTCCCCTCCTCACAACGCATGCCTGACCGCATGGACGCCGTCTGAGACGAGGTTCGCAAATTCCCCGTCTTCCATGAACATGAGGGCATCCGTAGGACAGGACTCCACGCATGCGGGAAGCGGATGCTCAGGATCTTTCCGCAGCTTCATGCAGAGATCGCACTTCACCGCGACTTTCTTTTCTTCATTCCTCCGCATCGATATAACCCCGTGGGGACAAAGCATAACGCACATCCAGCAACCTACGCATTTGTCGTTTTCGAACTCGTTGGACACTATGCCGCTTTCTGGATCCTTCCTCATGGCTCCGGTTATGCACCCCTTGACGCATAACGGATCATCGCAATGTTCGCACACCACAGGCACCGGTGCTGAATCGAAAGCCTGCAGATATATCCTCATTGGTTCCACGTCCCGTACCTGCGAATAGAAATCGCTTTCCGCATGGACTTTCTGGCATGCAACCACACAGTTCATGCACCCGGTGCACCGCTCTCGTATGACCTGTATACGCTTCATGATCCCTCCTTTCAGATTCCCAGTTTCCTGCGTTTTCCCATGATATGCTCTTCCATAAAACCAGCTGCCTTGGCCATATCCTGTTCCACACAGATTTTTCCGCCCACGAGTGCTTCCACATCCTTCGTGAGTATTCTCGAAATGAGAGGAGCTCCTGCGACCGGGGGGACAGGGCCGAGATGCGTAAACAGGCCGAAGGTCATGGCGAACACGCCATCGGCCACCGCTTTCTGTTCAAGATATTCGGGAGCCGAGGCCGCCACAGGGAGATCCGCTGTATCCACTCCCAATGCTCCTGCTATGGCGGTCACCACAAGCGCAATCCTGCCGATATCGATGCACGAGCCGAAGTTCAGCACGGGCGGAATACCGAGGGCCTTACACACCGCCTGCAGTTTTATGCCTGCAATATCGGCAGCGGCAGGACTCTGGAGCCCTTCTATCTGGGCGCCGCTCGCAACACATCCAGAGCTGATGACGAGAATATCCCGTTTCAGCAGTTCTTTTATAAGGAGGAGCGACGACGAATCGTGTCCGTTCCTCGCATTCGTACATCCTACGACTGCTGCTATACCTTTGATGCTCCCATCCTTGATCACGGTCAAGAGCGGATCGAGGGTTCCACCGAGAACTCCGAGCAGGGATTCGATGCCTACACCCGCTACCACTTCGGATTTATAAGGCGGTATGTGAACGAGGGAAGGTTTACCCGAATTTTTTCTGTTTGTGAACGCGTCTATAGCCATATGGATAAGTTTAAGCGCCTGTTCGTCGACCTTTTCGGGATCGTAATCGATATTCGTTTCCACTCCGTCCATCCTGAGCACATGCGAAACCGAAACCACCTTTGTGGAGAATTTGTCCGCTGCGAGCTTGAGGCCGGGGATCGAGCAGTTCAGATCCATCATGACGAGATCGATAGCTCCTGTCGCCACCATAAGCTCCTGGGTGAGCCAGTTCCCGAGCTGACCTGCAAACCCTGCACCTGCTCCGGAAAGCCGCTGAAGCAATTCCTGCCCTGTATCCATGGAGCCATAGAGTCTGATGCCCGAAGCTCCTGCTGCATGGGCACGTTTGTTCACGTCTTTGTTTTCAGCGAGGTGCTTCAACACAGCGGCTGCCATATACGGCACATGGCCATGCGCAACGATATTGACAGTGTTCTCATCGATAACTCCCAAGTCGGCTTGAGTCTTGCCTATGCCAGGATTGCCGAGGATGATGTCCTGCACCAGGATTGTTGCTATCAGGCCCATGTATCCAGTTGCGAGGGAGAGTCTCATGGCTTCGAGGAGCAGGCTCACCGGGTCGGTCATGATGTTCGACATGGTCATGGTCATGGCATCGCGGAGTTCGGAAAGCGGCCCCCCTGGAACTATGCCGAGATTCTTCCATACTTCGAGGCGCTGTTTTGGCGCGAGAGCTTCTATGAGCACGAGCGGCTCATCGGTTCCTTTCCTGAGCTCGTAGGTCAGAGCTGCAGCCACATCCAACGCAAGAGCCGGGATGCCTCCTGGTCCTGTCTCGATTCCCAGATATCCGGCCAGATCCTTAAGCTTTCTCTCTTCCCGTATAGAAAACACGGATTTCCTTTGAGCGGCCGCCTTCAACGTGTTTACGGCTTCTTCGAGCTGATGGCAGTATGCGGAAAGACCGTGGCTTTCCAGTCTTACCATATTCCGGGCAGAGATCGTATCCATGGTCGCCCCGCATATGGCTCTCGGAGCCTTAGGCGTTATTCTGCACGGCCCGTGCGAGCAGAGCTGGCAGCACACCCCCTCCATACCAAAATTGCACTGTGGGAGCTGTGTCTGATACCTGTCGAATGTAGTGGTTATGCCGAGTTCCCGAGCGCGCAGGTGCATTTCCTGAATGGAAGCATGCGAAGAAGAGCATGTCCGCGTATCGCCTTGAGTTTGTACCATCCTTATCCTCCTCATTCCGTCGATTGCTATTTTTCTGCGTTTATACGATAATGCGGGCAGAAACAGAGCGCTGTGATTTAAATCACATAATTTCGGAAAAATCGGTCATGATGAAAGAAAATACTGCATGCGATCATCAGCACGATGTGTGTGCGCGACGCGTGCCCATTTTCTCCTCCCTCGACGAAACAGAATTGACAAAAATCGTATCCCTTATCAGGCAGAAGCGGTTCGAAAAAGGTGCCGTTATATTCCATGAGGGGAATCTCCTGGAGCATCTGGTAATCGTGAATCGGGGAAAAGTGAAGCTCTCCCGATGCTGCGAAGACGGCCGCGAACAGATCTATTATATACTCTCGGAAGGGGAGTTTTTCGGAGAACGGGCCCTCCTGAAAGATCAGGAGGCGCGGTTCAATGCAGAGGCCATAGCCGATACGCTTCTGTGCATGATCGGCAAAAACGAATTTCAACGGCTTATGCTCAAGCATCCCTCGATATCCCTCAAGGTCATGGAAGAACTGTGCAAGCGCCTCGACAAGATGGAATCTCTGGTGAGAAATATCAGCCCCAGGGAGGCAGATGCGAGGCTTTCTTCCATGCTCATGGAATTCGCGGAAAAATACGGCAAGGACGATCCGCTGGGTATCGTGATCGATGTGCCTCTGAGCAGAGAGGAAATGGCCAATTACATAGGCATAAGCCGCGAAACGCTGTCACGGAAGCTCGGCTTGCTCAGGGAACAAGGAGCCGTAGACTTAATCGGGAATCGCATCATCCGCATCTTGGACAAGCATGCCTTGCGAGGATTCGAATAAAACGATCAGGAGCGCATTGATGAAAACCATGTGGCTGCAGGATCTTCTCAACGACATACGACGGACCCGCGTTGCCGTCGTCGGAGACTTTTGCCTGGATGCGTATTATTTCATCGATTCTTCGGCAGCCGAAATCTCGATAGAAACCGGGCTACAGACCAGGCCTGTGAGAAGGAAACGCTTCAGCTTAGGCGGAGCCGGAAATGTGGCGCACAACCTTTCGGCATTGGGAGTAGGAACCGTGTATGCCATGGGAGTGGCGGGCTGCGATCTGTACGGAGATGAGCTGCTCAGACTCTTGCGGCAGAACGGCATAGAGACCGGTTTTTTCCTCTCGCAGGAGACGGATTGGGATACTCATGTGTACACAAAGCTCTACGATGGGGATCGCGAGCTCGAGCGGGTAGATTTCGGCAATTTCAATATCCTCCATTCCGACACCATGCGGGCCATACGTTCCAATCTCGAATATGTGTCCGAAAACGTCGATGTCGTGATCATAAATCAGCAGCTCGTAAGCGGTATACACACGCAGGAGTTCAGGGAATCCCTCAAGGAGTTCATAAAACGGCACGAACGGATAATTTTCATAACCGACAGCAGGCACTACAACGACGAATACACAGGTTCCATCCGGAAGCTCAACGACAGCGAAGGAGCCCGTATCTGCCTCCCTGATCCTGAATCCGTAGATGTCAAGGACAAGGCAATAGCATCCGGCATCGTAGCTGAGTTGTACAAGCGGTGGAGGAAACCGGTATTCCTCACCAGGGGGGACAGAGGCTGCCTCGTCGCCGACGACGAAGGCATGCATGAAATTTATGGACTGCACATAACGTCAAGAATCGACACGGTAGGAGCCGGAGACAGCATGCTTGCGGGCATTGCAGCCGCGCTTGCGGCCGGAACCTCTCCGGAACGAGCGGCTCAGTTCGGCAATTTCGCAGCGGGGGTTACGGTACAAAAACTTTTTCAAACAGGAATAGCGAGTCCCGAAGAGATACTCGCCATAGGCGTCGATCCTGACTATAGGTACAACCCGGAACTCGCAGCTTCAGTGCGGCATGCTGTGTACTTCGAAGATTCCGATATAGAGATTTGTTCCCCTCTATCCGGTTCGAACCGGCCCGTATATGCGATTTTCGACCACGACGGAACGGTTTCCACCCTGAGGCAGGGGTGGGAATCCGTCATGGAACCAGTCATGATCGAAGCCATACTCGGAGAGCGTTACAAAACCATGAGCGAGAAAGAATTCCAGAACGTGAAGAATACCGTACTGTCTTTCATAGACAAGACGACCGGTATCCAAACCCTCGTGCAGATGAAAGGTCTCACCGAGCTGGTGAAAAGCGCAGGCTATGTCCCTCCCGCATCCGTGCTCGATGAGTTTGAGTATAAGGCTCTGTACAACCGACGCCTCCTCGCTATGGTCGAGGAAAGGACGAAACGGCTTGAGAAGGGGGAACGGGACGTCAGGGATTATACGCTGAAAAACGCAGTAGAATTTCTGAAGGCACTCAGAGAGCGGGGACTCACCCTCTTTCTCGCGAGCGGCACCGATCAGGAAGATGTGGAGCGGGAAGCGGCTATACTCGGGTATGCGGAGCTTTTCAACGGCGGCATCTACGGCGCACGGGGCAGTATAGACCACGAGCCGAAAAAACTTGTGCTCGCTTCCATCCTATCCAAGATCGGTGCAGACCAAGCACAACGGATCGTCACATTCGGCGACGGTCCTGTGGAGCTCCGCGAAACAAAGAAAGTAGGCGGCATCTGCGTGGGCGTGGCGAGCGATGAAGTACGGCGGTACGGCCTGAACGAGACGAAACGGACACGCCTCGTGCTCGCAGGAGCGGATATGATAATCCCCGATTATTCTCAGATGGGCAGGCTCCTCGCGGTCCTGTTCGGGAGGCGCTAGTGACGTATTTCGACCGATCCAAACTCCTCTTTAAGCCGTTGAAGGAAAGGAAGAACAAAGTCCATATCGAAATGGACCATATTTCTCCGGAAGCGTCCCCCAAAAAACTCTCTGAACGTTCCACAGAGCTCGTCCGCGAAGCTGCTGTCGCAGTCCGGCGGGCCGTGAAAAACGGAAGGCCGGTAGTCATGGCTTTTGGAGCCCATACCATAAAAAACGGCCTCTCTCCCCTCCTTATCAGCCTCATGGAAGGGAAGTGGGTGCATCATCTCGCTACGAACGGTGCAGGCATCATCCACGACTGGGAGTTCGCGTTCCAGGGTGCATCCAGCGAAGACGTGCGGGCAAATATCGCCAAGGGAGAGTTCGGTACCTGGGAGGAAACGGGGTTTTACATCAATCTCGCTGTCAATATCGGAGCCTTCGAAGGGCTCGGATACGGAGAATCGGTGGGGGCTCTTGTACAGAACGACGGGCTTTCGATCCCCTCAGAGCAGGATCTCCTCACTCTGGCGGAGCGATCTATGAGAAACGATCCGGAAAAAGCGGCTCGCGCCCTGGACCTCCTCGAGATAGTGAAACGGTTCTCATTGCAGCCTGGCTTCATGAACGTAAGCCACCCGTACAAACGCTACGGAGTTCAAGCGGCTGCACGGAGGCTCGGCATTCCATTCACCGGCCATCCCATGTTCGGCCACGATATCATATACACGCATCCGATGAATCACGGCGCATCCATAGGAAGGACTGCGGAACGGGATTTCCTCTCCTTCGCTGAAAGCGTGAGCAGACTAACCGGAGGAGTGTATATTTCCCTGGGATCGGCCGTCATGTCGCCTATGATTTTCGAGAAATCTCTGTCCATGGCACAGAACCTCGCGCTTAGGAATGGATCCCGCATAGAAGGGCACAGCATCTTCGTCGTGGATCTCGCAGAATCCTCATGGGACTGGAAAAACAAGGGGGAACCTCCCATGGACAATCCCGCCTACTATCTGCGTTACTGCAAAACATTCAGCAGGATGGGAGGTACCATGCGCTACATACAGGCGGACAACCGGGACTTTCTCCTTGCGCTGCACAAAGCGGTACAGGAGGGAACATGACGCCCCGCGAACGGGTCATGCGCGCCCTCAGAAAACAGCCCACGGACAGAGTACCCATATTCATGTGGTTCCATCCGGAAACTGTCCAAATGCTCTCGAGACTGCTCGAAATTCCCGCGGAAGCGGTGGGAGACGCTATGGGCAACGACGTACATCAGACATGGCTGAACAACAATTACGCCATGGAAGGAATCGTCCACGAACGGGAAGGCGACTCCCATACCGACTCATGGGGCATAACGTGGGAAAGGCGGCACGGATTCAATCAGATACGAACCTATCCGCTCAAGGGACTGGATCGGGAACAAGTGCTCTGCTATGGATTTCCGTACGGTGACCTGGAAACGCTCATGGAACCCATGGCCCGAGTCGCAGAGCGGAGCGAAGATTATTTTCTGGGATGCGATGTATCCCCCTGCGCGTTCGAGATGTACTGGAGGCTCAGAGAGATGGGCGAAACGCTTCTGGGCTTCGCCTTAGACCCCGATCTGTCGAAGACGATGATACGGCGCTGCATCGAGTTCGCCATTCTCCTCTCCGTGGAAGCGTTTTCGCGTTTCCGCCTGGACTGGCTGTGGACGGGAGACGATGTCGCCTCGCAGGATGCGCTGCTTTTCGCCCCTGATATCTGGCGCCAGTACATAAAACCGGAACTGAAGCGGCTCTTCGATCTCGCACACGCGCAAAACGTGTTTTCCGCATACCACTGCTGCGGAGCGCTTAAGCCCATCATCCCGGATCTCGTGGAAATCGGCCTCGACGTGCTGAATCCGATTCAGCCGAACTGCCCGGGCATGAATCCCGCAGACTTGAAAAAAGAATTCGGCGAAACGCTCTCCTTCATGGGAGGTGTGGACACTCAGGAACTGCTCCCGAACGGGACAGTGCGGGATGTCGAAGCCGAAACTTCACGGCTCATAGAAACCATGTGTTCGGACGGGGGCGGCTTTATTCTCGCGGCGAGCCATACCATACCTCCTGAAACTCCCATAGAGAATATTTTCGCCATGTACGCACAAGCGGGGCTTTCGCGGGAAGAAATATTCGACACGGCCGCCGATCTGCGTGCCAGAGGAAGCTTCCGAACGAGGATGCAATAGCACTGTTCTCCGAATGGGCGGATCGGTCAGCCTACATGCGCCGCTGTAAAGGGAAGCTCGTTTCCAACCCTGCCGTTCTCGAATTTTCTCCGGTACTCGGAAGGAGTCGATCCGGTGAATTTCTTGAAACAGCTCGCAAAATATTGGCTCGAAGAAAATCCGCAATCCAGTGCAATATCTATGATATTCAGATAGGGCTTCCTGAGCAAAAGCGCAGAAGCGGATTCCACCCTGAGGTGTGTGAGATACTGCATGGGAGTCATATTGGTGAGTTGTTTGCAGTAGAATACGAAACTCGTGACTCCGATCCTGCATTCTTCCGCCATGCTGTGCACCGTCCAGCGTTCCATGATGTTGTCCTTTAGATCGCAGAGAAACATTTTCACGCTTCGCTGAGCGCTGGTAAGAGACTCGTTCAGGGACGGGCTGCACGTGCGGAACATTTCGAGGAGATGGAGCAGAAATTCGTTCACATAGATCGTGAGCTTGGAAATGGTGTTTTCATATTTGCCGTTTTTCACCGCCTGCCCGATTTCCACCAAGCACTGCCGGACTTCGGGGCTCGCCTTCCACACATGCTGTTCGTTCTGTCTGAGCATGATGGTCAACTCGTCGAGGTCTTCCTTGCGGAGCACGATCCATGACGGCCATTTCCACTCCTGATGCGGCTTCCGCACTCCCACATCGAGGATGAATACGTAGAGTTTGTTTATGCCGATATAGGGATTGCCGACCTTATGGAGCTGCCAGGGTCTGGTTATGGTCAGATCATCGGGTTCGAGGAGGTAATCCCGGTTTTCCACAGAGAACGGAAGCTCTCCGTTCGACAGCATGGTGAACTCGATACCCTCGTTTCTGTGCCAATCGAGGCCCCAATTCTGCTTCATGGTCGAATTCCAGAATCCGAGGCTTTTCACTCCCTGCAGGGCCGTTTCCGGAAGCGGTCTGCCCGGGTACGATCCGTGTACCACAGTTTCAAGCTGTAGAGTTCCCGCCTTCACCGCTTCGACGACAGGTACGCATGTGTCGCAGTAATAGGTCTTTCCTTGTTCGGTATACGTCGGTACGTGACTGCTCATACCGGCTCCTTGTATAAAATTATTCAATGAAACCGTGTGAACGACAGCTGATACACCCTGATATAAGATTAAATGGAAAATGGAATATTAGCAATAAAAACATCGCCTTACGGGCGATGGAAACAAAAATCAAAGGGAGGAAACACATGAAAAGGATCATCGCACTTTTCGTATGCCTCGTGATGGTACTCGCCATAACAGGGACGGTGTTTGCAGGCGCACAAAAGGAAGGTGGAAAGCTGAAAATTGCCTACATCCGTCCCACGAATGAACCGTACTACAAATACGGCTTTGACGGTGCCAAAATGATGGCCGACATGATGGGGGTCGAACTGGTCGGCTATATGTCAGACATGAAGGCAGACCGCGAACTGGCGAGTATCGAAGATGCGATAACTCGGAAAGTCGCCGGCATAGTGCTTATGTCCGTCAGCGCCACTGGTCTTGTAGCGGGCGTGAACAAAGCGTATGACGCGAAAATTCCGATCTTCATGCTCTTCGGCTACAACGAAGAAGTATTGGACAAAATGGTCGGAACCGTTCAGGCTGACTGTAAGACATCGGGAAGCACCATAGGCAAGTGGGTGGCGCAGAATATCCCGGAAGGAGAAGTCGCCTGCATCATGGGTCTGCCCGGCCGCGGCGATGCGGAATGCTACAGGGACGCGTTCATAGCAGAAGCGGAAAAAAATCCGAAAATCAAGGTCGTCACCTCCGTACCCGGAGATTGGAACAGGCAGAAGGCGTTCAGCCAGATGCAAAACCTCATAACCGGGTATCCGAACCTGAAAGCCGTATTCGTGCAGAACGAAGACATGGCGCTCGGGGCGATCAAGGCACTCGAAGAAGCGGGGAAGGCAGGACAGGTGGCCATCGTATCCCAGAACGGCGCTCCTTATGGACTTGAAAACATAGCTGCAGGCGGTATCAAGGCAACGGTCGGATGGTCCCCGTCCCAGGAAGCGCAGCTTGCGGTACGAATGCTCGTGGAATACATAAGGACGAAAAAGGCTCCGCCGAAACTCACCATATCGCCGATGAAAGTCATAACTAAGGCGAACGTCGAAGATGCAACGCCCTGGGAACCCACGGAAGCTTCCACGAAAGCAACCCTCGAACTGGACATAAGCAAACTCCAGCACGAGTTCATGACAGGCAAAGGCTACTGAAAAAGTAAACGTTTGCCATTGTCCTCGGTTTCACAAAAGGTCAGCGTAAACAGCTTTTGCGCTGACCTTTTTTACAGTATCATTTATCCTGGAGGGAAGAGTATGAAGATCGGTATAGACAGCTACTGCTATCACCGGTATTTCGGAGAAATATACGGCAATCAGAAGGATCCGGGCAAGCGGATGACTTATGAAGATTTTCTCCATCGCGCGGTGGAATTGAAGGTCGACGGTGTATCCCTTGAGACCTGTTTTTTCTCTTCTTTTGACGAACCGTATCTTAAAAGACTGAAAGAAATTTTGGACAGCGGAAATCTGGAAGCGGTGGTGGCATGGGGGCATCCGGACGGTTTTGAAGGCGGGAAGAATCCTCGTGCCATGGAAGATCTGAAAAAACAGTTCAAAACCTGCTCCATCCTCGGTTCGAACGTTATGCGCATTGTCGGGTCGAGCCTTGCGTTCAGGCACGAAGACCACAAAAAACAGATTAAAAAACTCTCGAAGCTGCTGAAGGAGCCGGCGAACATAGCAGAGGATTTCGGCGTAAAACTTGCAATGGAGAATCACTTCGACTTTACGGCGGATGAAATACTCGAAATCATGGACACCATTTCTTCCGATAATCTGGGTGTGACGTTCGATACCGCCAACGCGCTCAGGATCGGAGACAATCCGATCGATTTCGCCAAAAAACTTTCAAAATATATCTTCGCGACTCACACGAAGGATATTTCTCCGATATACGGCGGCAACCCTGCCGACTGGTTCTTCTTTGCAAGCGTGCCTGTGGGCAAAGGCATCATCGATTTTCCGTCCCTCGTGAAATTTCTCGAAGGAGAGGGGTATAAAGGACTGTTCGCCATAGAGATAGATTTCCCCCATCCCGACTATCAGGACGAGGATTTTGCGGTGGAGCAGAGTGTCGGATACCTCAAAAAACTCCGCGATTCTCTCTCATGAGGAGGCTCGTATGGGTATAGAAGGATTCAAGTACGCAGACCGGGAAACATCCGGTTTTCAGACTGTCGGCATCGGCGTCATCGGCCACGGGTTCATGGGCAAAGTTCATTCAAATGCGTATATCAAAATTCCTTATTCGTATCCGAACCCTGCGGCATTTCCACACCTCGTAGCTCTCTGCGGACGGAACGAAGCAGCAGTGAAGGATACGGCAATCAGGTTCAGGTATGACGGGTATTACACCGATTGGCGGGCAATGCTCAAGGACCCTCGAATTAGAATAGTCGATAACTGTACCCCGGATGACATGCATGAAGAACCTTCCATTGCTGCGGCGGAAGCAGGCAAACACATCATATGCGAAAAACCTTTGGCAATGACCGTGAAAAGTGCAAAAGCGATGCGCGACGCCGCAAAAAACGCAGGAGTGAAACATATGCTCTGCCACAACTACCGGTTCATACCTGCGGTACGGTTTGCCAAAGAGCTCATCATGAAAGGAACCATCGGAGACATATACCAGTTCAGAGGGAGGTATCTCCAGGAGGTGGGACATAATCCTGCGACTCCGATAGAACATGTGTGGTACGCTTCGGGTACGAAATCCGGAGTGCTTCTGGGAATCGGCTGTCACATCATCGATATGGCGCGGTTCCTCGCCGGCGAAATCGTATCCGTGAGCGGCATAGCCAAAACACATGCAAAAAACAGAAAAACGACTGCGGGAAGGCAGGAAACCGTACAGGCGGATGAAGAAAACATGGCGTTGGTCGAATTCGCTTCCGGTGCCATAGGTACGCTGGAGTCCACAGGCATCAGCGCAGGGCGGAGAAACCAGCTTGCATGGGAGATAAACGGGGCAAAAGGGAGCATCGCTTTCGATCTCGAAGATCCGAACCATCTGCGGGTGTACCTGGAAGACAAGCCGACGAAAGAGATCAAAGGATTCACCGATGTATCCGTGACCGACCCGGGACACCCCCTGCAGACCCTGTACCTTCCACCCGGACACAACGCAGGATGGGAATACGGCCATGTCCATGCGCTTGCGCACTTCATAGACTGCGTAAAAAACGACAAGCCGGTGGAACCGTTCGGCGCTACGTTCGAGGATGGATACAGGATTCAGCTCATCATGGAAGCGATATGCGAATCGTCGGAAAGCAGCAGGAAAATAACGCTGGCCTATTGATACGACCATAACGCGAAGGCGATAGAGGAAACTATGGCGGAAAACATGCTTCTCGAAATAAAAAACGTATCGAAAAGCTTCTCAGGCGTATGCGTGCTCCAGGACATCATGTTTCGGCTCGACAGAGGAAAGGTCCATGCGATTGTGGGTGAAAACGGAGCCGGTAAATCGACCTTCATAAAGATACTCTCAGGCGCTTATACCAAGGATTGCGGGGAAATAACCATAGAGGGGGCATGCGTGGACGAACTGAATCCACGCATAGCGCAGGAGATGGGAATAGTCACTATCTATCAGGAACGGAATCTTCTCCCATTCATGAGCGTGGCTGAAAACATTCTGCTCGGCAACATTCCGGTTAATCGGTTCGGTGTGGTTCAGTGGAAAGAGATGTATCAAAAAACCAAGGGAATTCTCGAACACCTCAACCTATCGCTAGATCCCAAGGCCATAGTCGGCACGCTGAGTTCTGCGGAACAGCAGGCAGTGGAAATAGCGAAGGCTCTTTACAAAAATGCGAAGATAGTGATTATGGACGAGCCGACAGCAAGCCTCACGAAAGCGGAAATCGATAACCTTTTCGATCTCATCAGGAAGCTCAAGGAAAAGGGTGTATCCCTCATCTACATTTCCCACAGGCTCGACGAAATATTCCAAATCGCCGATATGGTTACGGTGCTGCGGGATGGAGCCAAGGTTTTGGAAACTGATATAGAGCATATTACAAAATCTGAACTCGTAAAAGCCATGGTCGGCGAAGAGCTCCAATTTACCCATGTCGAAGATTCCGGAATCGGCGAACAGGTATTGGACATCCAGGGCATTTCGCGCACAGGCTTTTTCAGCGATGTGAGCCTCACTCTGCGGCGGGGAGAGATATTCGGATTCGCAGGCATGGTCGGGTCCGGCAGGACATCCGTTGTGCGTTCCCTCGCAGGCATAGATCCTATCGACGAAGGAAAGATTCTGTTCAAAGGAGAAGACCTGAAGGGCAGGACTCTCACCGATTTCATCAACAGGGGCATCTGCTTTGTTCCCGAAGACAGGGACTGCTCGGGCATCATAGCGAGGATGAGCGTAGCAGGGAACACGACGCTTGCGTGCCTCAGGAAGATAAGCCGAGGGTTGGTAATCGATCTCGGCAAAGAGAGGGAGATTGCAGAACAGTACGTGAAAACCTTGGCCATAGCGGCAAAAAGCATTTCCCAGGAAGTGCAGTACTTAAGCGGAGGCAACAGACAGAAAGTCATGCTCGCAAAATGGCTCTGCCTCGGATTCGAAATGTTCATCATGGATGAACCCTCGCAGGGTGTCGATGTCGGAGCCAGGGAAGAGATTCATCAAATCATGAAGCGGTTGCTCGAAGAAGGGAAAGCGATCATCATGGTATCGTCGGATCTCGACGAACTCATGAATATGAGCAACCGGATCGCAGTCATGAACAACGGACGGATATCCGCCATATTAACGACTAAGGAAACCACGAGGGAGGAGGTCATTTCCTATGCCATCAGGAAACAAGCAGAGGCAATCTAAGCTATCGCCTCGGATCAGAACCATGTTCAATCTCCAGCAGTGGGGAATCATCATCGTGCTCGTCGTGCTGATCATAGTTCTCGGTATTTCCATGCCGGTCTTCCTGTCTCCCCGAAACATTAGAAACGTGCTGCAGCAGGTTTCAACTCTGGGAATCGTTTCCATGGGCATGACGGTGCTCATGATATCGGGTGGCATAGACCTTTCGGTCGGATCCTCGATATCCGTCACCGCAGTGGTAGTGGGATCCATGCTCAAAGCGGGTTCTCCCGTATGGATTGCAGTCATAGTCGGCCTTGCCATCGGAAGTGTCATAGGACTCATGAATGGACTGCTCGCAGCGTATACCAAAGCGCATCCGTTCATACTGACATTGGGAACCATGACCATGTTCCAAGGAATTGCCATCATCATAACAGGAGGATTCCCCATAACGGATTTAGGCAAAGCGTTCGAGTTCATCGGAGGAGGCATGATAGGAGGCATACCGCTCATTGTGCTCATTTTCTTCGCCGTGCTGCTCATCTGTTTCTTCCTGCTCCGATATACGAGGCCAGGCAGAGTCGCCTATGCTCTCGGCGGGAACGAACACACGACGTACCTCGCGGGAATCAAGGTGAAGCGATACAAAATCATCTTCTATGTCGTGTGCGGTTTTCTCACCGGCCTTGCGGCGCTCGTGCTTTCTTCGCGCATTAGTTCCGCAATTCCGACCATGGGAGCCAGCTTCGAGATGAACTCGATCGCCGCTGTTGTCATCGGTGGTACGCCGCTTACCGGCGGCAAGGGAAGTGTATGGGGGACTCTCACCGGAGTTCTCCTCCTCGGCATCATAGCCAACGGGCTCAACCTTCTCCACGTGGAAGGAAGCTGGCAGTATGTGGTGACCGGCGCTATAATAATCGTCGCTGTCATCATGCACGAAAGCAGACAGAAATAACAGCCGTATTTGGACACGGAGGGATTATATGGACAAACAGAAAGCGCTCTCGTATCGGTCAGAAATCGAGACATACCTCACGAATAAGCTGTTGCCGTTCTGGCTCGATCGGTGCATGGATAAGGAGAACGGTGGATTCATCACGCATTTCGACAAAGATGGGAAAGATTCCGGGGAAGACGAAAAATCCCTCATAGCCCAGACCCGCACCGTGTACACTATGTCTTCCGCGCACAGAGCAGGATACGGCGGAGGGCTATGTAGGAAATTCGCCGAACACGGGGTCGATTTCCTCATAGACAAAATGTGGGATAAGAGGAACGGCGGATTCTATTGGATGACGGATCGCGCAGGCCGCGTAAAGATGGACAACAAAATCGGGTACGGTCACAGTTTCGCCATCTACTCATTGAGCGAATACACTCTTGCGACAGGCGACCGCACGGGCATCGAATACGCGGAGAAATGCTTCGACTTGCTGCAGAAGCACTGTGTGGACACCATGTACGGTGGTTACTTCGAAATGTTCGACAGACGGTGGAACCTCGCAGGACCGGGAAGCGCAGGGGGTGACAGGAAAACTCTGGACGTTCACATGCACCTTATGGAAGCCTTCTCCACTCTGTACGAATGCAGCAAACAGGATGTGCACAGGAGAAAGCTCCTCGAGGACATAGACATTTTGCTCAAGCGCATCATACATCCCCAATACGCCACCGGCATCCCCCAGTTCTGGGCGGACTGGAGCGTAGCTCCGCAGATCAAGTTCGACATAGTGTGGGGCTGGGATAGGTTCAAAGCGGACGGCCTCAAGGCGAACGCCGAAGACAACACATCGGCAGGCCATAACGTTGAACTCGCATGGCTTCTCATGCACGCATGCGACATCCTGGGAATCGGCATAGATGCGTATAAACCCCAGCTATTGAAGATGCTCGACCACGCGGTTAAGAACGGCATAGATTATGAATACGGTGGCGTATACGTGGAAGGGCCGCACGCAGGTGGAGTCCACGACAGAGAAAAAGAATTCTGGCAGCAGTGTGAAGTGATGATCGGTATGCTCGAAGCGTGCATCCGGTTCGGCGACGAGAAGTACTGGAAGGCATACGAAGCAGTGCACCGGTTTATGTTCACAAAAGGAATCAATTTCGAAACAGGGGAACTGTGGCCGCTCCTTACCCGCGAAGGGGTCCCGATCTGGACGCACATGAGCCATTCGTGGAAAGTGAACTACCACAGCGTGCGGGCCATGGTGCAGTCCGTGAAACGGCTGGATACGCTGATCGGAAAGCTGTAGGCTGCTGACTGAGCCGCGCCCGAGAGCCGTCTCGCGGCGCAATGCGGGAGCTCAAAATCTCCTACCGATTCTCTCTGCGAGATGCATGAATGCGGGTAACGCGTGATGATAGAACATCTTCCATCCTGGACAGAGCGTGCTCGTTCTGTATCCATTCTCGGGGCGTCTGAATTTCACGCAGTCGCCCCTACAGAACCGGAGATAGGCGCATCGAGCACACTCTCCGCCGACCGGATTTTTCCTGCGCTGGAACTCCTTATAGCGGGCAGAGGAACTCATCGAGCTCCAGGAATCCCGTGTGCAATTGCCCAGCTTGAGCTCCGGATCGACGAAAAAATCGCAGGGGTACACATCTCCGTTATGCTCCACCACAAAATATCCGCCGCATTCCCTGCCGTGATTGCACGATACAACGTGGCCGCCCACGAGCAGATGAAGCAACGCATCGAAATTCCGGATCGATACCTTTCGCGTCCACTTCGACTGCCACTCATCGAAAAGAGCGCAAAGAAACGCTCCCCAACTCTCCCCTGATATCGACCAAGGCAGCGGTGCACCGGCACCGTCGGTCTCCACGCAGGGGATGAACTGCAGATACCGGAACGCAAGGTCAGAGACGAGATGTCTGAACACTTCCCCAGGGTTTCCCGCATTGGCACTGCTCACGAGTACGAGTGCATTCGTTTCTACTCCTGCGGATAGCAGATTTTCGAGGCCTCGGATCACCTGTTTATAAGTTCCCTGCCCTCCCCGTGTTTTTCTATACCTGTCGTGAAACTCTTCGGAGCCGTCCACGGATACGCCAGCAAGAAAGCGATATTTCTTCAGGTGCCGAGCCAGCTCAGGTGTGATGAGGCTTCCGTTGGTTTGAATGCTGTTGCTCACTACAGAACCGGGTGGAGCGAACTTCTCCTGAAGCGTCGTCACGCGCTCGAAGAATCCCCGGCCCATGAGCGCAGGCTCTCCTCCCTGCCAGCAAAAACCATATACAGGCTGTTCTGTCGCGAAATAGGACCGAATCATGCTTTCGAGCACTTCATCGTTCATACTGCGGGTACCGGTGTACAATTCTGCCTTACCCAGATAGAAGCAATAATCGCACGCGAAGTTGCACTCGGCGGATGTGGGTTTGACAAGGAGCGAAAAAAACGGGTTATGCGGCTCCGCTCTGTTCATAGCTGAAAATGGTAGGTTTTTCCGTCCAAAACGGCCCGGAAATCCATCACGGAAGGCCAGAGGGGATCTTGAAGTCCTGTCTCCCATTCGAGGAGTTTTGCTTCGAGGGATTTCACGATATCCGGATACTCTGCTGCGAGGTCGTGTTTCTCGTTCCTGTCGTTTTCCAAGTCATAGAGTTCTATCCGCTTGTCCTTTCCGAACACGAGGAGCTTCCACTTTCCCTGCCGTATGGCTTTGTTGAATCCGGACCTAAAATACAGTGCGTCGTGCAGAGGGCGCCCGGCCCCGCCGGAGCCGATGATGTGGGCGGTTTGCTCTCCTGGAGTACCGGCCGCAGTCTGTCCGTTTCCCTGGTTCCGCTCAGGAAGAGCCGCCTTCCCGCCGTCCTCTGACCGTACCGCTGCGCCATGAGGAATCGCAACCAAAGGCAGAAGGTTCGCGCAATCGTAGTGCCGGTCCTCCGGAAGCGGAATGCCAGCTGCAGCAGCAGAAGTGGCAAAAACATCCATCAGCGTCACAGGCTCGTTGACTACCCGCCCTTCCTCGATCTTTCCCCTCCACATCATCATCATAGGCACATTGAGACCGCCTTCGAACAGGGTGAATTTCCCACCCTTAAGCGGCGCGTTCTCGGTAGCTCCTGTATATGTGGCTCCACCGTTATCGCTTGCGAAAAAGACGAGTGTGTTCTCCGAAAGCCCCCGTTCGTTCAGGGCGGATAATATCCTCCCTATTTCGTCATCGAGGGCGCTGATCATCGCATAGTACACGCGTTTGTTGAGATCCGGTTCCGAAGCGAACCGCTCAACAAAGGACTTCGGAGCCTGGAACGGAGTGTGCGGAGCGCTGTAAGGTACATAGAGGAAAAACGGCTCGTCCTTGTGCTTCTCGATGAAAGCAATGGCTTCGTTCGTAATTGAAGCGGTCAAGTACTCCTGTTCGTCTATGACCGCCTCGTTCCGCCTGATGGCGCATGTTCCTGTTCTACCCCTCGACCAGATGTGTTTGTCGGCGAAGTATGCATGGGGAGAGTTGACAATGTCCGGGCTTTCGACCGGAGCAAACAACGAATACGCTTCGTAAAAACCGTACTGGTAGTCGAAGCCCCGTTTCGTGGGAACCATGTCTTCGTCCCAGCCTTGGTGCCATTTCCCTGTTATGGCGGTGGCGTACCCCGCCGCCTTGAACAATTCGGGCAATAGTATCTCGGAAAGCGGCGGCCCCTGCCGTTTCATGCTTCTTTTATCCGGATATCGCTCCATATCCCGCAGCACCCAATCTCCGGTCTTGATGAAATGCTTGTAAATGAAATATTCGAATCTGCTGTGCGGATACCGTTCCTGAATCTGGAGTTCGTTTCCGAAGCGCTGCTGGTAACGGCCTGTAAGCAGAGCGGAGCGGGAGGGGCTGCAAATGGACGAGGTACAGTACGCATCGGTGAATACCGCTCCCTGCATACCGATGGAATCGATGTTCGGAGTCTTGACTGTTCCGCCGTACATTGAAATATCCGTTTTTCCGAGGTCGTCGGCCAGGAGGATTATAACGTTCGGCCTGCCCGCCATCCTGGTTCCGACGGACACCGCTTTTGCGGATCCAGCCAATCTGTCCAGTACGTTTTTCTTCTGCACGATTTTCCGCTGATCATGCTGAATCTGCCACCTCTTATGCGTGAGGGGAAACAGAATATAGAGCAAAAAAGCGACTGCCACGGCCACTGCTGCAGGAAGCAGGATTCGTTTCATCTTCATCGCGCTGTTTCGTATCGAAATCGAGGATGGTCAGATGGTAACCGATAGATTTCCGAAGGTCAAGCAACATGCAGTGATGAACTTTGTTCACAGTTCAGGGCGATTGTGGACGAGAGATGATCTTATTCTCGCGCTTTTTCAATCAGAATGAACCCTAGAATTGCATATCGTTTCCGACGTTGATGCTGACCTTATCAGCCACATCCTTGATGATTTTAATATCCGCCTCGAAAACCTCACCGGATAGATGCTGTGCCATCCCCGAAATACCAATTGCGCCAATGACTTCCTTTCTGCTGTTGAAAACCGGGGCCGCAATACACCGCACACCTACCATGCGTTCTTCATCGTCGATCGCGTATCCCTTTTCCCGGATCTTTCGCAACTCTTCCAGCAATTTTTGTTTATCAGTGATGGTTTTTTCGGTGAATTTTTCCAACCCCTGATCGATAACCGCCTCGATCTCTTCGAGGCTGAGAAACGCGAGCAACGCTTTACCGTGCGCAGTGCAGTGAGGAAGGGGACTTTCTCCTATATTTGTGTACACAGTCATTGCGTTTTCGCTGGCGAACCTGTCCACATATACGACCCTATTCTGCTTATTTTTCAAACCGAAATAGGTGCATTGACCTGTCTGTTTGGCGATCAGGCTGAGATACTTGTGTATATTGGTTCGTTCATAGTAGCCGGACAGCGATTT
>CAZWAS010000006.1:53673-56038 GCA_964631915.1 uncultured Spirochaetales bacterium | reverse complement strand
GATCAGGTTTTTTTTTTTTTTTTCGGAATCCTCGAAAAGCGCATGGATGGATTCGCCGTTGTGCTCTTTGTTCTCTATCATCTGAGATATATAGGCTTTACGCCTGGTATCCACATTGCTTATGATCGCATTCGCTTCGCGTGCATACTGGTCGAATTGTTCCAGGCACTTTTTTATTTCGTCGCCCACATAGTCGAGAAGGGAATTCGCAAGTTCCGGCAGCGCTTGGAAAAAGGCCAACTCATCCAGAAGAAGTTCGTCGTCCATGCTTTCCTGCGATTCCTGAAGCGAGCTCACCGAGATGATAACATGATCCAAAGATTGCCTGATGATATCTTGAAACTGAATCGTCTCCATTATTTTAAGAAGAGGAGGTTTGACCTGTTTCGATTCGTCTTTTATGGTGCTAATGGCGGATACGATGCTCTCCAGACCGGTGTTGAAGCGATCGAAACTTTCCAGTATGCGTTTTCTGAATTCTCCGAATACTTTTTCCTGAAGATTCTTGACGGATTCCACATCGGTTCTGAACTGATAGAAAAGGGAGAGGAGATGTTTTCCTCTGTCCGTGAGGTTTTCCGTGAATCCTATTGTTCTAGTGGACAGCCGTTTCAGTTCGTCCGTGATATAGGAAAAGGCTTTACCTGCAATCCCCGCTTTGAGCGCTACTGTCATCGCGTTCAGTGAGATGATTTCCATTTCGATAGAATCTTCGCGTATCCGTTCGATGACATCTTCGAGAGAGGAAAGTTTCCCGATGCCGGCATTGAGCGAAGAAAACAGCTCCTCATCCCGTTCATGCATGGCTGAAAAATCGGCACTCGCTTCTTCGATGACGGTCCTTGTTTGCTGAATGACCGCATTGATTCCGCCTGAAGCCAGAGTGGTCCCTCCGGATCCATTCCCGAAAGAGGATATCATGTTGTCCGAGTATTCCAGGCTCGTTTCCATCTCTTTCAGGAGCTCCGGATACTGACTTGCAAGGTTCAGATAGATACTCTCAGTATGCTGGATCAACTTGTTTAAATCTGCAATGAGCTTATGACGCAGCTCAGCTGTAATGGATTCCATCATAGGAAGTATAGTTCATCGGGGCTCTTGTGTGCAAGGACGATCCTTCGGTCCGGGGTACGGTAAAAACGAAGGCCGCTCCAACGGAGCGGCCTTCCCATGCATATTATTCCGTATACAGAGCCTGTTCCGTCTGGGTATCGAAGAAAATTGCTTTTTCCATGAACGGTTTAAAGTTCGCCTCATCGCCCACGCGGAACTGGTGGTTCGGCGAAGTGCGTGCAACCAGCTGATGTTTCTTGGTGCTTATGTAAAGATGGATTTCGGCACCGAGTGGTTCCACGACCTCCACGTTCGTTTTTATATTGTTTATCATTTCCGGTTTCTCGACGTACTGAAGGTCTTCCGGCCGAATTCCGAAAGTGACTTCTTTGCCGATATACGGTTTCAGTACTTTTGCCTGCGCATCGGTGACGGAGACCTGAAAGCTGCCTTCGTCCGCAACGATTTTTCCATTTTCTTCTTTGACCGTGACCGATACGAAATTCATAGGGGGAGATCCGATGAATCCAGCCACGAATCTGTTCACCGGTTTGTTATACATGTGGAGCGGTCCGCCGATCTGCTGGATGAGTCCGTTCTTCATAACGACGATCTTGTCTCCCATGGTCATGGCCTCGACCTGGTCGTGGGTGACATAGATCATGGTGGCTTTCAGCCTCGAATGGAGAGCCGCAATTTCCGCACGCATCTGCACCCTGAGCTTTGCGTCGAGGTTCGACAGCGGTTCATCGAATAGGAAGACTTTCGGTTTTCTGACTATTGCGCGTCCTACGGCCACGCGCTGCCTTTGTCCTCCAGAAAGCGCCTTTGGTTTTCTGTCGAGGAGCTCTTCGATATCGAGTATTTTCGCTGCTTCTTCGACTCTGGCTTTTATCTCCTCCTTGGGATATTTCCTGATTTTAAGACCGAATGCCATGTTGTCGTACACGGTCATGTGAGGATACAGAGCATAGTTCTGGAACACCATAGCTATGTCTCTGTCTTTGGGAGGAACATCGTTTACGATTTTTCCGTCGATCATGAGTTCCCCGCTCGTGATGTCTTCGAGCCCTGCTATCATCCTGAGCGTTGTCGTCTTTCCGCACCCGGAAGGACCGACCAGAACCACAAATTCCTGGTCATTGACTGTAATGTTGGCATTGTCTACCGCCTTGACCCCTCCGTCATATACCTTACTGATATTGCGGAGTTCTACTGTTGCCATAAGAACCTCCAAAATTATTCTATAGGGGAAATGGTAGTATGAGATATGCCGGTTGTCAACGTTTTGTTGTTTTTTGTCCGAGAAGGA
>CAZWAS010000006.1:41733-53661 GCA_964631915.1 uncultured Spirochaetales bacterium | reverse complement strand
CTTCGTCGAGCGCTTTTTTCACTTCAAGGAACGAGTCGAGTTCCGCATCTTTAAGTTTTTTCCCCGGCGGGAATTTCACATCTGCGGGATTGATCTGCTTACCATTATACAGTATCTCGTAATGCAGGTGCGGTCCTGTCGAATTTCCGGTACTTCCCACAAAACCGAGGGTTTCCCCCTGTTTCATTCTGACTCCGGGAGATACTCCCCGCGCATATGCGTTCAAATGGGCGTAGGCGGTCTCGTAGCCGTTCGTATGCCGTATGCGTACGTATTTTCCGTAGCCGCCTGCGAGGCCTGCGTATACGATAACGCCGTCTGCAGCAGCCATAACGGGGGAATTGCGGGGAGCTGCGAAATCGAGGCCCTTATGTATTTCGCTGTACCCCAGGATCGGATGCTCTCTCGGTCCGAAATCTGAGCTCAGATGAGCGCCATCTACCGGAGTCCGCAGGAATGTTTTTTGTACTGATTGACCGTGTTCATTGTAGAATCCGCTTTCGCCGTTTTCCGAGGCAAATCTGTACAGATACATATCTTTTCCGCTTATTCGTATGGAAGCCATAAGGATTGCACCTGTGCGTACCGGTTCCCCTTGTTGATTGATGAAGCGCTGGAACAATACGTTGAATCTGTCTCCCTGTTGAATGTCGCGTTGGAAATCCACATCGAACGAAAGGGCATGGACGAGTTCCATGAGCACGGATGCGGGTATGCCTGCTTTGCTTCCCGATCCGAACAGGCTCGATTCGATGACGACATCGATGCGGGCATTCTCCTGTATAAGCGATTTCTTTGTGACTCCTGCGGCATATCCCGTATCGCTTCGGCTGACGTATACTTCCCGTTCAGGGTTCGCATCGATTTTGAGGTGCTCCAGCGAAAACCCTTGCTCTGGATCGGTCGCAGGCAGAAGTTTGAGATGTATGCGGTTTTCCGGCAGGAGATCCCTCGGGTCGAAGACTGTAGTCAAAGCGGAAACAGCATCGATGGCTTCGGCTTTCAGAACCCCCTCCTTCAAAAGAATAGCCATCAGTGTATCGCCCTTGCTGACCAAAGCGATTTTCTCCTGATAGGGGGCCACCTTGTCGTCTTGTTGCTCCTTGGAGGCGATGTGTGCGAGCTTAACGGGTATCTGGTGTGCCACTATGCTTATTGGTTTTGAAAGACTTGTGCATACGGGAATGACGATGATGAATATGGCGGCGGAGATCATGATCCGTCGTTTTGTGAATATTCGCGATGCGATCCTTTTCACCCTCTGTACCTCCGGGAGCATATGTACGATCAGGCTTGTTCGGCATGTTCATGCATGAAAGCGGTTTTCAGTTTTGTCTGCAGAGCCGCGAGCTCTTGTGCCGTTTTTATTTCGAAGCGATCGAGAACGTCTTTTTCTAACAGGGCGAGGGAACGGATATCGAAGAGATCGGAACAGAGCGTGTTGGCCAAATATACCGTGTATACCACATCCCTGAATTCGTCCCTGCAGCCTTTCGGATCGTGATGAAACTTTATTGCTTCTATGAGAGCCTCGGGGAAATTCCATTTTTCCGCAAGGAGCGCGCCGATTTCCGCGTGATTGAGCCCTGCCGAAAGATCCTCGAAGAAATTTCTGTTCAAATCGCGTTCTCTGCAAAACACGTCGATTTTTTCGAGAAGAGAGGGATGGACTTTGGAGAACACGATTTTCCCCATATCGTGGAGTATGCCGCCTACATACATATCGTCGAGCGATTTTTTCTTTTTCATGCTTTTGCCCAGCATATATGCATAGTAGGCTGTCCTGTATGAATGATCCCAGATCCGCTTGTCTTTCGTGCCGAGGATCTTCTGGGTTTCGTAGGAGAAGATGAGGTTATTTATGCCCCTGAGCCCTATGAGTTTTACCGCTTCGAGGATGTTGTCTACCCGTTTCGGGAGCAGGAACTGTGCAGAATTGACGACTTTCAACAGTTCTCCTGTCAGTGCAGGATCAGTACTTATCTGATGTGCGATCTCCGGTATCTCTGCATCCTTAGTATTGATCAGTTTCTGAAGCGCAAGAATGCTGTCGGAAAATTGCGGCAGACCATCGATCTCCTGCACGATCCGCACGGACAGTTGTCGGATGTTGTCCATATGAACTTCGGAGAATGGAATGGTGATAGTGGCAACCGTCTCTCCACCCTTGGCGTCTATATCGAACACGCTTTCGTCGAGTCCGATTTTCCGAAGGAGCTGCATGATGATGACTATGCCCAATCCTGCGCCTTCCGAGTCGTCCAGAACCGCGGCAAAAGCGTCTTCCATTGTCTCGAATGCTCTGGCTCTCGCTATTCTGTCGTATACGCGCATAAGTTCGTTCTTGGAGATTTCGACATTGTTGCAGATCGTGAGAGTGAATTTATTGCCTTTCACGAAAAAGGTGACTTTCACATAAAGCCCTGATTTCTCCATCTCCTTCAAATATACGGACATGTTGTCGAGAGTTTCCTGCTTGAAGGTCTTCATGCCCTTTTCGTATTCGTCTTTTTTTGTTATATCGAGGCCCTTCGATAAGAAATATATCCGTTTCGTATTCGCTTTTTTCGCATTGACGGCGAGTTCTTTCATGCAGTATCCGACGGCGTCCTTTAAATTCCCCTGGCCGACTTCCTGGAGGAAGGCGCCCAGGAGATCTTCCAGGTACTGCTCTTCTTCGTGATGGAGTGTGAAGGTCGTATAGGTAATGGGCTCTGAAGTGAGAACCGCTTTTTTTATCTCAGAGAGGCCGATTTTCTGTTGCATGAAACTACCTTTTCTCGCCACATACCTGATAAAAGTATAGGGGAGCGCTTTTTGTACTGTCAAGGAATAATTGATCAGACGTTTTCAATACTTTCGTCCAGAGCAATACACGATATCTCAATGAGCACGTCTCTGGGAAGACGAGACACTTCGACTGCCTGTCGTGCCGGCAGTATGCCGCTTCCGCCGAAAAACGAGGCGTACACCTCATTCATCTCTTTGAACTGAGACAGGTCTTTCATGAAAATTTCGCATTTCACGATATTTTCCCTGCCGAGCTTCACTTCTGCAAGTATAGTTTCTATGCTTTCGAGCACTCGTGCAGTCTGTTCTTTTATACCGCCTGCCACCACAGAACCTGTGGCGGGATCCAGAGGAATTTGTCCGGAAACGAAAACAAAACCTCCTGCGCGTACAGCCTGAGAATACGGCCCCACAGCTTCTGGAGCGAGAATCGAATGAATTTGTATTTTCCCTTGCATACTGCCTCCTTGCTGTGTCGGGGAACCTGGAAGAAGCCCTGACGCTCTATTATAATCGGATAGTATCGTTTTTGAAAGGAGACGGCTATGGAACCTTTTGCTCTTCCTCAAACCTTTTTGCTCGGTACTGCTACGGCATCTGTACAGATAGAAGGAGGAGATAAGAACAACTCCTGGTATCGTTGGGCGGAACAGGGATATATACGGGACGGCAGCCACTGCATACAGGCCGACGATCACTGGAATAGAATGGAGGAAGATATACGGCTTATGAAACGGCTCAATGTCAATGCATACCGTATGAGTATCGAATGGGCGAGGATCGAACCGGAACGGGGGAAGTTCGACGAGGATGCTATGAAGCACTACCGCGAAGAGCTGTCGCTACTCGTCGGAAACGGAATTATCCCTTTTGTCACGCTCCATCACTTTTCCAATCCCCTGTGGTTCGAAGACGACGGTGCGTGGCTCAATCCGGAGTGCATAGAGTTATTCTGCCGATATGTAGAGCACGTTGTTAAGAATCTCGGAGATCTTGTGGATAACTGGATCACGATCAATGAGCCTAACGTGTATCTTGCATTCGGATATGTATTCGGCATTTGGCCTCCTGGAGCATCCGATATCGGAAGCTATTTCAGGGGGGCAGACCACATGATCCGGGCCCATATCAGCGCTTACGAGACCATTCATCGGGTGAGGAAAAGCGCAGGCTTCCCGAATACCGGCGTTAGTGCTGCGTTTCACCTCCGAGTATACGATCCGAAATCTCTGAATCCTCTGGATCGGATTCCATGCTGGCTCCTCGAACGGTTTTTTCAGGATATGTTTATATGTGGCATGATCGAAGGGAAACCCGTGTTCCCCATAAAGAATCGCGGTCTGTACAAAAAAGGTAGGTATATGGATTTCTTTTCCGTGAATTATTACACCAGGGATATGGTTTCTTTCTCGCCGAATCCGGCGCTTCTGTTCGGCAAGCGAGAAGTGAAACCGGACGCTTCTGTGAACGACCTGGGTTGGGAAATATATCCCGAAGGATTGAGACGACTCTGCAGAAAATATTTCATGAGGTACGGACTTCCTATATACATCACGGAAAACGGCATCTGCGACGGGAAAGACATTCACAGAGCCGAGTACATTCTCGAGCATCTCTATCAGATCCGACTTCTTTTGGATGAAGGAATCGACGTTCGAGGGTATTTCCACTGGACGCTCATGGATAATTTCGAGTGGCTTGAGGGGCTTTCCGCGCGGTTCGGTTTATACGAAGTCGATTTTGAAACGCAGACACGGATTCTTCGTCGGAGCGGAAAGCTCTATAGCGAGGTTTGCGCCCAGCATGAAGTGACGGCCTCCATGATCGCGGGCGCAGGACAGGAAACCGCCGCGGAATAAAAAAACCCGCATATCCGAATATGCGGGTTCCCCGTTTTAACGGTGCGGCTATTAAGATGGGCCTAAAAGCCGTTCGGGCTTTCAGGCCAAATGGATTTTCAGGCCACTACGTATTTATCCGCAGTTGCAAGTACCTCATCGAGCATGACGATCGCTTCCTTAATTTCGTGCTCCTTTATGATGAGCGGCGGGCACACGAGAACGATATTCTCGTGGGAATACGTGTTGAACCCTTTTTCCTTGAGCATGCCTACGATCTTACCCATGATTTTTTCAGGATCTTTTCCGTAAGGAACGAGGGCTTCCTTCGTTTTCGTGTTTTTTATGAGCTCCACTGCGCCGAATAGACCGATGACCCTCACGTCGCCGACTACGGGATGTTTCGCCTTCACTCTTTCGAGTTCCGACTTGAGCACCACGCTCATTTTTTTCACGTTTTCGAAAACTTTCTCTTCCTTGTATGCATCGATGGCGGCGATACCTGCTGCGCATCCTATGGCGTGAGCGTTATACGTGAGCCCGCAGTACAGCACATGATCGTCGAAGTACTGAGCTATTTTCTTGCTCACGATGGTGCCTCCCAGAGGCACGTACCCGCAGGTTATTCCTTTTGCGAACGTGATGATATCCGGCTTCACGTTCCAGTTTTGGAATGCCCACCATTCGCCCGTCCTTCCGAATCCTGCCATGACCTCATCGCAAACCATCAGAATACCGTATTCGTCGCATATCTCCCGCACTCCCTGGAGGTAGCCTTTCGGCGGTATGATGACGCCATTGGAGCCGGTCACGGTTTCGAGGAATATTGCGGCGACGCTCTGTGGGCCTTCGTACTGCACCTGCTCGCGGAGCTTATACAGGTAGTATTTCGCCGCTTCCTCTTCATTTTTGAAATCGATGCCCGCTCTGTACAGATACGGATCGAAAAACTTTACGAATCCCCATGCGCCGGGTTCCGAAGGGAACCTCCTCGTTTCGCCGGTGAGATTCGCTGCTCCGAATGTCGCTCCGTGATAGGAGCGGTATCTGGAGAAGACCTTGTATCTTCCTGTGTACATCCGTGCAATTTTCAGAGCATTTTCGTTCGCCTCGGCACCACCCAGTGTGAAGAATACTTTCCCCATATTGTCAGGCGATATTTCTTCGATGATTTTGCGCGCGAGTTCGGATCGGACGTCGATAGCGAAGCCCGGCCCCATGAACGCCATTTTTTCCGCCTGCTGTTTAATCGCTTCCACGACACGCCGGTTTTGGTGCCCCAGATTCATGTTCACGAGCTGGGCGGACATATCGTAGTATTTTTTCCCATTTGAATCCCAGAAATAAATTCCTTCGGATTTCGTGATGACAAGGGGATTCAATGCGCCCTGTGCACTCCACGAATGAAGGTTGTACTTTTTGCTGAGATCGCGAATTTGTTCTGCAGTCATTCTTATATTCCTCCTCGAATGAGTTCTCTTTGTCTAAGATTTTTCGTCGTATATTATTATAGAATATCTTTATACTGGTTGACACGCAAAAAGTCAATAAAACAGACATCTCCTTTCTGATGCACTGTAATATCAGAGAAACAGAGGAAGTTCTCCTCTCTCGCTTAAAGGGATACGCAGTCGCTGCGTACACCGCGTGATTCTCCGCCACCTTGAGGCAGTGCACCCATGGAGGATGCATTGGTCAGTATATTAATAGGCTAGACTAATCGGTTTTTTTCTCCTTCTGTGATATAGTGAAATGATATCGCATCGTCCTCACAAATTCCAGAGGCGGAGCTGTCGTCTTTCATCCGGAAACAGGAGGAACAAATATGAGGAAGGAATATCTCGATAATCTGGTCGGCGTGTTCGGCCACCCTGTGGCAGAGAATCCCACTACCGTCATGTTCAGCGCGGCGTTCAGAGCGCTGAAACTCGATTGGAAGTACCTTACGATGGATGTGGAGGAAAAGGATTTGCCGGATGCAATGAGAGGCGTGCGTGCCTTACATTTCCGAGGCATCAATCTGACTATTCCTCATAAAGTGAAGGTGTTGCCTCTGCTCGACAGGGTTGCACAGGATGCTGCACTCATGGGTGCGGTGAACACGGTCAGATGCGAACGCGATATGCTCATAGGTGAAAATACGGATGGGAAAGGGTTTCTGCGTTCCTTACGGGAGGATGCGCGTGTAGAACCGAAAGGCAGGAGGATCGTAGTTTTGGGGGCCGGAGGAGCGGCCCGTGCCATCAGTGTAGAGCTTGGCTTGGCAGGTGCCGAAAAGATCATTATTGTAAACAGAACGGAACGACGCGGAAAAGAGCTGGTTGCTTTGCTGAACGCAAAGACCCAGGCGAGCGCTGAATACGTAAAATGGGATTCGACGTTCAAGCTCGACAGGAGCATTCATATTCTTATCAATGCGACTTCCATCGGCCTGTATCCGAACACGACGCAAAAACCCGATATAGATTTCGTAGGGATAACGGATAAAATGGTTGTGTGCGATGTCATACCGAACCCGCCGAATACCCCTTTCCTGCTGGAGGCGAAGAAACGCGGTGCGAAGACCCTGGACGGCATGGGGATGTTGGTCTATCAGGGAGCTATTGCGTTCAAGATGTGGACAGGCCGAGAAGCGCCTGTGGACAAGATGGAAAAGGCGCTCAGGAAAGAGTTCGGTGTCTAACGTGTTTTGTTGCAATTCTTTCGCCAACCGCCGAGACATGACAATGTGTTTCCGGTGTTCGCACTCTTACACTCGATCGTCCGCAGTGATATAGTGATGCAGGGGGTGGATGTGTGGAATGGGTCATGTTTTTCTCCGTTGTCATCTCGTTCATCATCATCGGGGTTGTGACTACAAGGATTTATTCGCTTCCTTCCAGAAACCCCGTGAATATGAGCTATGTCCTGTACTCCATAGTCGTTGCGGGGCTCTTATTTTTCGGGCTGGTACGGTATCTCCCAATGGGAGATCTGGACATGATGTATGCAATGGCGAAGCTCAATTCCGTATTTTCATTTTCCCTTGGGTTTTTCTTCCTCAATTTCACGTATAATTTTCTGGGGAAAAAGAGAGACGTCATATATTTTTCCGACCTCATCATAACCGCCATCGCTTCAGTGATAGTGCTCGCCACCCCATGGGTTGTGGAAAGGGAGATGATCAAACACGGAACGCAATATGTCAACGCGGGTGGCATACTGTCATTTCCATTTTACATGTTGTTCGTCGTGTGCCCGTTCGTCTATTCTCTTGTTTTGTTTTTCATACGGATTCTGCAGACCAAGGACTGCAAGGAGCGGGCTTCCATAAAGGTTTTTCTCATCGGTTCTTCGATTCTTTTCGGCATGTCCGTTGCGAGCAATTTCCTGCCGATGTATCTCGAATGGCTGAGCCCCGTGTCTCCTGCAATACAGGCTGTATTCACGTTTTACGCGGTGAAGAAATTCAATCTATTCCTGCTCGGAGCTGAAGAAGTAGCCCAGAATTTGTTTTCCAATTCCCCGGGAGGCATCATCATAGCCGATGAGGAAGGATATATTACGGATATCAATTCCTACGCTCTGAGCATTTTTGGCAAGACGAAAAACGAAATGTTCTGGAAGAAGCTTTCGGATATCCTTCCCGATTACGACGGGAAAGCTGAGTATGTGAGCAGGGAAGTGAACCTGGAAAGGCTCGGCAGGATGTTTCTCCTGTCCCAATCGATCATAAAACGGGACGGGTTCGAAGTCGGCAAAATACTCATCCTCAATGATATAACGGAACTCCACAAGATTCAGGAGGAATACAAAGAATCCGAGAAAAAATACCGTACCTTGGTGGAGAACCTTCAAGAAGGACTTTTCGTCATCCGAGATGGAAAATTCGTGTACCTCAACGACGCTGTGACCGCTATTGTGGGGTACGAGACGGGAGAGCTCTTGGGAGCCGATTTCCTGTCCGTCATAGCCCCTGAAAGCAGAGGATTGGTAGCGGAGAATTACCGAAAACGGATTTCCGGAGAACCTGCGCCGAGCGAGTACGAAGCAGCTCTTATTTGCAAGGATCAGCAGACCCGCGTACATGTCATCATCTCCGTCGGGCTCATTAAATTCGAAGGGAAGCCGGCTTCCATCGGAACAGTGAAAGACATTACGGAACGAAAGAAATCCGAAGAGGCGCTGATCCGCAGGGACAATTTCCTCGGTGCCGTTTCGCTTGCTGTCCACGAGCTCATAGCGGACGAAGATCTGGAAGCGGCGGTGAGCGCATCGCTTGCCACGCTCGGGAAATACCTCAAAGTCAACAGGGCATATGTGTTCCAAAACGGTACGGACGCACAGGGCGAACCATGTACGAGTCAGCGATACGAGTGGACGGACGGCACTGTTCATGCGCAATTGGGTAATGAAGAGTTTACTAATATTCCCTACAGCAGTATAGGACGGTGGTACGATCGGCTGTCCAGGGGCGAGATCATAGACGGAGAAACGAAAGACTTTCCCGAACACGAACGGCGTTTCCTCGAGCCGCAGAGTATCCTGTCGTTGCTCGTAGTCCCGATATTCACACGCGAAAAATTCTGGGGCTTTGTCGGTTTCGACGACTGTGCATGCATCAGAAAGTGGGACGAAAGCGAAAAGGCGATTTTCAGGGCATTTTCTGCCACGTTGGGCGAAGTCATTGTGAGAAAAGAAGGGGAAATCGCTCTGAAGCTGGCAAAAGAGGAAGCGGAATCCGCGACAAGGGCAAAAAGCGAATTCCTCGCCAACATGAGCCATGAAATTCGAACGCCGCTGAATGCGATCACCGGTATGGCTGCTCTCGCGATGAATCAGCAACTTACGCCGAAGCTCCGAGATTATCTCGAAATCATCGATTCGTCTTCGAAAGCTCTGCTCGGGCTTATCAACGATATACTCGATTTTTCGAAAATAGAGGCAGGGAAGCTCATCATTGAGAATACAGATTTTCAGATACAAGAGATTCTTGACCAAGTGAGCGATATGTTCAGAACCAAGGCTGCCGAAAAGGATATTGAACTCGTCATCGCTTCCGATCAGCGGGTCCCGCGAACCCTTGTCGGTGACCCGCTCAGACTGAGCCAGATACTCATCAATTTCGTATCGAATGCGGTCAAGTTCACGGAAAAGGGCGAAATCCTCGTCAAAGTCGAATGCAGGGGCGTTACGGACGACAATGCGCACCTCGATTTCGTCGTGCAGGATACGGGCATCGGCATTTCGGATGACAAGATCGAAAAACTGTTCGAATCTTTCAGGCAACTCGATGGGTCCACTACGAGAAAATACGGAGGCACTGGACTGGGGCTCGCTATATCAAAAAGTCTGTCCGAGCTGATGGGAGGGGAGATACACGTTGTCTCGACGCCGGGGAAAGGATCTTCGTTCTCTCTTAGCGTAACTCTCGGCGTGAGCAAGATCGCCAACGAACGCAAAAAAGTCATTCCCGTTGATCTGTCGAACCTCAGGGTGCTCATAGTCGACGATAACGAGGCAGCCAGGATGGTGCTTACCGAAATCCTAGAATCCTTCGGGTTCCGCGTGCACGCAGAGAGCTCAGGCGAAGCAGCCCTTGAAACGCTCGGTTCTGCGTATGCAGAAGGGGACGCTTTTAAACTCGTGCTGATGGACTGGAAAATGCCGGGTATGGATGGTATCGAAGCTTCCAAGATGATACGCAAGGATCCCGTATGTGGAAATCCAAAAATCATCCTCATGACCGCATTCGGAACAGCACATAATTTCGAGCAGGACGCTGCTGATTACATAGACGGGTTCCTGCTCAAGCCAACCAAACAATCGGCTTTGTTCGATGCTATCATCGGCCTTTTCAGCGCAGACCAGGCTGAAGCGGGGGAATCGATGAAAGAAGTGCTCACCAAGGAGACCCTGAACAAGAAAGCACTGAAAGGCGCCTATCTCCTGCTAGTAGAAGACAACAAAGTGAATCAGAAGGTGGCTGTGGAACTGCTGCAGGACGCAGGCATTCGGGTAGATGTGGCTTCGAGCGGGCTGGAAGGGATCGAAATGCTGAAAAAACACGAGTATGACGGGGTTCTTATGGATATCCAGATGCCCGGCATAGACGGCTACGACGCAGCAAGGATGATCCGCAAGAAGGAGGAATGGAAATCCGTTCCGATCATCGCAATGACTGCAAATGCCATGAAAGGGGACAGAGAGAAGTGTCTAGCCGCAGGCATGAACGATTATGTATCGAAGCCCATAGACGTGCACCAGCTCTATGCAACGCTCAGGAAGTGGGTATTTCCGAAGCCGGAAGTCGCCAAGGCACCGGGCGGCGGTACAGGAGAAGAGGAGAAAGAAATCGGGCTGCCCGAAGGCATTTTTGGCATCAACATGGAGTGGGCACTAGAGCGCCTCGCGGGGAAGAAATCTCTCTATGTCTCGTTGCTCCGCGATTTTGTTAAGGATAATAAAAACAGTATTGATGAAATTCAGGATGCGCTTCGCACGGACAAGGAAAAAGCCGAGAGGATAGCCCATACCTTGAAAGGACTTGCGGGAAATATCGGAGCGCTCGGCCTCTTCGAAGCAGCGAAGAGCCTGGAAAAAGCGATTCGGGAAGACGAAGAAGCAAACATAACGCAGTTTCTGAAAGAGACGGCAGTTCTGCTCGGGGAAGTGATCCAGTCTATAACGCTCGCGCTTTTCCAGAACGAGGAACGAGGCGAAGAAGGAGGAGCCGGTGCGTTTGAAATGTGGACGTTCGCATCCCGGCTGCATACCCTGTATGGACTCATCCGCGAAAACGACCTGGAAGCCGTAGATGTCGCTGAGTCCCTCGGTGCAGACGTAAAAGGGACGGAATACGAAGAGTTCGTTGGCAGGCTCCAGGAAAAACTTTCAGGGTTCAATTTTCGGGAAGCTGAGACAGTCATAGAGCTTCTCGCAGAGAAGCTGAATCTCGCTCTGTGAGGGATTGCAATGGAAAAATCGACGATCCTCATCGTGGACGACACACCATCCAATATCAAGACGCTCTCGTCGGTGCTGAAGGAAAATTATCGGATCATCGTAGCAACTAACGGAAAAGAGGCTCTCGACAAAATCGAATCCGGATTGTATCCGGACCTTCTGCTTCTTGACGTCATGATGCCCGAGCTGGACGGCTATGCGGTGTGCCGGATCCTGAAAGAGAAAGAGAGCACGAGGGATATCCCTATCATATTCATCACTGCGAAAAACGAAGAGCAGGACGAGACGAGAGGGTTTGAGCTCGGTGCTGTGGATTATATCACCAAACCGTTCAGCCTTCCTGTGGTGCTGAAGC
>CAZWAS010000006.1:41450-41670 GCA_964631915.1 uncultured Spirochaetales bacterium | reverse complement strand
GGAAAAGAATCATGCAGTCATGCTACGCCTGAAGGCGGAGAAACAGCTCGAACATTTCCTTCTAACCCTCGCGTCCGCAATAGAATCCAAGGATAAGTATACGGGCGGTCATGTGGAACGGGTTGCCAACTACAGCCGTGATATGGCGAGGGAGCTGCACTTTTCCGAAGAAGACATACGCAAGGTGTATCTCGGAGCTATCGTGCACGATGTCGGTAAG
>CAZWAS010000006.1:41198-41429 GCA_964631915.1 uncultured Spirochaetales bacterium | reverse complement strand
ATTCTGAACAAAGCGGAAAAGCTGAGTGCAGAAGAATTTGAAAAAATCAAGGAGCACACCACCGAAGGAAACCGCCTGCTCGGCAAAATAGAGGATATAGAGACTGCTGCTATTATCGCGCTATATCACCAGGAGAAATGGGACGGGAGCGGATATCCGGAAGGAAGAGCAGGCGATGCCATACCTCTCGAAGCGAGAATCGTGACCATAGCGGACTACTGGGATGCCATT
>CAZWAS010000006.1:0-41188 GCA_964631915.1 uncultured Spirochaetales bacterium | reverse complement strand
CTGACCGGCCGTACCGGAAGGCCATTCCGTTCGACGAAGCGCTCGCGATTATGCGACAGGAGCGCGGAAAAGCTTTCGATCCGGATATATTGGATATATTCCTCGACGAAAAAAACAAAATCTACTTGAGGTATCTCTGCCGCGGAAAAGAGTCGACCTGACGGTCACATTCGGTCAAGCATAGCCTTGAGCGCTCTCCCTGCCTTACCCCTATGCGATATGAGGTTTTTCTCCTCTGGGGAGAGCTCAGCCACGGTCTTCCCGGCATCATCCAGGAAAAAAATCGGGTCGTAGCCGAACCCTCCGCTTCCTCGTGGGGAGTCGATGATCCTGCCGTGCAAGGTCTCCTGCGCGACGAAGAACCGGTATTCTTCCATGACCAGAACCATCGCACATACGTAGAAACCGTTTCTGTCCGTTATGCCCTCGAGGTTTTCGAGAAGGAATTCGTTTCTGTCCCGGTCCGTCAGACGTTTTTTTATGTCGTTCGAGCCGTACCGTGCGGAATAAATACCTGGTGCACCGTTCAAGGCGGGCATGGAAAGTCCCGAATCGTCTGCTATTACGGGCAGGTTGAGCATATGGAATAGGTGCATGGCCTTATCCATTGCGTTTTCAAGAAAGGTCGAACCTGTTTCTTCATGTTCTAACCGTATTCCCAGGTCTTCCGGCATCAGGATCGTATGGCCTGCAAAGATGCCTGCCATTTCGAATTGTTTATGTTTGTTGGTGCTGGCTAAAACGATGTTCATGCATCAGGAGCATAGCCGATCTTCTTGTTTGAATAAAGGGTCTTCATGTCCGATTTGAGATAAAAGAGGCCGGAATCCACTGTTCCTTTCGGAATGCCTAGCACTTCCGCTATGTCCCTGTGGGTCGGGGAAAGCGGCACCCGTGCCAATGCTTCCCTCGTATGGGAAAGGCTCTGTTTCAATCTCGTTATAGCGCGTGCGAGGTTCTCCTGTTCCTCCGGGATGATGCACATCCTCAGCCGTTCCTCCAAATAATTGCACCTGAAAAATGCCTTGTTCCTCCTTTCTTCGAGGGCTGCGATGCGCATTTTCCTTTTCTGAAGCTTCGCTTTCAGGCTCTCGACGCAGGAACAGAGTTTCGTGAATTCGCACCCCGTTATATCCGCTGCATAGTGCAGGAAGGTATCGTCTATGAATTGGCATTCTTTGAGTATGAGAAAGAGCAGCCGTTTTGATTTCGATTCAGTCGCTATTTTCCCGTCACGCGTCATGCCGATGATCCGCTTCATTTCTTTCGGCATGGAGAGCGGCTTGGATGCGCAAATCTTCGGTTCTTCTTCTTCGACGACCCAGAGGTCTTGTCGCTCGAGCAACTGGCAGCGTCTGCGCAGGCGTTTCTGCTCCTGAGCGAATGTCTTCGCTTGCCATCTCAGCGTACCTGCAAGATACGCTTCGAAAGGTTTTCCCCTGTATTCGAACCGACGAATGAGACCGGGTATTTTGGGATAAAAAAACAGGAAAAAATCTCCACACTCATCTTCTGTCCAGTTCAATCTCCCCTGCGGGTACCGATATACGAACAGACAGATTCTTTTGTGTAAATCTGAAAACCCGGAACCAGATTGTTTGTACCTGAGAACCTCCTCAGTCATGGAGCTTTGCATGGTTTCGACCTCCTCTGCCGTTAGATTTAGGGTAAGGGAGGGAATTCAAGAAACATACCAGCTCTTTCAGAGCAGTTCTCGCCTATCTGCGGAGGTTTTTACAGATTTTTACAAATCTGCAGTTGGATTGAGGAAAGAACGAAGACCAGGAGGATGCTCTATGGCTATTGGGGTTCTCACCTTGTTTCCGTCACATAGCTCATGCAGGATTCGACTACCACGTTGAATTGCCGTTTCTGCTGGGATATACGGTATTCGAAGCGTTTGCCGCATGCGTCGGGTTGGCAACCCGACGCATGCGGGGATGCGATGCTGTGGCGTCTGAAGCAGCACCTGCTAATGAAGAGGGGGGGAGAGAAATCTTTCTCGTAGCGGAGGAGGGGTGGTGAGGATATGCCTGTATGTTCCACAAGCGCTTCGAAATCCTCATCCGAGCCTTCGATCCAGAAATATGCGAATTCGAGATGGGGTAGCTCTTTTTCGAAGAATTTGAAAGCGAACCTATTCGCTATGTAGAGGCCGTAATCGATGAAACAGGTAGCGTTATCCGGTATATGTTGTGCCCATGCGAGATGAGCCGGATTCGAAAGGCCGATGCAGAACCGCTTGTCGCGGTGTTCCCCCAGGAAAGCGGAAAGCCGTTCGAAAAATCCTCTGCTGTCGAAGATCGCAGGGCAGAGCGGCAGGAAATACATGCCGCTCCAAGCAGTCAGGTTTGCGAGCGAAAGCCGGGTGTATTCGGTGATGAAAGGAAGCTCGTGCCGTATCGCCTTTTCCGCAGGCACTGCACAGCGCATAGAGGACCGCCGCGGTATGGAGCTCATATGTGCCGGCCCGACAGGGGCTTCGGATAAGAACAAAGCAGCGCTGACTGACTCCGCCTTTTGCTTTCGGAAAGCGGTTTCGAGGGATGCGAAGAGCCGGTTTTTCGCGGATTTGAGCTCCGAAGGGGGGATGAAGATTCCTGTGTCTCCGCCTTCTCCCCGGTTGACGAATTCGATCGATGCGATCGTAAAACGGGAATCGACCGGCGTCGAGAAGTGCTTTGCGAGCACTTCGATGAAGGGAATAGTTTTGTTTGCAGGTTCCACGGTGACAGAGGTTTGTGTGCAGACTTCTATATCCCGAAACTTCGCTGCTGTCCGCATGATCGAACCGTCGAGGGTCACCGAAACAGGAACCGGAATTCTGAAAGGATTCGGCTCCTGGATCATTGGCCATAAAAGCTTATGAGAAGATGCCTTGTATAAGCGGCTTCCCTCGCTCACGGGAAAAGGCACCTGCAGACGAATCGCGGTTCCCTGTTCTGCGCTGAATACACGTTTGCCGTTCTGTTCGAGGATCTGGACGCTGAATCCCGCAGGTTCGGAGTGTTCTCCTTTTCCGAATACGAGTATTCCGTCATGGAGCGCGAGAGGCTCTTTGATGGTGAGAGAAACGAAATTTCCTCTGCTTTCCTTGACTGTGCCGAGGAAAAGCCCTCTGTGGGAGGGATAGTCTTTGTTTATGATATGCTTCCCCCGCTTTTCGTAAAAATAAGCCTGGGTCTGTCTCCTTGAAAAAACTTGCCTGCATTGTTTTTCGAGATCGAAAATGGTTTCGTCTGGTTTTCCGTCAAGGATCGCCCTATAGTAGGCGGATACAAGGCCGGAGTATTCGGGACTTTTCATGCGACCTTCGATTTTGAACGCATCTATGCCTAGTTCCGAAAGTTTTCGGATCGAAGTTCCCAACCTGAGGTCGTTGCATGAGAAGTAGTATCCCCGTTGCTTGCCGTGGTCGAACCAGCTTCTGCAAATTTGGGCGCATTCGCCCCTGTTCCCCGATCTGCCCACCATGATACCCGATGCGAGACAGAGGCCGGACATGCCGTAGCAGAGAGAACCGTGGATGAATACCTCCAATTCGATGTCCCGGTGCTCTTTGCGGAGGACGGCGAGCTCTTCAAAGGTGAGTTCCCTGGATACGATGATACGGCTGAATCCTTTGGATGCGAGAAACCGTACCCCGTCCGTATTGTGCACTGCCATCTGCGTCGAACCGTGGATCGGCATCCACGGAAAGTGATCCTTGATCAGGGCGAAAAGCCCATAGTCCTGTACAATAATGCCGGCTACCGGCAGCATTGATACATCGTAGAGCAGCGAGCACACCCGTTCGAGTTCGCGCTCTAGAATGATGGTGTTCATGGCTATGTAGATTTTTTTCCCCCGATCCATGGCGAACGCGATGAGTCTCAGCAGCTCGTCCTGAGTCAGGTTTTTTTTTTTTTTTTGCGCGGAAAAATCGGGCAAACCGACATACACGCCGTCCGCACCGTACGACAAGGCATATAAAGCAGCCTGAAGGCTTCCGCCCGGAGCCAGGAGTTCAGGCATACCGTTCATGTCCCATACAAAGAGGATACAAACGCCGCATACTATGGGTCAATAGCGCTTTGCTGCGGGGTCATCAGCAATGCTCTCTATGACTCATAGTTGTCGCCCACAATTCGACCAGCAGGACCCGTTATACAGAGATGTATGCAAGAAACAGCAGAGCAATGCCTCCTGGGGAGAATGCCCTGGTATCCGCTCTTCTTGCATGCTTATGGCTACCAACCTGAGAACTGCTGTGGAATTACCGCATATACTGACAAAAGGTTTTTTTGCCGATATACTCGATGTGATGAATGAACAACGGCGCAGAGTCCTGATAGTGGACGATGACGATCTGGCACTGGTGTTTTACAGCACTGTTTTGGAGTATCACGATATCGCGGATCTCAAAATGTGCCAGGATTCTCGGGAAGTTCTGCCTCTTCTGAAATCGGAACTCTTCAGCGTTATTCTCATAGATCTAAACATGCTGTACGTTTCGGGGCAGGAGGTCCTTCGCCAGATAAAGGAAGCGTATCCGGAGATACCGGTAATCGTTATCACAGGCGAAGATAAAGTGGATACCGCAGTGGAATGCATGAAAATCGGCGCTTTCGATTATCTCACAAAACCGGTGAACAAAAACCGGCTGGTTTCGGTCGTCAAACATGCTATGGATATGCGTCAACTCCAAGAAGAAGTGCATGTCCTGAGCAAAGAAGTGTTCTCGCGGGAACTGAAACATCCTGAAGCGTTCTCGGAAATAATCACCTGCAGCAACATGATGAAAGCCATATTCCGCTATGCGGAAGTCATTGCGAAGAGTCCGAAATCCGTGTTGATAACAGGGGAAAGCGGCACAGGGAAGGAGCTCATAGCGCGTGCCTTGCACAGGCTCAGCAATAGGAAAGGCAATTTCGTGCCGGTGAATGTCGCAGGATTGGACGATGCCATGTTTTCGGACACGCTGTTCGGACACAAGAAAGGTGCGTTTACAGGCGCTGATACGCAGAGGAATGGACTCATTGAACAGGCTGCGGACGGAACGCTTTTTCTCGACGAAATAGGCGATCTGGAAATAGGGTCGCAGATCAAGCTACTGCGTCTCCTTCAGGAAGAGGAATACTATCCCATAGGGTCCGATGTTCCGAAAAGGGCTGAGGCTAAACTCATAGCGGCTACCAATGCGGATTTGAGGCTCAAACAGGAGCAGGGCTCCTTCAGGAAGGATCTATATTACCGACTTTTGTTTCACCATATCGAAATACCGCCGCTGCGGAACAGAATAGAAGACATTCCGCTTTTAGTTCGGCACTTTATAGAAGAATCTGCAAAATCTCTCGAAAAAAAAGCCCCTACTGCACCGAAAGAGTTGTTCACGCTTCTTACCACGTATCACTTTCCGGGCAACGTACGGGAGCTTCAATCCATGATCTTCGATGCTGTGAGCAGACACAGTTCCGGAGTGCTTTCGCTTTCTTATTTCAAAGATTACCTGGCGGCACACAAGCAAGACGCCACATCGACCGAGAAAAACCGTGCGACATCTGTGTTGTTTTCCGAGTTCGGGAAATTCCCTTCTTTAAAGGAAGTCGAAGATCTGCTCATCGAAGAGGCCATAAAGAAAACGAACGGGAACCAATCCATCGCAGCACAACTTCTCGGCATTTCTCAGTCCACACTGAGCAGGCGATTGAGAGAAAAAAACGGATAAACCCCTATGCAAAATGCATAATCCATCAATATGAAATATCGAATAATTCGTTGATTTATAATCAGTTATGATAATTTTTCCTGTTTATTATTCATTTTGCATAGGGGTTTATCTGCTGACTGTTTTCGTTGCATCCCTATCCGGGAGAAACGTCGGAAAAACAGCCCAATTGCCAGTTCGAAACGGAATCGCTCGTGTCCCGTGTATCACAGAGAGCGGAACTACGGGGCATTTACATAATGCTTTCAATTAATTCTTTTTATTGTAATGAATTAATCAATTGTTCTCGTTTCGTCGGATTCGCCTGTGTGGGGAAAACGCAGCGGCGCGGGTTCATTCTTGCTGAAACGAATTGGGTAGATTGAAGTAAAAAAATGAAGATTAAAAGTGGATTGGCATAGTTTTTGCCATATAAAGCATATGAAAATATGTAAAAATCATGTAAAAAAAATTTAAAAAACATGTAAGCCATGAAAAAAATGAAATGAACCGAAAGAAAGAGGAGAGCTAAAAGCTCTCCTCTTTCTTTTATTGATCACATGAGCGGTACAATGGCGAGGAGGACACCTGCGACAACAGCGGACCCTATGACGCCTGCAACATTCGGGCCCATGGCATGCATGAGCAGATAATTGTCCGGATTTGCCTGCTGGCCGACCTTATTTGCGACACGAGCTGCCATAGGCACAGCTGATACCCCTGCTGCTCCGATGAGCGGATTGATGGGTTTCCTGGAAAGCTTGTTCATCAGCTTGCCGAGTAGCACACCGCTCGCAGTTCCCACGGAGAAGGCGAGGAGGCCGAGCAGCAGTATGGCGATCGTTTCAAGGCGAAGGAATTTGTCCGCCTGAAGTTTCGAGCCGACCGCCAGGCCGAGCATGATGGTGACCAGATTGATGAGTTCGTTCTGGGCGGTTTTGGAAAGTCGTTCTGTCACACCGGATTCCTTGATAAGATTTCCGAACATCAGAGCCCCGATGAGCGGGGTAGCGCTGGGCAGCAGTATGATACAGATGATGAGCACAGCAAGGGGGAACAGTATCTTTTCCAGCTTCGATACCTCCCGCAACTGTTCCATTTTGATTTCTCGCTCTTTTTTCGTTGTGCAGAGCTTCATGATCGGGGGCTGAATGATCGGCACCAATGCCATATATGAATACGCGGCCACAGCTATGGCTCCGAGCAATCTCGGCGAAAGCCGCGATGCGAGAAAGATGGCTGTCGGACCGTCCGCTCCACCTATGATGCCTATGGAAGCGGCATCCGCGAGATTGAAATCGAATCCGAGGAACCTTGAAAGCAGTAGAGCCCCAATCAAGGTGGTGAATATGCCGAACTGGGCTGCCGCTCCGAGGAGCGCTGTTTTTGGATTGGCAATGAGGGGTCCGAAATCCGTAAGAGCGCCGACTCCGATAAATATGAAAAGCGGAAATAGGCCGCCTTCAATGCCGAATCCGTAGATCTGTCCGATGAATCCTCCGAATTTGTGTACTATTTCCTGCGTCTTCGGGTCAAGCAGAGACACGGTGAGTTCCGCTATGCCTGCTGTCGGTATATTTGCAAGAATACCTCCGAATCCAATGGGGAGCAGCAGGAGGGGTTCGAACTCTTTCTTTATCGCCAAATAGATGAGCACGAGCCCGACCAAGATCATGATAGCCTGACCGAGTGTAAAATTGACAATCCCTGTGGAAAGCCAGATTTGATGAAAGAATTTAAAAATATCCATCATGCTTCCTTCTAAAAAATGGGGTATTGGTCGTGATAGCGCTGAAACACCGTTTCAGCGGTCGTAAGAATTACACAAGGCCCAGTATCGGGTTTTCATGATCTGCGTGGTGCAAGTCCACTTCGAACCGGATAGCGGGCCGGAAGTAACGAGTTAATTCTGTATAGTGGCGAGCAGCTGCCCTGCTTTCACATGATCTCCCTGTTTTACCGAGATATCTGCGAGCGTTCCCGCACTGGGTGCCACTATGGGGGTTTCCATTTTCATGGATTCGAGCACGAGTATCGTATCTCCCCTGTTCAGCTTATCCCCCGGCTTTAGGGGAATCCGGAGAATGAGGCCGGGAAGGGGTGCGAGAACTCGCTGCTGGCCAGCCTGAACGGGCTTCTGAGCGGCCTGTGCTGTAGATGCCGCAGGTGCGGGTTTCGCTGCTGCCTGCATCTGCGGCGTTGTCTGCTTGAAAACCGGTTTGGGCTGAGGAGCGGCGTGAGTTACAGGAGCAGGGGTACCTCCTTCACCCTGTACAGTTACAAGGAGCTGACCCGCTTTCACATGGTCGCCCTGTTTCACGGAGATTTCGGAGATTACTCCTGCTGCGGATGCCACTATGGGGGTTTCCATTTTCATGGATTCGAGCACGAGTATCGTATCTCCTTTTGCCACCTGGCTGCCCTGGTGTACGACAATTCTCAATATGAGACCAGGGAGAGGGGCTATGATTTTGTGCGATCCTCCCCCTGCCGCAGGTTTTGGTACGGGTGCCGGTCCAGCAGTGCGGACAGGAGTTGCTTGTTTCGCCAGCTGAACCGGAGCTTTCACGGGGTGCTGTACAGGAGCTTCGCTCCCTTCCTGTACGGAAATTGCATACTGTGTACCATCCACGACAGCGGTGTTGCCGTCTATGTGGACATTGTATGCGTTATTATTGACCGTGACGATGAAACTGGTGGGAACCGGTTTTGTCGGTTCCTGAGCTTTTTCCGCTTTCGGTTTTTCGTCCGAGAGTTTTCGCACTCCAACGGTGGCTTTGCCCTGCAGGAAGGCTATGCCTTTTTCCTGGCAGGTCGCTGCTATGAAGATGTTTTCGTCCGTCAGAGGCAGGTTGTCTTTTTGGAGCAAAGCCTTTGCTGCCGCTATGCCTTTTTTCGGGTTTTTATCATTTATGTCTATGGGAAGTTCCGTGGTAGGCTTCAGATTGAGTTGCTCTTCGGATACCTTCATCACTTCCGCATCGGGTTCCACGGGTGTCTTGCCGAAATATCCGAGCACCATTTTCCCATATCCTTCGGCTATTTTCTTCCACTTCCCGAACATCACGTTGTTGAAGGCCTGCTGGAAATAGAACTGGGATACGGGCGTTACGGAGGTTCCAAAACCACCTTTCGCCACAGCTTCTCCCATTTCGGCTATCACTTCCGGATATTTATCCATGAGCGCGTTGTCCCTGAGCATCTGCGTATTGGTGGTGAGCGCACCACCTGGCATGGGGAAGAACGGGATGAGCGGCTCGACTTTTGTCGCTTCCGGAGGCAGGAAATAGTCTTTCATACAATCCTTGAAGAACTCTTCCAGCTTCATGATCTTGTTGACGTCTATGCCGAGATCGTATTCCGTTCCCCGAAGAGCGTGCCACAGGGTGAGTGCGTAGGTCTGGCAGGTTCCGCCCGATACAGGCGCGAGGGATAGATCGATCTGATCTGCACCTGCTTCGATTGCGAGCATATACTGGGTTATGCCTACGCCGGCTGTCTCGTGCGAGTGAAACACGAGCGTGACCTTGTCGCCGAGCATTGCGCGCGCACCTTTTATGGTTTCATAAACTTTTCTCGGTGCAGAGGTACCAGAAGCGTCCTTGAAACATACGGAGTCGTACGGTATGCCCGCATCCAGTATCTGCCGCAGTGTCTTAAGATAGAAATCCGCAGTGTGCGCCCGATCGGCGCCTGGGGCCCCCGGCGGAAGCTCCATCATGGTGACCACAACCTCATGCCTGAGCCCGGCATCCTTTATGCATTGTCCGGAATATATGAGGTTGTTGACGTCGTTCAGTGCATCGAAGTTACGGATCGTAGTGATGCCGTGCTTTTTAAACAATTGCGCATGGAGTTTGATGATATCGCGCGGCTGTGAATCCAGGCCTACCACATTAATGCCCCGGGCGAGGGTCTGAAGGTTGGCGTTCGGTCCAGCGGCTTTGCGGAAAGCATCCATCATGGCAAAGGAGTCTTCATTTGAATAGAAATAGGGCGACTGAAACATAGCACCGCCGCCTGCTTCAAAATGATCTATGCCGGCTTTGGCAGATGCTTCGACAGCGGGCAGAAAGTCTTTACTATATACTCTCGCCCCATACACGGACTGAAATCCATCTCTGAACGCAGTAACCATGAATTTTATGTGCTTTTTCATATGATTCATCCTCTATGTAGATTTTTGAAAGCTGCTGCAGCTGCTGCAGCGAGTTCTTTTTCCATGCCGGTTTGGTGCATCGCTTCCTGTTCCTGTGTAGCGATGAAAATCTCCGAAGAATCTTCTTTTATAGGAAAGAATTTTCGTACAACCACTGCCAGTAGATTCATGATGATGACTATAACAGCCAGAAAAATGAATACTACTGCCATTCCGATCACAGTTAAACTAAGCCCATCCGCGATCATCTTTGTGCTCCTTCATGGGGAATATAAAAACATTTCGTTCTTAAAAACACAAATCTTCTGTTATGGATAAAACGTAAACTATCCCACTATATCTTGCTTGCCCTCACTATAAAATAGATGCCATCATTGTGCAAGCCCTGAAACGGAAAAAGTATACAAATCGGTTGTAAATTAAATAAAACCCACGAACCATTCAATTATTTGGGTGTTTTCTCTTGACAGTGCAAATAAGTGTATGGTATGTTCCCTCCAACTCGATGACCAAGGGGGTTCCCGGTGAAAACGTGTTTTTTGTTTCCGGGGCAAGGTGCCCAATATCCTGGTATGGGTAAGGATCTGTGGGAAGCAAGCGCTGCAGTGAAGGAACTTTTCCAATGTGCAGCAGACACCACAGGCATGGATGTAAAAAAACTGCTGTTCGAAGGTACGGAAGAAGAATTAAAACAGACGGATAAAACCCAGGTTGCAGTGACACTAGTGAATCTTTCCGCAGGGATTGTGCTGAAAGAACGGGGTATTGTACCGGACGGCTGTGCCGGTTTCAGTCTCGGTGAATATGCTGCGCTTGTGGAAGCTGGCGTGTTGACAAAAGAAGCGGTATTCCCGCTGGTAAAACTCCGCGGGGAGCTCATGGAAAAAACTGCTAGGTCGCTCAATTCGGGCGGAGGCGCTCCGGGTATGGCGGCCGTCATCGGCCTCGCGTACGAGAAACTCGAAGAAGCGATCAGAAATTCGGGAAGAACCGATGTGTTCATAGCGAACTACAATAGTCCGGTGCAGACCGTGCTCTCTGGCACTGCTGAAGGGCTTGCCCAGGCTGAAACATTTTGCAAAGAGGCAGGAGCAAAGCGTGTTATTCGTTTGAAAGTATCCGCTCCCTTCCATTGTCCGCTTCTCGAAGACGTGAGGGCGGAATTCGGAGCTCACCTTGCGAAGCAGGAGTTCCGGGATCCGAAACTACCCCTCTACTCGAATGTCACGGGAAAAAGGGTGAACGGAGCGGCGGAAGCCAAGGATCTGTGTATGAAACAGGTGGTTTCGCCGGTGCGTTGGGTGGACGAAGAACGGCAGCTCATTGCCGACGGTTTCACGCGGTGCATGGAAGTGGGACCAGGAACCGTACTGGCAGGTCTGTGGAAAGCAGTTTCGGAAGAATTGCCCTGCCTTCCAGCAGGGACTCTCGCCGCTATTCAGAATGTTTGAAAAATTTGAAATATTGAAATAAGGAGAAGGTTATGCTTCTACAAGGTAAAAAAGCCCTGGTAACCGGCGGAGCCAGAGGAATCGGTATGGAGATCGTCAAGGCATTCCTCAGGGAAGGAGCTTCGGTGTATTTCATCGATCTCAATGAAAGCGAATATATGGAAGAATATAAGGCGCTCGCGGCGAACACAGGCGCTACGGTCGTATATAAACAGGGGAATGTCGCTGACGAGGAACAAATTTCCGCAGTGACCGAAGAGATCGTCAAGGAGAGCGGGGGCATAGACATCCTGGTGAACAATGCGGGGATTACCAGAGACGGCCTGGTCTTCCGCATGAGCAGCAAGGATTGGAACGATGTGCTCACCATCAATCTTACGAGCGCTTTTTACATTTCGAAGATAATTGCGAGGCAGATGATCCAGAGAAAAGGTGGTTCGATTATCAATATCGCTTCCATAGTCGGTGTGATTGGCAATGCAGGTCAATGCAACTATTCCGCTTCTAAAGCAGGACTCATCGGGTTTACGAAAAGCCTCGCGCGGGAAGTGGCGAGCAGGGGTGTGCGTGTGAATGCCGTAGCTCCGGGTTTTATACGAACGAAGATGACGGATAAACTGACCGAAGAACAGAAACAGAAGCTTCAGGCACAGATACCGCTTGTCCGGCTCGGAGAACCGACGGAAGTAGCATCGGTTGTGCTGTTCCTCGCATCCGAGATGGCTTCATATATTACAGGCCAAACCATTCATATAGACGGCGGCATGGGCATGTAACAAGAGGAGGAAAACCCCATGAGAAAGAGAGTCGTAATTACCGGCATCGGAACGGTCAATCCCTTAGGCAACAACATCAACGAATTTTGGAAGAACATACAAGCAGGCGAATGTGGCATAGGTCCGATCACGAGGTTCGACACTGCGGATTTCCCAGCGAAGATCGCAGGCGAAGTAAAAAACTTCGATCCCTCGTCCGTCATCGACAGGAAAGAAGCTCGTAAGATGGATATTTTCACTCTGTATACGCTCGTCGCCGCTGTAGAGGCCATGCAGGGTGCAGGGTTGAAAAAGGAAGATCTCGATTCCGAGAGGACCGGAGTGATCATCGGAAATGGTATCGGAGGGTTCGACACGCTCGAAGCTTCTTACTGGTCTCTGTTCGAAAAGGGCCCTTCCCGCGTTCCTCCCATGACCATACCTAAGCTCATCAGCAATATCGCTCCTGCGAATATCGCCATTTATTTCAATGCATGGGGACCCTGTTATTCCGTAGTGACGGCCTGTTCCTCTGGAACCGATGCCATAGGCGCAGCTGCACGGCATATCAGATGCGGCGAAGCGGATATCATCATCGCAGGCGGCACAGAGGCAGCCATCGTAAAAATGGGTATTGCAGGTTTTGCCGTCATCCAGGCTCTCGCTACGAAATATAACGACAGGCCCAAGGAGGCGAGCCGCCCCTTCGACAAGGACAGAGACGGATTCGTCATGAGCGAAGGAGCCGGCGTCCTCATACTTGAAGAGTATGAACATGCCAAGAAACGCGGTGCGCCAATTCTCGCAGAAGTAGCGGGTTACGGCATGACCTGCGATGCGAATCACCTGACTGCTCCGCATCCCGAAGGAAGAGGCGCAGTGAAAGCAATACAGATAGCGCTTGCAGATGCAGGATTGAAACCAGAAGATATCGACTACATCAATGCACATGGTACTTCGACACCGCTCAACGACCCGCTTGAGACCATGGTCATCAAAAAGGCGTTCGGCGATCACGCTCGAAAGCTCAAAGTCTCTTCCACGAAATCCATGACGGGACATCTCATCGGCGCAGCAGGAGCGGTGGAGGCGATCGTCTGTACGCTTGCCATACGGGATCAGTTCTATCCGCCTACGATCAACCTGAACGAGCCCGACCCTGTCTGCGATCTCGACTATGTGCCGAACAAAGGCGTAAAGGGGCCGATAAAGTGTACCATGTCCAATTCCCTCGGGTTCGGCGGTCATAACGGCATCGTAGTGATCACGAAGTTCGAGGAATAAACGGCATCCTTCAGTTCCGAAGCGATTGTACGTGAGGCTCTCGCGGATAGAATACCGTTTCATAGGTAAAGCTCGTACTTTTCCAGGATGAAGGTCAAGCCGGCGACGCTTCGTCGTCCCGCCGGCAGACGTACTCTGTACATCGCTGGCATTCTTGTCTTCCTGCTGATTGATTAAATGTGTCATATCATGCAATATGAAAAGATATTCCCTACACTCAAAATTTTTTAAGAAAGGAAGGACGCATGGCAATTGAGCTGAAAGAAGTGAAGACGAGAGGCGACCTGCGTAAGTTTGTGATGTTCCCGTTCAAACTTTACAAAGGAAACGAATACTGGGTGCCGCCTTTTCTCGTCGACGAGTACAACACATTCCGCAGGGACAAGAATCCGGCATACGAGTATTGCGACGCGAAATTCTGGCTCGCATATAAGGACGGCAAACTGGCCGGTAGAATTGTCGGAATCATCAACCGGCGGTACATAGAGAAGTGGAAAAACAGGTATGTTCGGTTCGGATGGATCGATTTCATCGACGACAAGGAAGTATCGGGGGCCCTCCTCAACGCGGTGATTACATGGGGCAAAGAGCAGGGCATGGCCGGTATCCACGGTCCACTCGGGTTTACGGACCTGGATAAGGAGGGAATGCTCATCGAAGGGTTCAAGGAACTCGGGACGCTTCCGATGATCTACAACCATCCTTATTATCCGGTCCATATGGAGTACCACGGATTCAGGAAGGATGTTGACTGGCTTGAGTTCGAGGTTCGGATCCCGGAGACCATTCCTGAGAAATACTTCCGGCTGGAACGGATTGTATTTGGCAGGAATGGCCTCCGGGTTCTGGACGCCAGAAAACCGAAGGATTTCCTCCCTTATGCGAGGCAAATCTTCTATTTAATCAATGAGGCGTATGCCCACCTGTATGGAGTCGTCGACCTGACGGACAAGCAGATCGATAAGTATGTGAAGCAATACTTCGGATTCATACATCCGGATTTCACCAAAGTGATCCTCGATGGGAACGGAAATGTCGCTGCTTTCTTCATTTCGATGCCCTCTATGTCTAGGGCCATGCAAAAGGCGAAGGGGAGAATCCTGCCATTCGGTTTCGTCCATCTGCTGAAGGCTCTGAAATTTCCGAAGCAGATCGACTTCTATCTGATTGCGATCAGAAAAGATTTGCAGAACAAAGGGCTCAACGCGATCATGGTGACGGAAATACACAAGGCCTGCCTCAAACACGGCGTGGTGAGCGCGGAATCCGCAGGAGAACTCGAAGACAATATGAGCGTGCAGCTCCTCCTGAAGTATTTCAACCCGAGGCAGCATAAACGGAGAAGGTGTTTCATAAAAGAGATCTGAGCGTTTCGAAAATATCGTTTTCCGAAACGGACTCCTCCCGATTCGAACGCCTAACGCAGCCTTTCGGAAGCGGTCTGTGTTTTGTTCCACCTATACATGGGGAGCACGGTCAAAGCGCAGACGCAGACGTGGCCTGGATTGTCGAGCCTGAGGATATGCGATGCTTCGTCGTAGTTCCAACTTCCTCCGTTCCAGAGAACGCGTATACCTTTCGGATACTGAATCCTCGGAATGAACACTTCGGTCGGTGCGCTTATGCCCGGATCGTTCATCCATTGGAAGAAAAATCGCTTCTTTTTCCAGTCGAAACGCATGCAGAGAGGCTCTCCCGAGGTCCTCATCGCGTAGGGCCTGCAGAATGCGGTCACCCCCCTGCCGCCCGAGTCTATGTCTTCCTGCCAAGTTTTTTTCTGCTGGTCCCGCGAAAAGATCGAGAAATCCTCGTCGTTCCAACGGTCCCCATCGGTGTTGTCGTTGTCGGCGGTATAGTTCCATATTGTAGAACTTAACAAATTAGCGTCTATCGCATTGTAGTATGCGGAAAGCGCTTTCTCCTGAGCCGTGAAACGTCCTGTCGAATAACTGCGTTTCCCGGCAAGATCGAAGGGGAGGCCGAATTCTCCCAGAAAAGACGGGAGCGGTCCGGACTTAGACGAGCTTTTTTCTTTGAGAGCTCCGAGCTGCATTGCAAAACTTTTCTCCACTGCTGCAGGGGAGCCTGCTATTATCCGGTTGTTTACCACGTCGTGGCACACGAAAGGAATACGCCGTTTTGTCATCAACGTCATACCATCGTACCAGTGGAATGCATGTACAATATCGGGCAGGTCCGGATCCGGATATACATGATATGTGCTACTCGGAACGGATTCCATGAACACAATGGCGTCTTTGCGCACCGATCGGATTGCTTCCGCGAAGCGGCGGATAAAGGGTTTAAGATAATCTTCGTTGAAATCGACCGGTCTGCCGTTTATTCCGGAGAAATAATCTTTCCGTACGAGTCTGCCTTTCCCGTTTTTCTCGTCCCACACGCCGACTCGTTTCCATACACATTCGTGGCCGGGTTTGAAAAGGCTGATCCGCTGCTGATTCAGAACAATTCGTGAACGCGGTCTGCCCCTCGACCACAAGTTGTGCACATTCACTTCCACGGGTATTCCAGAGGCTGCAAGCATTCCTTCAAAAGGCGACGGCATAATTCCGCTGTACAGAAGGGTTCTCTCAAGCCTTGAGAGATCGGTGAGCCCTATGAAGCCCGGCCACGGTTCGTTCAGCGTATCGAAACCTATGACGTTTGGAAGATCGGCCACTGTTTTGAAGACATGCGCCATTGCTTTACAGAATCTACCCTGCAGAAACTCTTGCACCGGTTCGCCGTCCACGGAGATACCGGGAGCAAAATCGTTTCCTGCAAAAAAGAGGGTGAACATGGTGGATGGAGCATAACGTATGTAATTGGCTGCCCAGACGGTTTGTTTGTAGGGTTCCGGCATTTCGGCATGAACTGTTGCGGCGCCGACTGCATGAATACGCGTTACGTCTATTCCTAGTTTTTCGAGTGTCCATGCGGGAGCTCCGTCTCCCCCTGTCCACCTGCTCCATACATCCTGGTGCGGATCGATGATAACGGATATGCCGTAGCGCGATGCTTTACCAATAAGCGCATGCGTATAAGAGAGGTATTCTTCGTCGTATTTTCCAGGGCCAGCATGCTCGACTGCTTCCCATGGCATAACGTACCTGAGTACCGTGAATCCCCATGAACGTAACCTGGTGAAATGTTCGTCCGCTTCATCCAGAGGAAAAGGTTTGCCTTTGAACGAAACGGAGTCGAGATCGTACAGACAGGTTTTGTCTCTGCTGGAGCAGTGCCGTGCTGCAGGAATTTTGGAACTGCCGCCAAGGTTGACGCCGCGTAGTATGAGGATCCTTCCTTCTTCGTCCTTGAAATGCTTTCCTTGAATTCTCATAGTAACAGTATAAGAGTCGTATCAGCGAAGCGCAAGAAAAGATTTAGGGGAGAGTACAATTCCTGACGCTGTTTTTGTATCTTCTTTCTCTGAAAAGAAATACGAATATGTTTCTACGGGACTATCTGCATCGCAACGAGTGTCTGACAGCTCTGAAACTCCAGGTTCGATGAGTTTTCGAGAGCTACGTACGGTTTTTTTGCGATATGTGCAACATTAAAAATATTAATATATTCTTTATTATTGAATGCTCATTCCTCATGGTTCTGTTTTTTTGTGTAAACAACGATCGAACGAAACGAACGACGGCTTACCTTCCCACGCCGAAGGGCCGCAGAGAGGCCGATAGCGGCAGATTTTTTCCTCCGATCTAGTCGAGCGTTAGGAAAGAGCGGTTGGGGATGCAACCGGATCGAACCACTTGCTGGTTCCATGAAAACGCTTAGGCATGCGCGAAGACAATTTCGAATCGGTTCGGGAAGATTAGCCGATATAAACAGGTATTTGAGGTAAGAAGCTTCCAGATTCAGATTTCAAAAAACCCGCATTCACGTATATGCGGGGGAATGCGGCATACGCATCGCGGAAGGTATAATTTTTTTACGCGCATATTATCGTAGCATTTTATTCGTAATATTTTTTTTTTTTTTTTTTTCATTGACAACTGAAACATCATGTCCTATGATTGTGATCGGACTTTCGAGCTGCAGTACCTGTGTTCTTGTATGGTATCGAACGTAAGGAGATAATATGAGTGTTTTAAAAGCTGGAGTTATAGGAAAGGGTTTTATTGGTCCTGCGCATATAGAAGCGCTTAAGCGCATCGGCATTGCGGAGGTGGTAGCCATAGCAGGCTCGAACGAGGCGGAATCGCGGGAAAAGGCGAAAAAACTTGCCATTAAGTACGGATACGGCGATTATAAAAAACTTATCCATAACGATGAGGTTCAGGTCGTACATGTATGTTCGCCCAATAACCTCCACTACACCATGGCAAAGGAAGCGCTGGAAGCCGGAAAGCATGTTGTATGCGAAAAACCGCTCACTGTTTCCATAAAGGAAGCCGAACAGCTTGTTGAGCTTGCGGATAAGAAAGGGTTGGTAAACACGGTTCATTTCAATATCCGATACTATCCGCTCATGAGGCAGCTTCATGCCATGGTGAAAAAAGGCGATATCGGAACGGTGTTCGCGGTGCATGGCTCTTACCTGCAGGATTGGCTTTTCTATCCGACGGACTATAATTGGCGGCTCGAACAAAGCCAATCCGGAGCATCCCGTGCAGTTGCCGATATCGGTTCGCACTGGCTCGACCTCATCGAATTCGTGACCGGCCTACGAATTGTGGAAGTGCTTGCGGATTTTAAAACCTTCCACACGACAAGGAAGAAACCGCTCAAACCGGTGGAAACCTATGCAGGCAAGATTCTCAAACCCGAAGACTACAAGGATATTCCTATAGACACCGAAGACTACGCTTCTGTGCTTCTCAGGTTCGAGAACGGCGCTGGAGGCGTGCTCACGGTGAATCAGGTGGCTGCGGGCAGAAAAAACCGGCTTTCGTTCGAAGTGAACGGATCGAAACGGTCGGCCGCATGGGACTCCGAAGTGCCCAATCAAATGTGGATCGGAAGACGCGACGGAAACAATGAGCTCATTATGAAAGATCCGTCGCTCGTGTACCCAGAAGTGCTTTCATCCATCGATTATCCGGGCGGACACAACGAAGGCTTTCCGGATACGTTCAAGCAGATGTTCAAGGATGTGTATTCCTATATTCTGAACAAAGATAAGGGAGAAGCTCCGACGTTTCCCACGTTCAGGGACGGCCTGAGGGAACTGATGTTGAACGAAAGAATCGTGGAGAGCAGCAGGAAAGGCTCGTGGGTCCAGGTGAAATAAGGAGGGACGAACATGAAACTGGGATTTGTAAGCGCTATCATGGCGGATTTGAGTTTGGAAGAGGTGGTTGATTTTGCATCGCAGAACGGCTTCGCATGTGTGGAGCTCATGTGTTGGCCTGTAGGAAAAGCGGAGCGGCGATATGCTGGCGTTACGCATATCGATGTCGGATCCCTTGACGATACAGCGGTTCGGAACATAACATCGCTCGTGAAGCAGAAGGGAGTTTCCATTTCCGGCCTCGGATACTATCCGAACCCTCTGGAAGGAGATACCGAGAAGTCGGCCTTCTATGTGGAGCATATCAAGAAAGTCATAACAGCAGCTAAAAAACTCGGTGTGGAAGTCATGAATACGTTCATAGGCAGGGATCACACGAAAAATCTGGATTACAATTTCAGCAAATTCAGGGAAATCTGGCCCGGAATCGTGAAGCATGCGGAAGCGAACGGTGTCAGAATCGGTATCGAGAATTGCCCCATGTATTTTTCGGGGGATGAGTGGCCAGGCGGAAAGAATCTCGCATACTGCCCTGCTATGTGGAAAAAACTATTCGATGCCATCCCTTCTGCAAACTTCGGCCTGAATTACGATCCTTCCCACCTCGTGTGGCAGCAGATCGATTATCTCCTGCCACTGTACGAGTTCAAGGATAAGATTTTCCATGTCCACCTCAAGGACGCGAAAGTGGACCGCGAGAAGCTGAACCGCGTCGGTATCCTCGCTACTCCTCTGGAGTATCATTCTCCCAAACTTCCCGGTCTGGGAGATGTGGATTGGGGGAAATTTTTCTCTGCACTGACGGATATCCGGTACAAGGGTCCTGTTGTCATCGAGGTAGAGGACAGAGCATACGAAGATTCTCTGGACAGCAGAAAGAATGCCATCATACAGAGCGGCCGGTATCTCAGTCAGTTCGTGGTATCAGCATAAAGGAAACAGTATGGCAGTGGATGTGATGAAATTATTCGATCTGAACGGCAAGACTGCGGTGATAACCGGCGCAGGGGGAGCTCTGTGCGGGGTTATGGCGGATGCCCTCGGATCGGTCGGCGTCAGGGTCGCTCTTTTGGATTTGAACCTCGAACATGCGAAGGCGAGGGAAGCAGCCATCATCAAGGCGGGAGGCAGCGCGAAAGCGTATGCCTGCGATGTTCTAAACGAGGCGCAACTCAAGGATATTTATGAGGATATCAGAAATATTTGGGGCGCTCCCGATTTTCTCATCAACGGAGCAGGCGGCAACGACCCGCGGGGAAGTACGGCGAACGATTTCCTCGAACCCGACGATTTGGGGAATGCGGATATCAAAACATTTTTCGATCTCGAGTTCGAAGGATTCAGCAAGACCTTCAATCTCAATTTTCTCGGAACATTCCTGCCTACCAAGGTGTTTTCCAGAGGAATGGTCGAAAAAAGAAAAGGTTCGGTCGTGAATCTGTCTTCCATGAGCGCGTTCACTCCGCTTACCAAAGTAGGAGCATATTCGGCTGCCAAAGCAGCAGTTTCGAATTTCACAAAGTGGCTCGCTGTCCACCTTTCCCATGTCGGAGTCCGCGTCAATGCCCTCGCTCCGGGTTTTTTCATGACGGAACAGTTGAAATTCCTGCATATCGACCAAAAAACCGGCGAGTACACGCCCAGGGCGAAAAAGGTCATAGCGCATACGCCCATGGGAAGGTACGGAGAACCCGAAGAGCTGATAGGCACGGTAGTCTGGCTTCTGTCCGACGCCTCCCGTTTCGTAACAGGAAATGTCGTGCCTATAGACGGCGGTTTTTCTTCATATGCGATATAGGAAGGATTGAGATGAGCGGAAAAACGAACAGGCTGCTTGAGGGTCAGATTGCGCTGGTAACAGGTGCGAGCTCGGGGATAGGGAAAAGCGTGGCGTACGCACTCGCAGAAGCCGGCGCAAAAGTGGTGGTCAATTATCACACGAACAAGGCATCCGGAGAACAAGTGGCGCACGACATTGTCAGGAACGGCGGAGACGCCATCGCGTTTGGGGCCGATGTTGGCGACGAAGCCCAAGTGCAGGCGATGTTCAAGGCGACCTTTGAAAAGTTCGGCACATTGGACATCCTGGTGAACAACTCCGGCATACAGATCGACGAAGCCTTTCATACCATGACGCTCGAGCAATGGAATGCTGTCATAGGCACGCATCTTACGGGTCATTTCCTGTGTACACGGGAAGCGGTGAGGGAATTCCTCAGGCGGGGTATGCGGCCTGTTTCGAAAGCACTCGGAAAAGTGCTGTGCATGAGTTCCGTACACGATGTCATCCCCTGGGCTATGCGGGTCGGCTACGCTGCAGCCAAGGGTGGTATCATCATGTTCATGAAGAGCGTTGCCCAGGAGTACGCTTCCAGGAGAATCCGCGTCATGGCTATTTCGCCCGGTGCGATAAAGACGCCGCTCAATCGCCCTGTATGGGAAACACCGGAGGCGGAAAAAGAAGTTCTCAAGCTGGTTCCGTACAAGCGGCTCGGAGAGCCGGAGGAGATCGGAAAAGCCGCCGTGTGGCTCGTATCCGACGAAGCGGATTATGTAACCGGGTGTACGCTCTATGTAGACGGCGGCATGATTCTGTATCCGGGTTTCGAATCCGGCGGCTGAGCCGAAAAGAAGGTGGGGTACGAGAGGAGTCTATTTACGCCATTATAATCTCGATCCCGATTTTCCGTTCAAGGCATTCGAGTGCGACATTCACGGGAACAGGGAGAAAATGCACTACCAGGATTATCTGCAACTGGGGTTGTGCATAGAGGGCGAAGGGAAGTTCCTGTTCACCGATAAAGTATACGATGTTGCGAAAGGCGATATCTTCCTGGTGGACAATTTCGAAAAGCACGAAGCTGTTTCAGATCCTCCCCAAACCACCAGATATCTGTTCATCATTTTTTACCCCGAACTCATCGCCCCACCGGGAAGTAGGCTTTTCGATTTCGAATATCTTTCTCCGTTCTGGAACAACTCCGTCAGTTTCTGCAATAAGATCAGTGCGGACACCGAAATAGCGGCCACCATAGCCGAAATCATGCTCGACTGCAAGAAAATCTGGGATAAAAAAGAAGGTCAGTACAAACATCTTATCGATGCGAATCTGAGGAAAATGCTTGCGCTGCTCATGCAGTATTACAAAACGACTGGAGCAGGAAACTCGTCCCAGAAGTTGAATTATTATATCAAAATGCAGCCGGCTCTCGATTACATAACGGCTCATTTCTCCGAAGCCATTTCGCTCCGCGAAGTGAGCGCGATCGTGAATATGAGCCAATCGCGTTTCCGGCATTTGTTCAAGGAAGTGACGCGCATCGGCTTCAAGGAATACATCATCGGCAGACGGCTCAACGAGGCGAAGAGGCTTCTGCTCACTACAGATATGAACATTTCTGACGTTATGTATCAGGTCGGGTTTTCCAACATCTATCAGTTCTACCAAGCTTTTCAGAAACAAATCTCCATGACGCCCGCCGAATTCAGGGAGCATTTCAAAAAAACGTGACGGACGGAACGGTTTTCCCTTGCATCCTGATATGAAAGGTATTAGTATCCAGGAAAATCGATACAAAGCACATATGATATAAGGGATGAGGTATGGAAACGAAAAAAACGAAAGACGCCTTTCTACTCCGCCCTCTCAACGATTCGGATGTTCCCGAATATGCGGATCTGCTGTTCGGAGCGTTCAATGCCTGGTGGTGGAAACACGGATTGGGAAGGGATTTTTACGAATGCAGGCCGTACGACACTTCGATTTTCTACAGGATCTACAACGACCTGACTCCGGGGTGCAGCATTGCTGCGTTTCATAAGGAAACGGGCAGGATGATGGGGGCGTGTTTCTACCATCCCCGCGAATATCATGTGTCCCTCGGCATCATGTCCGTACATCCGAATTACGGTGGCCACGGCGTTGCGCGCGCCATGGTGGATCATATCATCGGGTTCACGAAAGAAAAAAACTACAAGGCGTGCAGGCTTGTGGGAAGCGCTATGAATCTCGACTCCTTTTCCCTGTATAACCGGGCCGGGTTTGTCCCGCGCATGGTGTATCAGGATATGATCGTCCCTGTACCACAAAACGGTATGAGCGATCATGTGCCCGGCGAAGACAACGTGCGCGATGCGACGCTCTCGGATGTCGGAGCCATGGGCGACCTCGAAATGGAGGTCAGCGGCATCATGCGGGAAATAGATTACCGCTATGCGGTGGAAAATCCTCGCGGCATTATGCATGCCTCTGTTTTCGATAACGGAAAGAACGGAATAGACGGCTACATGATTTCACTGAAGCATCCTGCGATCAATATCCTCGGTCCTTGTGTTGCGCGCACCGAAGAGACGGCTTTGGCCCTCATACGGAACGGCATGGAGCGCTTCAGGGGAATTCCCGTATTGCTCGTGGTTCCCATGGAGAAGCGCAGAATCGTCGAACAGCTCTACGCATGGAAGGCTGTCAACGTAGAGACTCACCTTAAACAGGTGTGGGGGGAATTCAGGGAGTACCGAGGGGTGTCCTTGCCGAGTTATCTGCCGGAAACCGAGTGAGCTGCCGTTCGGTCTGTCTGCGCCTTTTTTCGATTCCGAAAAGCGTGTATCATGCGGAAATTCGTGCTTTATTTCCTGAACCGGCGCAATTTTCGTATGAAAATGATAAATAGTTCCGACAGTTGAACGCCGTGCGTGCTGCGTGGTCCGAAAACATCGCGTTCCCCTGTCTGCTGGAAAATAATTCTTTACAATAAAAGCGATTAGGTGCGTTATGGTGGAAGCAGATGAGGATTCAAAAATACGGAACTATCTCATTTATCATAAAAGGCTGTGAATTGTGATAGCCGTTTATGATAAAAAACATAACCGGTTCTGACATTGCGTTCCCGACTAGCTGGGGTTATAGTCATACATGAGGTGCATTAAATCTATACTAAATGCGTACGGCTGCGTTATGGCTTCACTCACACCGATAAAAACGCAAGGGAGGAATTCAAGGTGGCATACGAACATATTTTTTCGCCGATTAAAATAGGGAACGTTACCGTACCGAACAGAGTGGTTCACGTCCCGACGGACATCAGCTCCGGGAATGCCGATGGTTCGGTCAACGATAGGACTATCGCGTACCATGAAGAAATCGCCAAAGGGGGCACAGGGCTCATCATCGTAGGAGCGACCACACCGGACAAGGAAACCGGGCGCCCCACAGTCACCTGCCTCGCTGCGGACGCCGACTATCTTATACCCGGTTTGCACAACCTCGCATACGCCATGCAGAAGCACGGGGCGAAGTGTGCAGTTCAGATACAACATCCAGGACGTCAGGCTGCATATCCGCGCAAGGGTCAAATATCCTGTTCGGACATGATATCGGATCTACCCGGCTCCGCAGGCCATGAAGTCATCTATGCCATGGATAAGGCTCACGGTAAGATAGCGAGGGAAATGGAAGTCGAGGAAGTCTACGATCTCATCGAGAAATTCGCTGAAGCCGGATGGCGTGTTCAACAAGCGGGATTCGACGCAGTAGAGCTCCATGCGGCCCACGGATACATGATCGCCCAATTCTTGAGCCCCTATACGAACAAAAGGAACGACAGGTTTGGTGGAAGCCTCAACAACAGGATGCGGTTCATCTTGGAAATCATCGATAGGATAAAAACAAAATGTGGGCTTGATTTCCCGATCATGGTCAGGTACTCTGGCGAAGAGTGGATGCCAGGGAGCCGAAAGCTCGATGAATCCATAGAAATAGCAAAACGGCTCGAAGCTGCAGGCGTGGCGGCTCTGGATATAAGTGCAGGCATATTCGACGCTCCCGCATCTGTCATGGATCCGAGCTATTACCGAGAAGGATGGAACACGTATACTGCGGAGGCGATCAAGAAAGTCGTGAAGATCCCAGTCATAACAAGCCATTCGCTGCGCAACCCCGACTACTGCGAAAAGATCATAGCGGAAGGCAAGACTGATATGGTCGGTTTCTCCAGGCAGCTCATAGCCGACCCGTACTGGGCAAACAAGGCATACGCAGGAAAAACGAAAGAGATACGGAAGTGTATTTCTTGCCTCATCGGATGCTGGAAAGAATCCCTCATGATCAAGCATGAAATGCGCTGCGCCATAAACCCCGCCATCGGAGACGAGCGCTTTCTCCGCATTCAACCCGCGCGCACGAGCATGAACGTCGCGATAGTAGGCGGCGGCATCGCTGGCATGGAAGCTGCGCGCATCGCCACGCTGCGGGGGCACAAGGTGACGATATTCGAAAAAGACAACGAACTCGGCGGTATTCTCCGCACCTGTTGCATGGTTCCGCCTAAGTCGAGGATGAAGTGGTACATGGACTGGATCAGGGCACAGATAGCGGCGCTGGGCGTAGAGGTCAGACTCCGCACTGAAGCGACTGTCGAACAACTCAAATCTTACGACGTTACGCTGTGCGGTACCGGAGCGAAAACCGTGATACCGGACATCCCAGGAGCGGAAAAAGCCGTGAAATACGAAGATGTGCTTATCTGCAACGTGAAAAATTGCGAGTATTGGCCGGAAGAAGGGAAGAAACCCGCGGCGAACGTAGGGCAGAAAGTGCTCATCTGGGGCAACCATTACGCTGCTACAGATACGGCGGAAGCGCTCGCGCTCAGGGGCAGAGAGGTCGTTCTGGTCACCGAAGATAAGGACTTCGGTCCCGATCTCGAACCGGTGCACCGGGAAGTCATGCTCATGCGGTTCGCAGGAGGAAACGGCCAAGGTCTGGAAGGTACCCCCATAAAAATACCGGTAGTGATAAAACTCAAAACGACTGTAGCGGAAATCAGGGACGGCGAGGTTGTGCTTATGAACGACAAATTCGAGAAAGAAACCGTTAAAGCGGATACCGTCATACTGGGTAAAACCGTTCCGAATGCCGCTCTTTTCGAAAAACTCCTCGCTGCAGGAGTGAAGGTGGCGAATATCGGCGATTCGAAACTTGTACGGAATGTCCGCGGCGCCATGACGGACGGGGCGGAAGCCGGACTCATGATCGACGACGATATTTTCATGAATGCAAATCACGCGCTTTCGAATGCTCTTCCAGCGGACGTGCGTCGGATGATGCGATAAGCGGAATGCACGGCGTCTACCGCATTCCGGGCGGACATCGAATATGGAAAAGAGGAGGTTTTAGTAATATCATTATTTTGGCATCGCGAGTCCTGAGGTAAGGACTCTAAAAAATCAGGAGGAATAGGTATGAAGAACAAAGTGTTCAAACTCATCGGTATCGCTTTAGTCGTCATGCTGGCATTCACGTTTAGCGTGAGTGCCGGTGGAAAAAAAGAAGAACCCGCAAAAACGGGAACAGCATCGGCAAAAAAGCCGCCGGTAGTGGGTATCTCCACCGGATCGTCCGGGACATCGTGGCGTAACATCATGATCGCAGCACTGGAAGAAGTGGGCAAGGAATACAAAGGTGCAGGCAAGATAGCGGACTACAAAATAGTGAACAACGTCACTAATGGCGACGCTACCGAGCAGGCGAACATACTCCGCGATTTCATTTCCCAGGGCGTCAACATCATACTCGTGAATCCCAACTCTCCCGATGCGCTGAACGGTGTCATCAAGGAAGCGCAGGATGCCGGTATACTGGTCGTTTCATACGACGCGACCGTCACTGCTCCCAACGTGTTGAACGTGACCCTTGATCACTATGCGTGGAACAAGAAGAATGTAGAGTTCATAGCTTCCACCCTCAAGAAAGGCAATGCTATCCAGGTATACGGTCTGGACGGACACCCGGCGAACAACGACCGCATCAAGGCTACAGCGGACGTTCTTAAAAATTATCCGGACATCAAACTCATAGCCAACACCGGTTACTGGGATCAGACGAAGGCGAAGGAAGTGACCACCCAGATCATAGGTTCGGGCCAGCAGATCGACGCAGTCATCACCCAGGACGGAGAGGCGTTCGGCTGTCTATCCGCGTTCCTCGATGCGAAGAAACTGCCCAAAGTCATGTTCGGCGATCCGGGTACCGCCTTTTTCAAAGAGTGGAAGAAACTCCGCGATCAGAAAGCGGACTTCAAAGCATGCGCACAGCCCAATCCCCCGGGAATCGGCGGCACGGCGTTCCGCATGGCGCTCCAGATGTACAACGGTAAAAAGTGGAAAGACGGCATATTGAAAGACGGCACCTATTATTATAAAGTAGGTATGTTCATCACCGATGAAAACTTCGACGAAGGCTGGAATCTGCTGAAAGACAAACCGGATGATTACCTGCTGAGCGAGATCATGCCGGAAGCGAAGGTTGCAGAGCTCTTTCAATAACGGACGCATTGTGCCGGATGAATGTTACTGATGGGTTTTAGGAGGCATAGTCTGCCTCCTAAAACCTTTTGAGCACCTCCGAAAACAATTCTTTACGCGCAAGCGATTAGGTGCTCAATAGGGGAACCGACCGACGTAGAGTGGAGGTTCCCTTTTTTTAGAAGGTGGATGCTGTGAAGGTCTTGGAAGCAACTGGTATCGTGAAGTGTTTCGGAGGAGTCGTAGCTCTTTCCAACGGAAATCTGGTATGCCAGGAAGGCAAGATAACGGGCCTGCTGGGCGCGAACGGTTCAGGTAAGAGCACCATTTCCAAAATTATTTCGGGTGTCTATTCGGCCGATGCGGGGGAAATACGGTATAACGGCAAGTCCGTCAAATACAGGAATCCCAACGAAGCGAGCAACGACGGAATAGCCATGGTGTACCAGAATCTCTCTCTGGTGGCCGACCTGAACGTGTGGCAGAACATCGTGCTCGGGGCGGAAGAGCGCAAAGGACTGTTCCTGAACAACCGGAAAGCACGGGAAATTTCGAAAGAGATCGTGGATCAGCTTCTTCCTGGTCTGGATATCGAGAAAATGGTATATCAGCTCCACCCTGGCGAAATGCAGATAGTGGAAATCGCCAAAGCGATTTCCGCTGAGCCAAAATTGCTCATCCTCGACGAACCGACCGCAGCGCTGGAACAGGCCCAGGTAAAAAGCCTCTTCAATTATATGCGGAAGTTGGTGGAACGCGGAGTGGCGATCATATTCACATCCCACAGGCTCTGGGAAGTCATGGAAATCTGCGACGATGTCATCATCTTCAGAAATGGCGAGAATGTGGGGAGCATCGACTTCAGGAAAGACGGGAAAGATCCAGACAGGATCATCGGATATATCACCGGCGAAGCGCAAAAAATCAAAACGGAAAAAAAACGCGATACGGTTACGGACGAAATCGTACTGAGCATCCGTAACTTGAATTACGGCAAAATTCTCAGAGACATATCCTTCGATTTGAAAAAAGGCGAAATCCTCGGCGTGGGAGGGCTTGCGGGTCAGGGTCAGCACGAACTGATGCTCGCGCTCGCGGGGAATTATCCGGGGTTAGAATGCAGCGCCGAAGTGAACGGCAAAAGAGTCAGGCTGACCAGACCGGCGAACGCCATCCGGAACAGTATCCTCCTCGTACCCGGAGACAGGCAACTCGAGGGGCTGTTTCTCAAGCATTCGGTGTTCACGAACATTATATTCCCCAAGCTCGGTCTCAAGCGGCAGCCGCTTTTCACTCCGCGGAAAAAATACCGAAACGAATGCGAAGATGTGGTAAAGACGCTTTCGATAAAGACCCATACGATCGACATGCCGGTACACACGCTTTCCGGAGGCAATCAGCAGAAAGTCGTGGTCGGTAAATGGCTTTCGTTCGATACGAACGTTCTGCTTCTCGCCGATCCGGCGAAAGGCGTCGATGTAGGCGCGAAGCGGGACTTGTACGACTATATCGTAACCCAGGTGAAAGAGAAGAAAATGAGCGTCATTCTCTACGCATCGGATAACGAGGAACTCATCGAGTATTGCGACAGGCTCCTCATCATGTACGAAGGGAAGATCGTCGCCACGCTTACAGGCAGCGAAATCAACGACGACAGGATCATAGCGGAGTCCATGTGCATCGGGCAGCAGAAAGGCTGCGAGTTCCACGGCGTTGATGCGAAAGAAACCGGGAAAGAAGGTGGGCGAAATGAATAAAACCGCAAAAGCGGGAAACGCTTCGGCGCTTAGACGATACGTTTCGAAACCGGAATTTTCGAGCCTGCTCATACTCATCGTCATGGTGGCGATAACCGCAGTGCTTCAGAACAACTTTTTCGAGATGAAGGCGATCGTCAGAAACATCAACGCGTTCACCCCGCTCATACTGCTGACCATGGGTCAGGCCGTAGTTATTATATCCGGCGGGATCGACCTATCGGCCGGTTCGGCGCTCTCGCTCCTCACCTGCGTTCTGACCTTCATCATGAAAAAGAACGATCCCGTCACCGGCATATACGCGCTGCTCCTCGCTTTCGCGGTCGCAGTGGCGATCGGCATAGTGAACGGCATAGGCATAGGGTATCTCCGGATTCCTCCGGTTATCGTCACGTTCGCCACATCGTTCATCTGGCTCGGCACAGCCCTGTTCATACGGCCCACGCCGGGCGGAGAATCCGTGGACTGGTTCAAAGCCTTTTACAACATCGGTTCGGTCAACGGCGTATCCGCTTCTGCCAAAGCATTCGGCGACATCATTCCGCCTGCGCTCATGTTGGTCATTGTCGGGTGCATTCTCTGGTTCTTCATCAGCAAAACCAGAACGGGCAGATACATCTATGCGGTAGGCAGCAACAACGACAGCGCGTACGAAAGCGGCATCAACACCGCATTCGTACAGATGAAGGCATGCATCATCAATTCGGTCTTCATATTTCTCGCCGCCCTTTTTTTCGTGGGGCAGAACCAATCGGGCGATGCGAGGCTCGGCGATCCACTCACGTTGCGCGCCATTGCTGCAGCAGTCGTAGGGGGCATAGCGCTCACTGGGGGGCGGGGTAGCGTGTACTTCGCGCTCGTAGGCGCCCTTATCTTAAGCTTCGTGAATAAGATCATATTCTTTGCGAATATTCCGTATGCATTTCAAACGCTTGTAGGCGGTGCCATCGTCATTGTGGCCATTGCGAGCTCTCAGGCGTACACGTTGTACAATAAAAGAGCTATGCTGAAGGAGAGCAAACTGACATGAATACCGTGTTCGGCAGACAGAACAGCGCCGCATACAAAGTTTTCGCGCACTACAAGAAGCTCATTATCGCGTTTCTGCTCATCATCTTTTTATTTGTACTCGGCGAAATAACCGTGTCGAATTTTCTGAGCCTCGGTCAGATCCTGCTCACCGTCAAGCTCGCCTCCTTTATAGCGCTCTTCGGCCTCTGTCAGATGCTCGTCATGGCGGCGGGCGGAAGCGGCCTCGATCTTTCGGTCGGGTACACGGCCACCATGACTGCGGTGATCACCGCGAGCATCATGGACGGAAAAAACGAGAACCTTTGGATTGCGATCCTCATCGCTCTGGCTATAGGGATCGTGGTCGGCGTGCTGAATGGAGCGCTCACTGCGTACGTCAAACTCCCCCCCCTTGTTGTCACCCTCGCCATGTCGCAGATGCTGCAGGGGGCGATCAACGTGTATACCGCAGGAAGGAACATAACAGGGCGGCCCTCTCCGATACTGCAGGAGATCGCTGCAAAATCTTCGGGCATATTCCCCAACATACTTTTTCTGCTCGCTGTCGTAGCGATAATAACTATGATATTCATGTACAAGACCAAGCTTGGCGTCATGCTCTTCGGAGTCGGAGCGAACGAGACCGCCGCGTATCTGAGTGGAGTCGATGTGAAACTCGTACGTGCAACCGCCTTCCTCATAAGCGGCGTGCTCGCGAGCCTCATTGGCCTCCTCCTCATAGGGAACATGGGCATAGCGTTCAAGGACATGGGCTCGAATTATGTATTCCCCAGCATCATCGCAGTGGTTATAGGCGGAGTGTCCCTCACGGGAGGGGACGGCAATTACCTCGGCGTCATACTCGGCGCCGTATTCCTCCAGACTCTCACGAACCTCCTCGTAGCCCTCGGCTGGGGCGATGCGGGCAAATGGGTCGGATTCGGCCTCGTGCTTTTCGTGCTCCTCATCGTATATGTGAGCGACAGGCGCAGGCGTTGATATCTCTAGAGGGGGGAAGTCTCCCCCCTGGGCGAGCCTCCTCGTTCCTTGCGGAACTGCGGGGTCTCGCCCCACCCCCCTCTGCGGGGGCACGGTCGATCACGCCCTGCATCCGTTTTTTTGTGCGTTGCGTCTCTTCCATTCCGCCCCCGCAACACCCCCGGGCGAGTGTACAGATCCGTCCCGCCATCCGCCTCAGACCGAAGAAGGGGTTCGTATTTTCCCTTGTGCCGAATGCGGTTGCAGTGTATAACCATAGTATGGCAGCAGAGCGCATTCTGGTTGTGGAAGACGATCCGGCTATCGCCCTTGGCCTCTGCGATGCGCTGCGGGACGACGGGTTCGATGTGGTGCATGCACCGGGAGGAGATGCGGCGCTTGAAATTCTCACGGGAAGCAGAGCCGATCCGAACATCCGTCTGGTGCTCTTGGATGTGCGGCTCGGACCGGGACCGGATGGGTTCGCCGTGTGCAGACGCCTGCGCGAAGCGGGTTTACGCATGCCTGTCATCATGCTCACCGCCAGAGACGAAGAAGTCGACCGGGTTTTGGGGCTCGAACTCGGGGCTGACGACTATGTGGTCAAACCCTATAGCCTGAGGGAGCTCAAAAGTAGAATCCGCGCCCAGCTAAGACGAGCATACGGTACGCTCGCCTCTGCTGTGCAGGCGTCGACCATAACGTTCGGATCGTGCGTGTTCGACACGCAATCCCTGCGTCTGTACCGCAACGGCAAGGAAGAAAACCTGACTCCTGTTGAACTCCGTCTTCTTCGGTATTTTCTCGATAATGCCGATATCGCGCTTTCCCGAAGACAGATAATCGACGCAGTCTGGGGTAATGATTTTATTCTCGAAGACGACAGAACCGTGGATGTCCATGTGCGCCACCTCCGCGAGAAAACCGAAACCGATCCCGCAGACCCACGGCATGTGCAAACGGTCCGGGGGCACGGCTACCGTTTTGTTGCGAAACCTTAATTCATCCGCAATACAGCCGTAAAACAACAGTAGTATGGTGTGTTCATACGGAAAATCGAAACTTTGAGGAGGTTTGTATGAACATACGTAAAATCCTGGTGTCGGCGTTCGCATGGGTCTTGCTCGCAGGCCTCGTCTATGCCCAACAACCGGGTCGCAATCCGGCTGTACCCGGCAAGGAACGGGAACCGGGCATACTGGTAGCAGCCGTTGTTCTGGACAGCCCTGCGGAAAAAGCGGGGATGAAGCGGGGAGACATCCTTCTGAGCCTCGATGGGAAAACAGTCAACAGTGTTTCTGAGCTCCGAGAGTTGCTGCTCGGATATAAGGCAGGGCAAGATGTAAAGCTCGCGCTTCAGCGCGGTACGGCACAGGTTATTGTTTCGCTGAAACTGGAGGATCGCATCGGAAAACCGTTGATCGGCATTGTGGAAGCGAATCTTCGCGGCTTCGGAGGCCCAGAGCCGGTAGGGCCGGGAAGGATCGAGATGAGGCATCGTCCCGGACCGGACGGATTTGAAGGATTCGGCGACAGAAGACCGGATCTCCAGCCGAGTATTCTGGTCCAAGAAGTGGCGGCAGGGTCTCCTGCGGCAAAAGCAGGCATACAGCAAGGCGATATCATCGTCGCTATCGACGGTATCAGACTTCCAGATCTCACAGGAGTCATCGCAGGAAAGAAGTCGGGAGATACGGTCAAAATCGATTACCTCCGCCCTTCGGAAAGCGCTACTCAGGGAGCGAACAAAACAGCACAGGTTATTCTATCGTCGAAGGACGGGAAACCGTGGTTGGGCATAAGCGGAGAAGTAGTAGACGCAGGGCAGCGGGCCGGCATGGATGGTCCCGCGCCGATACCGTTCGGCGGTCCAAAGCCTCCGTCTACGAACGCTCCGTTTGACGGTATATAATGTAAGAATGTCCGATATTCGTTTGCGCCTTACCTTATCGTATGTGGCCATTGTGGCCCTGACCCTGCTCCTTGTGGGCGGGGTCTTTTTATTGCTTGCCAACCAGTACGCAGAGCGTATCAACCGCGATTCGTTTTCCTCTGTCGTAGAGGAAGTACTACCCTTACTCGAGCGCCTAGAGGAAACTCCGACCGACGAGGCTGCGCGTATTGAAATCGAAAACCGTCTCAAGCAGGATGGCATCGCTGTACGCAGGGTGCTGGCCCCCGTAGAACCGGGCTTTCCGGAGCCACCTCCACTCCCTGCTCCCGATTTCGGTTCCGCCGACATAGGCAGAATGATGCGGTTCACGGATCGGTTTCCTCCTGAACCGCCTCGGATGAATCCGACGCGGCAGATAGAGTTGCGGGGCGATTCCCTCATGGTTCTGCGGATACCGGTGCCTCGCCGTAACGAGCCCGCTGGTACCGTCGTACTGGAGTTCACGCGTCCTTCGAATTTCGCATCGACACTTGTGCGCACCGCAGAACTCGGTTTTGTCATTGCCGCCGGGCTCGCGCTCCTGGTCTCGGGGTTTGCAGGAGTACTTGTCGCACGGCACATATCGCGTCCCATACGCGCGCTTGCAGAGTTCGTTGCTGTGGTCGAACCAGGAGTACCCGCCCTGGGTTTCGAGCCATCAGGACCGAAAGAGGTTCGCGAGCTCGGACGCTGTTTTGCGGAAATGACCAGACGGCTGTCCGCAAGTTATAGCGATCTCGCGGCGGAACGCGACGGTCTACGGGAGTTTTTTTCAGATGCCTCCCACGAGCTTCGTACCCCGCTAACCGCGCTCAGAAACTTCATCGAGATCGTGGGAGGCCCTGCCGGTGCGAACGAGGAGCGACGGGAACGTTATGTTTCTGAATCGCTCGTTCAGATAGGCCGTATGGAACGCATTGTCGGTAGGTTGTTGGATATGGCCAGGCTGGATGGGGGGCTCAGATCTTTTGTCATCGAAGAGACGGACATCGTTGCAGTCGTCCGCAGAGCGCTCGGCTCGATCGAAGCTCTGCCTGCCGTCGAAACGCATCTTGAGAGGGAGCCCGAGGGGAACGGATCGCCGAAAACGTTGAACGCCCGTGCGGATGCCGGAGCGCTTGAACAAATACTGGCAAATATCTTGAACAACGCAGTGCGCTACGGCCGAAGTTCGGATGGAATCCTCCGCTTATGGGTATATTGCGGCATGAATCAAGAACATACTATGGCATTTATACGAATCAGAGATGCCGGACCGGGCATACATCCCGAAGATATTCCCAAATTGGGAACGCGTTTTTTCCGTGGCAGAAATCCCGACGGTACCATGCCCTCCTCGGAAGGACTCGGTATCGGTCTTGCCTTATCCATGCGACTGTGTTCTATTATGGAAGGTTTTTTGTCAGTTGCAAGCCCGCCTGAAAGAACAGAATGCGGGTCCGGTACGGAAGTGTCCGTATTCCTGCCTGTAGGCGAAACGAAACCGAACTCCTAATTTCCGTTTTATTACGAAACGGAAATATCTCCTCAATCTACTCTTAACCTATACTAAGGAGAATGTATTCATCCCTACGGGATAGGAGGAATACAATGTTTCGTACTAAGAGCAGGATTCCATTCGGTCTGCTGAGTACTATCATAGGAGTTTCCATGATCTTGTTATCCTGCGCATCAGGCGGAGAATACAGACAGGGCGGCGGATTCGTCTCGAGCGGAGGACCCGGCGGACCAGGAGGAATGCAGGGAGGAGGTCCGATGTCCGGTACTAGACCCGGGAGGCCCGACGAAGCAGTGCGGGATATAGGCGGTTTTTCAGAACCGCAGAGCATTGCTGTGGATACTGCGGGGAATATCTATTATGCGGACAGCGGGAACAACAGAATCAAAAAAATCGATACGATAGGGAAAATATCGATCATAGCAGGAACCGGCGCACGGGGGTATTCGGGGGACGGAGGACCTGCGGTCTCGGCTAAGCTTTTCAATCCGTGCAGTATAGCTGCGGATGCCTTCGGGAATCTCTATATCGCAGACAGCGGGAACAACAGAATCAGAAAGATCGATACGACGGGCAAAATATCGACCATAGCAGGAACCGGAGCACGAGGGTATTCGGGCGACGGAGGGCCTGCGGTCTCGGCCAAACTCTCCAATCCGTGTGGCATTGCTGTGGATGCCGCGGGAAACCTCTACATCGTGGATACCGGAAACGACTGCATACGCAAAGTCGACACAGTAGGAATTATCAAGACGATAGTCGACTATCGATGATTACAAGTGTCGAGATCCTCGGCCTTGTGTGCGCTGTACTCCTTTTTTTCCATAGATGAACTCACGTGCTGTACATGGTGTTTCGGTTCCCATGAGTCGACCTGTCCGTGTAACTGATCCATCGGTATGATGAGATCTTTTCTTGAATCGGGAGACGGCTGGGCTGAATATTGTTTCTAGAACGCATGAGACGACCATCCGTCTCTCCCAATCGCAGAACGAAAGTTGACAGCTATTTTGGATACTACTGATTCCTTTTACAACGCAAATTGCATACTAGTCCATATTAATTGCAACTGGTTCCATGTACATATACGAAAACCCATGTCAAAATATTATTGTAAGCAACTGTAGCATAGACAGGAAAGATTTATGGAAAGCAGATTGACATTGAAAGGGGTGAGCAAGAGTTTTGGTCCTGTAAAAGCTGTCAAGAATGTTTCTTTCTCTGTCGCTCCTGGATCGGCACATGCGCTTATTGGCGAGAATGGCGCCGGCAAGTCGACGCTTGTAAAAATGATAACCGGTATGCAGCAGCCCGATATCGGAGAAATTCTTCTTGATGGCGTTCCATGCCGTTTCAGTACTCCCATCGATGCCCGTCATGCCGGTATTACCGCTGTATATCAAGACCCCAAACTTTTCCCACATCTTGATGTTGCGGAAAACATCTTCATGGGAATACATCCTCGCACAAAGATCGGGATGATCGATAAGGCAAAAATGTATCGCGAGGCAAGGAAAAGTCTTGAGGAACTGGGGGTGGACATAGATCCCCATTCACCACTTGTAGGAAAAACGGTAGCAGAGATTCAGTTTGTCGAAATAGTCCGGGCCATGTACGCGGATTTGAAGGTTCTTTTCCTTGATGAACCGACTGCTTCGCTTACACCTACAGAGGCAGAGAGATTTTTCAGGATTGTGAAATCACTTACTGGCCGCGGCGTATCGGTTGTTTTTATCTCTCACAGGCTGCAGGAAATCCGTACGGTGTGCGATTTTATAACAATTCTGCGTGACGGCGAGCATATTCATACCGGACCCGCTCAGGATTTAACGGAACACGACATGGTACAGCTCATGGTCGGCCGGGATCTTTCATCGCTCTTTGTAAGGGTTGAAGCTCCGGTTACGGACGAACCACTATTTGAGGTCAATCATCTGTCGCTCGATGGAGTATTCGACGATGTAAACTTCTCCATTAAGGGTGGAGAAGTCGTAGGGATGGCCGGACTTATCGGGGCAGGGAGAACCGAAATTGCCGAAACAATATTCGGAATACGAAAACCAACCTCTGGGAGCGTGATCGTTAACGGCGTCGAAGCAGTGCCGAAAAATCCGAAGCAGATGATGAAGCTGGGGATTGCATATATACCCGAAGACAGGGACTTGAATGGTGCAATAACATCACTTGGCGTCTCGGACAATATATGTCTTGCGGCTCTCGATCGGGTGGCAACGGCAGGTTTGACAAAACGGAATACGGAAGAATCTTTTTCAGCTAGGTATGCCGAGGATTTTGAGATAAAGACTTCCGGACTTGATGCCCCGGTTTCAAGTCTTTCTGGTGGGAATAGGCAAAAGGTGGTTCTGGCTAAATGGATGGCTACTGTTCCGAAGGTTCTCATCCTTGATGAGCCTACGCATGGAATTGATGTCGGAACAAAATCCCAGGTACACCAGCGGATTTCCGAACTCGCGTCTGCCGGTTATCCGGTGCTGCTTATATCATCGGATCTGCCGGAGATCCTCGGAATGTCGGACCGGGTTCTTGTTGTTGCCAACGGGAGAATAGTGGCCGAATTCTCAAAAGAAGAAGCAACGCAGGAAAAAATAATGGAAGCAGCATCAATTGGCAGCAAGCATGCTTCCGCTGGAAGGGATGAAAAATGACGGCGAAAAGTACACAGATTGCCGGGGAAACGAGGCTTACTTCAAACCTTGCAATGAAAATGTCGCGCAACACCCTCCGTTTACGGGTAATTTCGGTTTTTCTTTCATTCCTTATAGTAATTGCGGTATTCGGGATTGCGACGCAGAATTTTTTCACATTTCAAAATTTGAAAATAATAGCCTTTAATGCCGCGCTTCTTACCATAATCGCCTGTGCCGAAGCGATGGTTGTTCTCACCAGGAACCTGGATGTTTCGGTCGGTTCAATAATAGGGCTGGCCGGATATGCCGGTGCGAAGTTTGCTGCCGCATTTCCAGGGTTCGGCATTGTAATAATCATTGTCTCAGTACTGATAGGCATGGTTCTTGGTGTTATTAATGGGCTCATCGTCGCATACGGGAGGGTCCCATCAATCGTTGCTACCCTGGGTACACTTTCGATATTCCGTGGAATAACCTATGTAATCGGACACGGCGTGGAAGTCCCATCAGGGGATCTTCCGCAATGGATGATTAAAAGCGCCGATGCGACGGTGCTTGGAATACCATTCATAGTGCTTATCGCTGTGTTCATAGTAATTGTTCTTTCCTACCTTCTCAGTAATATTCCTCTTTTTAGACGAATTTATGCGATAGGGTCCAATCCCGATGCGGCCGTGTTTTATGGCCTTCGGGCAAATCGGATGATTTTATTCGCCTACGTCTTTGCCGGAGCATTGGTCGGTCTCGCCGCCTTTCTGTACATATCAAGGGTAGGAACCATTACCGTTAACCTGGGACGCGACTGGGAGATGATGGCGCTTGCCGCAGTCGTGCTCGGCGGTGTCAGTACGACCGGTGGTTCAGGCAGCCTGTTCGGAGTCTTATTCGGTGCGCTTATACTCTCCTCGATTGATAACGGTTTGGTTCTGTCCAAGGCTCCCGAGTTCTGGAGGATGTTCATACAAGGTACTGCAATTGTCGGTGCAATAGCTCTTGATTCGGGAATAGAACGACGAATCCAGAAGATGTTTAAACATGAATAAAGGAAGCGACACAATGGGTTCACTGAAAATATGGTCTCAAAAATATAGATGGGAACTTATCCTGTGGGGGCTTATAGTGATTGCTGTTGCATGGTTCAGCAGAATGTCACCGTATTATCTGAATGGCCCTCAGCTGCTTTATTCATCAAGAAATTTTGTGTTTACCGGGCTGATGGCTTTCGGGCTGATGGCTGTGATAATCACCGGCGAGATGGATCTATCACTGCCTTCAATCCTTGCTGTGTGCACAGTTCTGCTTTCGAAAGCTTCGGCAGCGAATTTCCCTCTGCCGGTGGCCATACTGATCATATGCGCAGTTGCTGTATGTCTTGGAACCATTAACGGATTTCTTGTTGCAAAACTCAGACTGCCATCACTGGCGGTTACGCTGGGAACCATGGGAGCCTACAGAGGGCTGGCATTCATCATCGGTTCTGAAGTCGGATACACGGGGTTCAACACTACCTACCTGTATTTAGGCAGCATGACTGTCGGTTCCAGCGTCGTTCCGCTGATGCTTCCGGTTTTCTTTGTGGTTGTAGCAGTCTTTACAATACTCTTCCATTATACGACATTCGGCAGGCGGATATATGCAATCGGGAATAACGCCTCGGCTGCGGCATATTCCGGAATTTCAGTTGTGAAGACCAAGATACTGGCTTACATCATTGCAGCTCTGACAGCCGCGTTAGGCGCGTGGATATTCATCGGTCAGTATGGTTCCGCTAGAGGTGATAACGCCAATGGCGTAATACTTGCCGTTATTACATCGGTTGTACTGGGCGGTGTAGATATTAATGGGGGAAAGGGAAATGTTTTCGGCGTGCTCAGTTCAATACTGTTTCTCTGGACCCTTCGAAACGGTATGGGTATAGCAAATATAGCAGGACCTATTCAGCAACTGATTATGGGGGTTTTGCTTGTTGCTGCAGTACTTATATCAAACTTTACAGGATCGCTTAAACGATTCGGAGCTTGAAAAAGGCAACTATGAGGCTTTGCCTCAATAAAACTTAATGGAGGTTTCCTATGAAAAGAGTGATCTCAGCGATCGCAGTGATTCTGGCCCTTGCGGGAACAGTTTTCGCCGGTGGCCGGGCAGAATCCAAAGGCTCACACACCTATCGGATCTTCATGAACCCGAAGTTCACAGGTCTATCCTACTTTGAAGTTTGTGCGAACGGTGCAAAGAAAGCCGCTGCCGAACTGGGTGTTGATTTTGTATACACGGGTTCGGAACAGGCCGATGTACAGCTTCAGGTACAGGCGCTTGAAAACATCGTTTCACAACGACCTGATGCAATTATCGTGTCGGCGATCGATCTCAACGCGGTCGCTCCGCCGCTGAAAAACGCCATGGCTCAGGGAATAAAGGTTATTTCCTATGATGCTGATACCGCGGTGGATGCGCGTGATTTCTTCTGTAATCAGATGTCATACGAAGGTGCCGCCAGTGCAATGCTCGACTGTGCGCTTCTCAATGCTCCGGAAGGCGGAGAGATCGCATTTATAGCAGCATCGCCGACAAGCCCCAACCACATGGCTCATATCCGTATAATGACTGAACTTTGTAAAACAGTTGATAAGTACAAAGTATTTACTCCGGTTGCAACTCAGTTTGCTGCTGATGATGAAGCAAAAAGTATCGAAGTAGCCATCAATCTTATGCAGGCCTATCCGAATCTACGCGGGATCATATCTTCTTCAGCTGTTTCTGCACCTGCAGCGGCCCGTGCGATCAAGAGCGCAGGTAAGGTTGGAAAGGTTTTTTCAACAGGCGTAGCTCTTCCTTCATCAATTAAATCCTACCTGAAAGATGGTTCGCAGAAAGCCTTCTTCATCTGGGATCCTGCAAAGCTTGGTTATTTGTCTGTTTATGTAGCCAAAGCAGCTCTTGACGGAACGCTCAGCAAGACTCCTGGTTCAAAAGTTAAAGCCGGGGAACTTGGAGAATTTACAGTGGGTAAAGATGGAGAGATCGTATACGGCCGACCCCTCATCTTCACCCCAGAAAATATCGATCAGTACAACTTCTAATCACTCCGTACCCCGATATTTTCTATAAAGGCCTGTTACTATGCAGGCCTTTTTCGATTAATGCTTAATGCGAAAAAGCACGCAGATATTCACTCGGAGAAATTCCGCGATACTTCTTGAATAATTTTGAGAAGTAGAACTGATCGGAATAACCTAATTCATCCGCAATTTCTCCGATTGTCATAACCGGATTGGTCGCCAGCATAGTCTCGGCAGCCTTGAGTTTTTCTTCTATAACAAGTTGTGAAAAACTCATATTAGCTTCCTTTTTTATGACATGTGAAACCGTCGACTGGCTTCGATGAACATAATGGGCTACTTCATCAATGCCGATTTTCGGAGACTTTATCCGTGCTCTGATATATTCAACAACTTTCTCGAAAATTGGATTAAGCCTCAAGGCTATCAATCCTTTGTTTACTGAATATTCGGCAACCAGACTGAACATCCTGGCAAGACGCTCCTCCGCAGTTATGTCAAATTTAACCAGCGAGTCGAATTTGCTGACCAAATCGTCAGTGTCACCAATTTGTTTTCTGAGCTTTGAAAGAACTTCATTACTTGGGGAGTTCCCGGAGCGAAAATTACCGATGTCCGCAACAGCTATCAGATGGTTTCTGGAAATAATCGGAAAAATGCAGTATCTCATTCCGGCATGGCACGTGAAAAAAAGGGGAGTCATCCGATCCGAAGCTACGTGTCGCATCCTCTTCACCTGTGCAATGCATTTGTGCGGATTGGAAACAGAAGAACCGATTTCCCTGCAGTAATCATTCATCGCCACGGAAGGGCATTGGAGTAACAGATGGTCTGAAGGTGAGTAAAGCGATATTCGGACGTCGAAAGTCAGTCTGAAATCCTCAAGAAGCGGTTTGAATCCCGACTTTATGATTACACACTTATCCTGAACTTCAGCACTTCCGTTATTATTATAGTCACGTAAAGACACTTCACTGAAAAGAGATTGTTCAGTTTCCATAGTATCACTTTCGGATTTTCCTAATTATTTATATCATGAGGTATTTTCGCAGTCAAGTTTAGTAATGAAAGTTGAACAGGCCTGGTAGTAGCCTGCCTTTCTCAAGAACTCCTTCTCCGAAGCACTGCTATATCCCCTTCGTGAACACCATCACCTTGCGGCTGTTCCACGGAGAGACGCTGTGCCGTTGTCCTTCCGCACCACCGAATCCTGGAGGCTTAGCCCGTAGGCTTGAACATGCCGGTATAGATGTAGCAGGAACAGCACCGCGTTGGTTACACGCTTTCTCCCGCGCATAGGCAAAAAACAACGCCCCCCCTACGCACACAGCGGGCCGTACCCTGGTATTTCGGCACCTGGTGGTGTAAGTTGGGTAGCGTACAATATCTTTCGCACATTTAAAGGTCATTGAAAGAGGCGTCCTCA
>CAZWAS010000005.1:54203-61771 GCA_964631915.1 uncultured Spirochaetales bacterium | reverse complement strand
AAGCGGACTGCCCGAATCGGATTTCTTTTTTCATTACCTGCTCTGATTTTTTTTCTGGTGTTCATACTCTTTCCCGTGCTGTCGACTGTTTTTCTCTCTTTCTCGTCGTGGAAAGGGTTCGATCTGGCGGATATTCGGCTCATCGGCGGGGCGAATTACAAGGAACTTCTCGATGATGAGGTGTTTTTCATCGCATTGAAAAACACGCTCATATTCGTCGCATTTACGACTGTCGCGCTGAACATACTCGGGTTTCTCGGCGCCCGAGTGATAGATACTCGATCCGCTGGAACCAAGTTTTTCAAGAATGCGATTTTTCTGCCGGTGCTTCTGTCTCCGATCATCATAGGAATCATGTGGTCGAGAATGCTCGATGCATTCGGGGTGATTAATAAATTGCTTCAAGCGCTTCATATCACCAAACTCCCTGTGCTTTTCCTGGGGGATCCGCATATCGCCTTATACACGGTCATAGGTGCCACCATATGGCAATATACGGGATACGATATGCTCCTGTATTATGCGGGACTCCAGGGTGTACCTGCGGAATTGGTGGAGGCCGCGAAGATCGATGGTGCGGGAAGATTCAGAATTCTTGCCAATGTCGTCATTCCCTGCCTGAGCCCTGTTATAGCGATCACTATGCTACTGAATATCATAGGCGGTTTCAAAGTGTTCGATATCGTGTATGTGATGACTGCAGGCGGTCCGAACAATGCGAGCCATGTTTTTGCGACCTATCTGTTTCTCCAGGCATTCAGATTCAACAAGATGGGATACGCATCGGTCATCGCGATCGTCATCATTCTGCTTTCTTTTGTGGCTGCCCTGGTACGGTTGAGACTCTTCAAAAGGGATATGTGATTATGGTGAAAAAGATCATCAAGGCGGTACTTGTATATCTCGTGGGACTTCTGTTTCTCATACCCATCATTTGGGTCATATCCCTTTCGCTGCGCAGCAAGCGGGAAGTTTTCAGCGCTTTGTTTTTCACCAAAGACCTTCATTTCGAAAATTTCATCACAGCGTGGAAGACCTTCAATTTCAACGGCTTGTTTCTCAATTCCGTGATAATAACCTGCATTTCCGTTTTCGTGATATTGGTGGTGGCTTCCATGGCTGCATATGCATTCACGCGCCTGAAATACAGGGGATCGGATTTCGTGTTTTACATGATTCTCCTCGGCATGATGATTCCTCCTGCCGCCGTTATAATCCCATTGTTCCTCATCATGAAAAATCTCGGGCTTTATAACACGCATTTTTCCCTCATCCTTTCGTATATCGCCTTTGGTCTTCCCATTGCAGTGCTCATATTCCGTGGTTTTTTCCTTTCCATCCCTGGAGAACTGATCGAGGCTGCGCGGATAGACGGAAGTACCGAGGTTGGGACATTCGTAAAAATCATCATGCCGCTTTCAACGCCGGCTGTTGCGACAGTGACTATTTTTTCATTCATGCAAAACTGGAACGAGTTTCTCCTCGCTCTCATCCTCCTGAAGGACAAATTCCTTTATACGCTTCCGGTGGGTATGGCGAATTTCGTAGGGCAATGGGATTCTCCGTGGCAGCTTGTGGCCGCCGGAGTAGTCATCTCTTCCGTGCCCATTTTCATTGTGTACCTCTTCATTCAGGATTTGTTTGTCAGGGGGCTCACGGCAGGTGCCGTCAAAGGATAGTGCAGATGCCAATCTTGCGCACCTTTACAAAATATTTTACGCTACCAGTGCAGGCAGGAACCATGTATGCCCGACATGGGAACCAACCGAAGGTCGAAGATACCGAAGGTACCGACGATACCGATGACCGAAAGAAACAGAGAGGTTCCCATGCCTGAATTGTTGCAAACACAAAAGGAAGTACCGATTCAGAAGATGTTCAAAAGAAAAAACGGAATGCCGTTATACCTGCAAGTGAAAGAAGACCTCCTTGCGAGAATAGAAAACGCTCAATGGGAAGAAGACGCGATGATCCCCACTGAGGCAGAATTGTGCGAGCAATACGGCGTAAGCAAAATTACCATGCGCGAAGCCATTAAGCTTCTGGTTGCCGATGGGAAATTGTTCCGCATTCCCGGGAAAGGGACTTTTGTCACAAAACACAAACTCGAAACAAGGCTTAACCGGTTTTTCAGTTTCACATGCTGGGCAAAACAGAACGGGCTCGTTCCCTCCACGCGGATCATGAAAGTGGAAACGCAGGAGTGCGACAGCCATATTGCCTCTCACCTGAAAATAAAGGAAGGTGAACGAGTGATGCGCATAGAGAGGCTCAGGCTCGGGGATAACGAACCGCTCATGCTCGAGGTGATATGGATATCCTGCAAACTTTGTCCGAATCTCCACCTTCAGGACCTTGCGAATGTTCCGCTGAACGATATTCTCACGGAAAAATATAATATTCCACTTATAAAAACTGCCGAATCCATTGAACCGGCGTTTGCCGACGATTATATGAGGCAGATGCTTGGGTTAGGTAAGAATGCGTTGCTGCTGCTCGTTGAACATACGACCTATACGATAAAGGATAAGGTTGTGTATTTCGTCTCCTCTTATTACCGCGGAGACCGCATAAAGTTCACTATAGTGCTGGACAGCAAAGGAACGAAATGATCCGTATGCGCTAAGCCGTTGACATCATTTTCTAAATATTATAATCTATATTTAAAATGATATAATATTATATCATTAATGGTGGTGTCGGAAAGGAGGTACCGGATGATGGAAGGGAAACCGATCGTTGCCATCGTCACGTTTACCGATGCGAGGGATGAAGGCATTTCGTCCGATGCGGTCGAGAAACACCTTAAGAGAAAACAGGAAGAACTGCAATCTTTTCTCACCGATAACGGCGTTTCCGTGGTCGATCCTCTCAAGGTGCTCAGAAAATCGGGAAGTCGTTGGTACGGAATTCGCACCCTCGCGGAAATAGATGCAGTGGTGCGTATGCTGGCCGAAGAACGGGTGGATGCCGTGATCGTCGGTTCGTGGACATGGTCTCCTCCCATGTTTATCAAAGAATTCATCAGAAAATTCCCCAGACCTCTCATGTACTATTCGGAGAACGATCCCATGGGAGGCTCCCTTTCTCAGCTCGCTGCTACCTGCTCGAGTCTTATGGATTGGAGCGTCAACGAGTACGCGCTCAAGCACGAACGGAACTTCGGAAACAAGAAGGCCATGCTCTCGTGGGTCAGAGCGATGAGTGCCGTTGCATCCATGCGGGAAAGCGCATTGATGCTGTGGGGAGGAACCTATGCCGTGAAGATGGATCAGCTTCAGGACGATATGACGAAACTGAAGAGCTTTATGGTGAGGGATGTTCTGTTCGAGGATCAGTATGTTCTTGTACACAGAGCGGAGAAGATACGGAAAAATTCTCCGGAGCGCATAACGCGATTTCTTGCATGGCTTCGAGATAACGGTCTCTCGTTTGTCTATGATGAGAAAATGGTCACCACCGAAGCGCTCGAAAAGCAGACTGCTCTGCTCCTTGCTGCACGTGACAGATTGCGCGATTTGAAGGACGAGAATATACGAGGCGTATCCATAAAGTGCCAGCCTGAAATTTATTCCGAGTACGGAGTAAACGCATGCATGCTCCCGGCCTTCCTGCCGTTTCCTGAAAACGAAGAAGGTGTTCAGCAGGTGTATCCGACGGTATGCGAAGGGGATACGAAGGGACTTTTGAGCTCTCTGCTGCTCTATGCGCTCAACCCGCAGGTTCCACCTGTGTTCGGCGATATGATATCGGTTGAAGATGACCATATTGAGTTCGCCAACTGCGGAGCGAGTTCCGTATTCTGGGCGAAGAATTCGAACAATGCGAAAGATGCACTTTCCGCTGTTGCGGCTGTGGCCAATATTCACGGGAATTCCGGGGCAGCGTTCAATTATTTCGGACAGGCTGCCGAAGCGGTCACCATAGCGCGTTTTACGCGGATCAACGGCACATACTATATGCAGCTTGGAACAGGAAAAGCGCTGGATGCCAAGACGTTTCTCGAACGCAGACTCGGAAGTAACGAACCGAAGCACCTCGCTGGAACCTGGGGCAAGATCGTGGTGGACCTCGGAGTCAAAGCCGAAAATTTCGTGCGCGTCATAGGCGCCAATCATCTCCATGCGACATTGGGAGATGTGAGTGCCGAAATAGAAGCAGCCTGTTCCATGTGGAATATTCCTGTCGTCAGACTAGACTCGGATACGGATATGGAGAATTTTTATCGTGCGGTTCGCGCGGAAGGAGGATTCGGATGTCCGTGAGATATCTTATAGGGATCGACCTGGGGACTACGGCTGCCAAATGCGTCGTATACGACGAGAATGGTACCGTCGTTTCGGAGGCTCAGCAGGAAATGCGCATCCTGTATCCTCGGTCGGGCGAGGCGGAACAGGACGCTATGGATTTTTACACGGTTTCGTGCGACCTGATCAAAAAGTGCTTGAAAAAAAGGAAAATCGCCAAAAGGAATATAGCTGCCCTTTCCATAGACAGCCAGATGGGCGGCATCATGTCCGTAGACAAACACTATAACCCTGTGACGTACTACGATACTCCGCTCGATTCGCGCAGTTCGGAAGAAAATCTTTACATGCATGAGCATTTCGGGGATCTCATCCTGAGAAAGAACGGATCGCTTTCCACCTTCGGAAACAAGATACTCTATTGGAAGAAGAAGCCGGAATGGAAAGCCATCTCTAAGTTCATCCAACCGTCCGCCTTTGTGGCTGGAAAACTCGCAGGACTTTCGGGCGATGAAGCGTATATGGACGAGAGTTTTCTCTGCTTTTCGGGGCTTGCGGATCTTAAACGTTCGAGATGGTCGTCCGAACTCTGTGAAAAGCTCGAGGTCGACGAGAAGAAACTTCCGAAAGTGGTCAGGTCTACGGATATAATAGGCGAGGTATGCAAAAAGGCAGCGAACGATACAGGACTCCCTGAAGGTATCCCCATAGCAGCGGGATGCGGCGATCAGGCTGCCGGATTCGTGGGTGCTGGGGTTTTCCGATCCGGTCAGATGGTGGATGTTTCCGGTACCGCCTGCATATTCGCAGCAGGGGTCGGGTCGTTCTGCTACGACAAAAAACACAAGACCGTGGCCTGTATGAAAGCGGCTTTGGGGAATATGTACTACCTCATGTCTGTGGTGCTTGGAGGAAGGACGCATAATTGGTTCATAGAGGAATTCTGCAGGGAAGAGGAAAAAGCTGCGAAAGCGTTGAAACTGAACATATATGCGTATCTCGATAAGCTTGCAGAAAGTCTAGAGCCGGGGTCGGGCGGACTTGTCGCTGTCGATTATCTGCAGGGCAGATTCTTTCCCGCAGAACCGGATGTGCGGGGGATGTTCATCGGCCATACCTGGGCGCATAAAAAAGTACACTTTTACAGAGCCATTCTCGAATCCATAGCCTACGATCATTACCTGACGAAACAAATTATCCAGGCCTTGGTTCCCGATCTAGATCTGAAATCCGTCACTGCGATCGGAAGCGGAGCGAACAGTACGTTCTGGATGAAGATTAAAGCGGATGTGCTCCAGGTGCCGTACCGCAATTTGCAGCGGAGCGACCTCGCCACGCTCGGAGCCGCGATCATCGGCGGCTATGCGGCAGGCTTGTTCAAGAATACCGATGAAATAACGAAGAAATTCGCTCAGCCGAAAAACGAAGTGTTTCCAGAACACGGCGCACAGGAAGCTTACATGAAGTATATCGAGGTATACAGGGACTTGTTCGCATGCACGCGGCCGCTGTACAAGAAACTGTCGTCGTAAGGTGGGCGGCAAAAAGGAGAACCGAATGAATACAAGGGAAAGGTTCCATGCAGTGATGAATTTCGAAAAAGACGTTCCGGCGCTGAAAGCTGAATTCGGTTATTGGACCACTACCATAAAGCGATTCATAAGCGAAGGAATGCCTGTCGTCGAACCGCTTCCTCCGGATTATCCCGACAATGATACAATAAGTGGCGCCGATTCCGTGAATCCTCTGGACAAAAAGCTCAGCGACAAAAATGTCCGTTCGGCCTGCGGGCTCGAATCGTATGTAGCCAAATTCCCGTGTAATTTCAGCCCTCTGCTTAAGGAACGAGTGCTCGAGGAAACGGATGAATACAAGGTGTATGTCGATCAGTACGGCATAACCATGAAGGCGAGAAAAACGGGAACTTCGACTCCTCTCGATCTAGAATTCCCTGTGAAGGATAGAGCAAGCTTTAATAAATATAAAGAATATTATGATACGGACTATTCCAAACGATTGCCTCCGAATTGGAATACGCTGAAAGTAAAATTGAAAAACCGCGATTTCCCCATCCGATTGGGAGGTTTCCCTTATGGGTTTTTCGGGTTTCCGCGACACCTTATGGGTGCAGCTGAGCTTTTTATGATGATGTATGACGACCCGGATCTGGTGAAGGATATCAACGAATTCTTTCTCAATTTCACCTTCGGCTATTGGGAAGCCATACTCCGGGATTTCTCGCCCGATTGCGTTCTGATATGGGAAGACATGGCGAGTAAGAACGGATCGTTGATCTCGAAGGAGATGTTCGAAGAATTCATGAGCCCCTATTATGTGCGGATGATCGATTTCCTCAAACAGCATGGGGTCAGGAATATTCATGTCGACAGCGACGGTTATGTGGAGGATCTGCTTCCTCTATGGGATAAGCTTGGTGTCACGGGGATTTTTCCGTTTGAGGTTCAGGCTGCAAACGACCTCATCAGGATACGGAGAAATTATCCCCGTATGCAACTGCTCGGCGGCGTCGATAAACGAGTGTTCCAAGTGGACAAGACGAAAGAAGATATAGAAAAAGAACTCGACAGGATAAAGACGGTCTTGAAAACAGGCGGATTCATTCCGCATGCGGATCATCATGTGCCGGACGACTCGTGCTGGAAGAATTTTTCATATTACAGGAAACGGCTTAATGAAATAATCGACACCATATAAGCCGAGGAGTTGGAATATGCCATTGGTACCTATGACTCATATGCTTCGCAAAGCGGTGGAATGCGGATACGCTGTGGGATACTTCGAATCATGGAATCTGGAATCCATGCTCGCAGTCATCGACGCGGCGGAACAGATGCGCTCCCCGGTCATTATCGGATTCAACGGTGGTTTTCTCGGCAACGACGAACGTCCCGTAGAGGTGAATTTGTATCACTACGGAAGCCTGGGCAAGAGCGTAGCAGAACACGCTGGGATTCCGGTCGCTCTTATCTTGAACGAAGCAGTTAAAGTGCCTTTGCTCGTAAAAGGGCTCAAAGCAGGGTTCAATGTGATCATGCATGACCACGAAACATGTTCTTTCGAGGAGTCTCTGGCGATCAACAAGTATCTCACCAGCGTTGCACACAGCCAGGATGCGGAAGTGGAAGCTGAAATAGGGCAACTTCCGGCTCTCGATACGGAAACGAATACGCTCAAGGGGGGGGAGCTCACAGACCCAGAACAGGCGGAATATTTCGTCAGGGAGACCGGAGTGGATGCGCTTGCTGTTGCGGTGGGAAACGTACACAAGCTCGAAAGCGGCAAATCGAGACTCGATTTAGA
>CAZWAS010000005.1:18622-54182 GCA_964631915.1 uncultured Spirochaetales bacterium | reverse complement strand
AACGCTGTCAAAGTTCCGCTCGTGCTGCACGGAGGCACTGGTCTTGCGGAGGAAGAACTCAGACAGGCCATACGACTCGGTGTGTGCAAAATAAACATCGGGACCGGGCTCAGGCGTGCATTTGTGAACGCCGTTAAACGGTATCTTGCCGAAAACGATGTGGACAAACTCGATCCGAATGAAGTGACGAGTACGGGCGGAAAGTCCGATATGCTCATGCAAGCGCGACTGAGCGTGAAGGAAGAAGTCGTCCGATTCATGAAAATATTCGGCAGTCCAGGAAAAGCCGATGTATGATTAGAAGAACTGTTCCGTATTCACTTTTCCAGCGGTTTCGGATATAAAGAGAGTACAAAGGAGGATGGCCATGATAACGCGCAAGCAGTATGAGCAGATGCGGGAGCGGGCGTTCAGGTTTCTAAAAAAAGCGAAAATCGTCATAACCGAGGAGGAGAAGAACCGGATCGAAGTCGCTGATTTCGGTTTGAGCGATATAAAGCGGATAGGTCTCCAGCTTCTCGTATACGTGAACACGAGCAGGGTCTGCGCGAAAGAATTGGTCCTGTTTCCAGGGCAGACCTGCCCGGAACATCGGCATCCGACCAAGGGAAAGAAGTTAGGCAAAGAAGAGACGTTCAGATGCAGGTGGGGAAGGGTCTACCTCTATGTGCCGGGAAAGAAAACGAAGAACGTGAAAATAGAAGGGTTGGACGAGTACAAAAAATATATGACCGTGAGTCACGAGATCGAACTGAATCCCGGCGATCAATACACGCTCGCTCCGGATACGCTTCACTGGTTCAGGGCAGGGGAAGAAGGAGCCGTTGTATCCGAATTCTCGACGACGTCAACTGATAAAGAAGATATTTTTACCGATCCACGGATTACAAGGATTACGAAGATAAAGGATTGAACCGTTGAAGATCGATCGTCTTCGTTCCGGTGGGCTCATCACGAATTATTACTGTACGTCTGCATGCAGGCATTGTCTGTATGCATGCAGCCCGAAATGGGAAAAACGGTATATTACGGAAGCTATTGCGAGAACGAATCTTTCCGTAGTGAAGGCTCTGGGCTGTTCTTCTCTCCACATAGGAGGAGGAGAGCCCTTTCTCGATGTTGAAGGGCTGAAGCGCACTGTTGGAATATTTCGGGAAAGCGGTGTTTCCATCGACTACATAGAAACGAACAGTTCCTGGTTCAAAGATAAAGGAAGTGCCATAACGCTTCTATCCGACTTGAGAAGGCTCGGCGTTCACACCCTTCTCATATCGATCAGCCCATTTCATAACGAATTTATTCCATTCAACAAAGTCAGATCGGTCATCGAGACATGCCGGAGCACGGGAGTTCAGATATTCCCCTGGGTCGAAGAATTTCTTCAGGATCTGCAGCGGTTCGATGTGATGAAACCCCATAGCCTGGAAGAATATGAAGAGGCGTTCGGAAGGGATTATATTTCCGATATTACCAGTCGGTACTGGATTTCCATGCGCGGCAGAGCTCTTAAGACATATGCTTCCCGTATGGAAAAGACGAAATTGGAGGATCTGTTAGCGCAAAATCCGGATGGATGTGCTGAATTAACCGATACCACCCATTTTCATGTGGATTTGTTCGGGAATTATATACCGGGGCTCTGTTCCGGTCTGCTCATCGAGTGCTGCGATTTAGGGAACGAATTGAATGAAGAGAAATACCCTTTGCTCGCTATCCTGTCGCGGTCGGGCATATCTGGCTTGTACGAATCAGCGACAAAAGAGTACGGATTTCAACCTTTCGCGGAATATGTTTCTAAATGCGAACTCTGCCAGCACATACGGGGATACCTGGCAAGTAAACGCAGGACGGCCGGAGCCGATCTCGGGTACGAACAGTTTTATCGGGAGATCGGATCATAATTTCATGCCGAAATTAAGGAAAATGAGCTTCAACTTCTGTTCGAGAATATCGAAGGAGAAATATTTCTTCGCAAGATCATAGTTTTTCTGCGTTATGCGATCTCTCAGATCACGGTCTTTCAATATCCGTTTCACTTTTTTCACCTCATCGCCCGTTATGTACGTGTCCATGAGCACTGTTTCGAATCCTACGGGTTCGATATCCTCCTGATATATAGAATATCTGTTAACCATGACAGGCTTTTTGAAGTACAAGGCCTCTAGAAAGGCGTTTCCGAAACCTTCGTACGTCGACGGATATGTTATGAAATCGGCATGAGGATAAATATCCCAGAGGCTGTATATTTTTCCCCCGTCTTCGGTTTGTCCCCGCTTCGCAGATATGATATCAGGCCGCATGATGAGATCAACGTTGAGGAGCTTCGCATAGTCGACGATCCTGTTGTAATAGTCCTTCCCCTCGTCTTTTTCCTGATGGGATATAAGGAGTTTTGCTTTTTTGGTCTTCATTCTGTTTACGAGTTCGACCGCATGCTCGATTCCTTTTCTCGCTATGATTCGTGTGGGCTGAAGGAAGAGCACATCGTCGTCGGAAATTCCAAGCGCTTTCCTGACATCCGCGTTATATTCGTCTATGCCGGGAGGTTCCCGTTCGTAGTCGAATACATTAGGGATAACGAACGAAGAAAGACCGTTTCTGTAACTCAGGGACTGTCTCGCCTCGGTGTTGATGACCACGTGTGCTATCGAATGGAGCCTCGGCGGGAACGCCATGGCTATATAGTCGCTCACAGAGTTCACCAAGAAACGTTGCCGTTCCCAGTAAAAGTCGTGGTGATGGGCGATGGTAGGAATGCTCGTCTCTGCGATTACCTCAGTAATAGCCAGCCCGAGGGGGATGTGCATAGGAATCGCGAGAGCATTTTCCACGATGAGCATATCTATGGAAAATTCCCTTATGAACATATATATGCTTTTTTTGAGCAATTCTCTCACCCTGTGGATTTCTTTTGTCGTCTTTTCGGTTCTCGATACGGTGTTGAAACATTCTTTTTGAATTTTTTCTATCCGCGGATGATCGAAAAACGCTTCGGGAACGACCATGGAACCGTTCCAGTCCGACTGTCCTGCGAAAAAGAATGTCTTGAATCCGAGTCGTTTCAGAACGCTGACCCATTTTTCCGTTTCTAGCGAAACGCCGTCTGTTCCCTGAAATCGGGTCGAAATGAAGCCTATGGTGCGGATCGGTTTCATGTCTTTTACTATGTACATCGATGCCTCCAGTCTGTACGGATGTGGATGCGATCCGGTATCTGCCTGAGATCCGTGATCACGATATCGGGCTTTACGGCACTGCATTCCGGCCTGTCTCTGCGAAGGCGGAGGGAACGCCTGTCTCCGGCAAACAGCGCTGTTTTGAATCCCAGTATTCCGGCAGGTCTGATATCGTTGAGCATATCGTTTCCCACATAGAGAGTCCATTCGGGAACGATATGCATGGAACGTAATGCTTCCCGTGCTTTTCGAAAAAGAAACTCTGAAGGTTTTGCATACCCCTGTTCGAATGAGAAAATGCAGAGTTCCCTGGAGAATCCGAGGGATTCTGGATTTTTCCCGAAAAACGCCGAAAACAAGTGCGGTGTAAAAAACTGCGCATTGGAGATCAGGCCGAGTATGAGTCCTCTTTCCGCACAGTCGGTGAGCAGGTCCACTGCTCCTGGCATAGGACATACGGGGTTGACCAGAAGCTCGAATCGAAGGGCAAAGCAGCGAGCATTTTCGATGTCGGTGAATCCGAGGATCCGTTTCCACAATTCTTCGATGCGTACCTCGGGAAAGTCCTTAACGGATTTCTGTTCGGCGTGTTCGCGTTCGATTTCTTCGATCAAGCGATCGATGAGAACTGACGGAGACTCTTTGACTGCGAATTCTTCGCAGAGCCGTGCGATGCTTTGATATACCGAATTGTCGGGGGTAAGCATGCCGATATCGCCTGATGAGCTGATGAAGAGGGTACCATACACATCGAAGAGTACAGCGCATACCGGATCATCTATGGTACCGAAAGGTTCGAGTCCGGTTTTCAAAGGGATCAACCGGTCGGAATGCATGCGTATGATATCCTCATAGTTCATGGAGCACCCAATATGTGAAACGAGTCGGGTTTTACGAATTCGGAGAGGAGGAGATGTTTATCGATGCTGTGTTTTACGCTTTCTGTGCATGTCTGCTCATATATTCTTATCAGCAGAGCTCGGTATTTCTCGGCGGCATATGCGGACAGGACTGCAGCCTTGTTCGATTCGATTAGTGTTGATTTGTCGCTGATGTCGAAAAGTCCTTCTATATGAGGATTCATTGCCTTGAACGCATTCCTTTTCTCCGGGCTGTCCATGAGGTTTGAAACGGTTTCCTGCTGTGCGAATTCGTCGAGATGCGAAAAATCGGCGGTATCTTTCGAACACATGCGGTCGAAAGCTTCGGAGAGCTCGTGTTCGGGAACCGCTATGCCGAAAGACTTGGCGCAGGAGCGAGCAGCCTGTTTCCAGCGAACCGCGAATGCCTTACGGTCGAACAGCGAAAAAGGAACGTTGATGGCGGAATACAGATGGCTTAGATCGAGGCCGTTCGATTCGAAATCCCTGCATACATGATCGATTCTCCTGCCTGTCATGTATCTCCCTGCCGTCCACGGTTCCGCGAAAGAGAAACCGAATCCCTCGTTTATGCTTGTGGAAAGAAAGCAGTGGGATGAGCCTACGATATCCTGAAATTTTGCTTCCAAGCCTATTTCGAATTCAACCGGAAGTTTCATGCCTACAGCAAACGATTTCCATATAACATAACGTCTTTTCTCTCGCATACTGTGAGGAGGAAGGGTTATGCCTATGGATTTCCCTTTTTCCAGAAACATGGAAAGGAGCAAAACCTCGCCGATATTTTTTCTCCGGATTCCACGTACGGGATACACGATGCGCGATGACGGTGCATGTGACGGCTGCGGTTCCTGAAGCGGTACTACGGTGTTACTCAGTAAATGAAGGCCTTTTTCGCAGAGTCCTGCTTTGAGGAGCAGCGTATGGTCTCGGGAATTGATGACCGCATAATGACAATCCGCAGGATACTCTTCGTCGCTGAAATATGCATTGGGTCTGTTGTCCTCGGCAAAATCATGAATCTGCAGCAGCAGATTCATGCCTTTATCCTGAAGGGCTTTGAGAATTTGCAGATAGAGGCTGTTTTTTCTGAGGGTTGGGTTGTGCACATGGAGAATATCGCAAAGTCCTCCCATCCTCTCCCGTACCGCATCGGCAATTCTGTCCGCAATTTGTCGAGGAGAGTTGCAGACAACGCGAGTTCCGTCGTATTGTATATCCGGAACGACGACGGTTTCGGCATTCAGTTGAATTTCCGGTTGCATACCGCTGATGGCGAGGCAATCTGCGGTATGCTTTAATGCCTCGAGCTGGTGTTTGATGACGCTTCCTACGCCTCCCTTTTTCAGGTGGAAATGCATGATGCCGATTTTCATTCGCAGTTCATTCCGGATGAAATTTTTTTCTATATTCTGGGATAGTGATTATGGGCGGCCTTTCCTGATGTCTGATATGATGAACTTCCTGTCCGTAGGTGTTTTCCAGGAGTATATACTGGTTCATCGTTTCATGGAGTTGACTGTTCAGTGATATTATACCTGCCTGTTCCGCCCTTTTCAGGAATGTCTGGATGACGCCGAATGCCATCCGGCCGAGAGAAAGCGTGCTCTGATTGCGGTGCACTCGTTTGTCGAGATCCACCTGCGCAATGACACCCATACCCCATTGTTTGTAAATATCGAGCAGCATGCTCGTTTCGATGCCGTATCCGATCGGGAAAGAAATATTTTCGAATATCTCTCTGTACCCCGCATATTCTCCTGAAAGCGGTTGAATGATCTGGCTAAGCTCGGGATAAAACAGCGAGAAAAGGGGGCGTATGACGAGCTCCGTCACCCTCCCGCCGCCTGAAGGTTTTACATTCTTCTCGTTGACGGCAAGGGGCCTGTCATAAAACGCCTTTGAGAACCTGATCCCCTCCTCCATAAGCAGGGGGCCGAGGAGGCCGTACACAAACCTATGATGAATATTTTTTATATCAGCATCGATGTAGACGATGATGTCTCCAGTCAGAACCTGAAGGGCTTTCCAAAGATTCTCCCCTTTCCCTCTGTACTGTTCCAGGTCCGGCAATATTTCCGAAGCCAGAAACACTTTGGCTCCGTACGTTTTCGCTATTTCGCAGGTTTTATCCATCGAACCGGAGTCGACGAGCACTATCTCGTCGAGCAACGGATACCGCTGCATGAGTTCCGATTTCATGATGATAATTTCTTTCGCTATCGTTTTCTCTTCGTTCAGTGCGGGAAAACATAGAGAGATTTTCACCCCTTTTTCCTGCTTCCGTTCAACGAGTTTTCTGATGTCGCTGAAACGGGAATGATGGTACGTATTCTTTTTCAGCCATCCGGTTTCAGTCATCGCATACCCCTTTATCGATAGCCTGCATGAGGCCCAGCACCTGGGCTATGCCTTTGAACATTGGTTCTATTTCCACTTCCGCTTCTTCGGTGTGATAATTCTCTCCATGGGTAATGCCGATCGTCAGGGCCGGGATGCTACGGGAAAGAAAGGAGGAAAGCTCCGACTCGTCGGAACCGATCCTGGGCCGTATTCCCAGCTCCTCCATGACCGAGATGGCGCTTTTGACCAGAGGGTGGCTGTAGCCGAGTTTAGCAGCTTTTGCGTGGCTGATTCGATCGAGCCTCAGGATGATCTGATTTTCGTATGAGATGCTGTCCACAATGTCCTGTATCTGGTCGTAAATCGCATTGACTGAATCGTTGTTTCCGCTCACTATCTGAAGCCCAAGAGCCGCATCCAGAGCGTGATCGCCGTACTTCAGCCCGCCAGAGATTGTTCCAAAAATAATCTCCGTCTTGGGTCGCTGCGGGAGATGTATTTCTAATATTCTATTTATTACATCGTTGATGATGAGTATGGCATTCTTTTCGTACCGCGTCTCCCATGCGGATGTGGCGGGGATATGGCAGGCTATCTCCAATTTTATCATGCTGTCAGAGTAATAATTCAATCTCCCGATTTCTCCCCCTTCGAGTATCAGCGCTCCTCTCAGAGGACGTTTCCAATTGTCCAGAAATCCCCGTACGCTTTTGAGGTTGTTGCGTCCTAACGTCTCAGGGAATCCCACGAGCATGACGTCGGAATCGAATTGTATCTGAAGCTTGTGAAATATTTCAGGTAAGGAAAGCAGAATGCCTACTGAGAGCGAATTGTCGATGACTCCGGGCCCTCTGATGATGTTTTCTCCGATCGTGTAATTCACCTCTTCGTCGAAGGGAAAGGCGGTATCCATGTGCGCGGCGATCAAGATGGGAGGTTTTCCGCCTCCGGAACCCTTGATTATGCCGATCGGATTCCCCTCGGAATCGTAGGTGCACTCATCGATACCGATTTCAGCGAGGCGTTGGAGAAATACTTTTGCGCGGAGGTTCGTTTCCATTCTTTCCACCGTGTCTTCAGTCTCGGGTACGGTTATGGGCGGAATCTGGCCGATAAGCACTATATTCGTTATGATGATTTCTTTTAGCGGTTTGAGAACTTCGTAAATTGTTTTGAGATCCTTGGAAGGTTTCTGTTCCGAATAATCCGGTTTGTGCTTTGCCATCCTTACTATGATAAAAGGTATTAGATGATTACGCAATAAATATTTGCAGATTTCTCAGAACTTTACTAAGGTTGTGGTATGGACAATTTCAGAAAGAGCATAGTGGAAGAACTTTACGGCTTGAAGCCAGCTTCGGAAGTATGTGATGCGATCGATCGTATGATTCAGTGGACACGACGGCAGATACGAAATGGTATGCACGGTGCTGTGTGGAGCACAGAACAGCGGTTTTCTCTGGATCATGACGATTTATTCATCATCACATACGGCGATCAATTTCAAGAGTCGGACGGCTCCCCTCTTTCGTGTCTCGGCCGTTTTGCAGAAATCTATCTGAAGGGAATTGCAACGGGCATTCATATACTTCCTTTCTTTCCGTATTCTTCGGATGACGGTTTTTCTGTTGTTGATTACTGTCAAGTGGATCCGGCTCTGGGAACCTGGGCCGATATAGGAAAACTGACCGATCGCTTTATCGTGATGGCTGACCTCGTAATCAACCACTGTTCCAGCGAACACAGGTGGTTCCGACAGTTTTTGAAAGGCGATCCTCGCTATGAACAGTATTTCATCGAAGTTCCGGAAGGAACGGATGTTTCTTCCGTCGTACGGCCGCGAACTCATCCGCTCCTCACGGAATTCGAACGGCAGGGAAAATGCATTCGTGTGTGGACGACATTTAGCGCCGATCAGATCGATCTGAATTTCCATAATCCCCATGTGCTTCTAGAAATGGTTCGCATACTGCTTTTGTATCTACGAATGGGAATTCGCGTTATACGGCTCGATGCAATAGCCTTTCTGTGGAAAGAGGCAGGAACCTCATGCCTGCATCATCGGAAAACTCACCTTGTGGTGAAACTGATCCGTTCGGTTCTCGAAGAAACCGTACCGGGTGCGGTTCTCATAACCGAAACCAACGTGCCTCACGCGGACAATATTTCATATTTCGGAAGCGGCAGGGACGAGGCACATATGGTCTATCAGTTCGCTTTGCCGCCGCTTGTACTGCATTCTTTTGTCCAAGAAGATGCTGGTAGGCTCGCAACCTGGGCAGCGTCGCTCGAAGCGCCTCCTGAGGGTGCCACCTTTTTCAATTTTCTCGCTTCGCATGACGGTATAGGGCTGTTGCCTGTTCACGGTATACTTTCCGAAGAAGAAATCGCATACCTCGTAGAAACCGTGGTATCGCGCGGCGGCAGAATTTCCTACAAGGCTTCACCGAAAGGGGAAGTACCGTATGAGATGAACATCAATTACTGCGATGCCGTTGCCGAACAAGCACTTCCTATGGAGAGCCGGATACGCAAATTCCTCACCTCTCAGGCTATCATGCTTGCCATGCCCGGCATACCTGCAGTGTACATTCACAGCCTCATAGGATCCGGGAACTGGATCGACGGCGTGGCAAAGACCGGAAAGAACAGGGCTATAAATCGGGAGAAACTGTCATACGCTGCAGTGTCACGGGAACTGGATACTCCCGGTACATTCAGAAACCTTGTATACACCGGCTATAGGCAATTGCTCCTTGCACGAAAAGAATATTGCTTTCATCCTCTGGGCGAATACAGGGTGATCGGTCGCGATAAGCAGGTGTTTGCGCTCCTCCGTGTTGCTCCTGATGAGAGCGAAAGCATGCTCTGTATGCATAATATCGGTTCCTCGAAGCGGCGCTTTACGTGTTCTTTCGATTCTCGAACCGGTTTTTGGAGGCCGGACCGGTTCGACTCCATCACGGGAAAACGCTGCGAAGCAGTGCAGGGTACACAAGAGTGGAAAATCGATCTTGCCCCCTGGGAAACCTTGTGGCTGCGCTGTAAAAAACATAAAAATCCTTAGATTTCTTGTTACCTTTTTTCATGGTGAATGTTTTTTATAATGATGCATGCTTTTTTCATCTAATCTCCTTATTTTTTAGAGTGCTTCCAGAGTTTTCCCTCCTTTTCTCTGGAAGCTTTTTTTATCCGGAATCAGGAAAGTACGAGAGGGAATATTTTTTTTTCGATTTTTCCTTGTTTTCATGGTTTTTTTGCGCTATATTTTTTTACAACACAAGGGCAAAGCCGGGTGAAGTACACAAGCATCCGGGCGGATTCCAATGTGACCAGGTATTCTGATCATCAAGGCTTTAGGATTTCTGTAAGGAGGCGCAGGCCTCCTTTTTTTATGCGGCTTTTTTCCAAGCGCACTAGATGCAGGTTCAGGATTTGTTGAAATAAAAATGATTGCACTCCCGGTCTCCTTTCATGAGCCATTTCGTTTGGCTGAAACCTATGGAAGGATTGAACGCTTCCACTATTGCAGGGTCTTGTTTGCAATGAAACTCGAATCCCCACTCAAGGAACCCCAGCTCTTGGGCGTATTCGAAGATCGGACATTTCGTGCAATGGAATTGGACGCCGCTATTCCGTTTTTCTACGGTGAACTCGAATCCGAGCGGCGCACAAAGCTCATACCAGAGAAGATGTATGAGAGCATCGATTGAATGATCTTCTCTCCGAGCTGCGTACTGCGACCATATGTTCAAGGTTTCGTTTCTGACGACATCGGAAACTACCGAACACACAGAAGGGCCGAATCTATCTTTCATGGCCTGCATGAAGATAGCTTTTTCTCTAAATGTATTTCCTACTTCCAGGAGAAACCGTTCCTTCCTCGAGATTTCCATACCTTCCTGTGTGACAATTTACCCCGGAGCCGAATCGAACGGCCGACCTAGCGCTTAGGAGGCGCTCGCTCTATCCAACTGAGCTACCGGGGCAGACGCCGATAGTGTCGGTGCAAGTGTACCGATTGGCGGTAAGTCTGTCAACACGATCGGCTGTTCCGAATTCGGCGTACCGCAGCAGCGTACACCAGGTGCGCTTTTCATCTTCCTCAATAATTCTCGAACTCCGAATCGTATGCCTTTGCGTCGGAGGGTATTCCCTTGAGGGTTATCCCTGTCGTTTCCTTTCCTGCGGATTCCGAACGGGATTCTTTTCGCTTTTCAATCAGCCGCCCAGCAGGGGGGTTCCCTCCGCTTTCTGCATCGGTTTCCGTACGCATGTTCGCTTTGCGGGAAACGACCGTGTTCTGCTCGAACTTGAAAAAGGAGACCGCTTGTTTCAGCATCTCGGCCTGGCTTGAAAGTTCTTCGGACATGGAAGAGATCTCTTCAGAAGCAGCGGCGTTCTGCTGAATCACTTCATCGAGCTGGAGGATCGCCTTGTTGATCTGCTCCACTCCTGCAGACTGTTCCCTGCTCGAGGCGGATATCTCCTGAATGAGCTCTGCGGTCTTTTTGATGTCCGGCACGATCTGTTTGATGAGGGTTCCCGCCTCTTCCGCTATCATAACGCTGCCGTGGGAAAGTTCTCCGATCTGCTGGGCAGCGACCTGACTGCGCTCTGCGAGTTTCCTCACCTCGCCCGCAACCACTGCGAAGCCTTTTCCCGCATCGCCTGCCCGGGCTGCTTCGATGGCGGCGTTCAGAGCAAGCAGATTCGTCTGCCGGGCTATCTCCTGAATAATCGCTATTTTTTCCGCAATGCTCTTCATGGCTTCAACGGTCTTTACCACGGATACACCACCTTTCTCTGCATCCTGAGCAGCCTTGAGCGCTATCTTCTCCGTTTGCATTGCATTGTCCGAGTTGTGTTTTATCGTAGCCGCCATTTCCTCGACGGAAGATGAAACCTCTTCGGCGTTAGCCGCCTGTTCCGTTGCTCCCTGGGACATTTTTTGGCTTGCGGTATTCAAGGAAGAACTGCCGACGGCGATTTCGTTCGAAGCCACTACGATATTTTGTACAATAGAGGAGATACTTCTCATCATTTCGCCCATGGCCCGTCCCGTGTCGCCCAGTTCGTCCCGCCGCTTTTCCACCGCCTCTGCCGCTTTCCTGTCCTTGTCGTTCGCTGTGAGGTCGCCGGATGATATTTTCAAGGCAGTGGCCGATACGAGTGTCACCGGTTTTACAATGGATCGTGCAATCAGCGTCGACAGGACGATGACCACCGCGAGCATGACGCCCACAATGATGATGATATACAGAATGAACTCGTTCGTCGTCTTCATCAATTGGCCGACCGGAACCGACACGCCAAGCGTCCAATTGTTCGTATTGGGAATTTTCCCGAATATGAGGAATTCTTCGACGCCGTCCGGTCTCGTGATACGGCCTGCTCCTTTTTCCGCATCGATCATGCGCCTCCCTAAGGAGGAAAGGTTTTTGAATCCTTCCTTATCGCTTTCCAGGACATTGAGCTTCATGAGCATCTCCTTATCCGGATGCGCAAGGATCAGACCGCTGCCGTCCACCATCCACCCGTATCCGGCATCGCCGATCTTGATGCCGTTGACGATATCCGAAAGAGTTTTCAAAGTGAGGGCCGACCCTATTATACCGATCTTTTCGCCGTTATTGTCCTTCACAGTGGTTACGATCATGATGATCGGATTCCCACTTACCTTTGAAATTAGGGCATCGGAGATCGCACTGTCGTTTGCTCCTTGTATGGTGGCCTTGAAGTAAGCCCGATCGCTGACATTCACATTTCCGCCGTTTATATTGATACCTTTGCCGGATTTGTCAGCGAAGAACATATCTTCGACATCCTTGTCCTTTTTGCTTTTGTATGTGCTGAAAAACTCTGCGACACGGGCGAAATCCGCGGATTTGAACGTACCGGTTTCCGCCAAGGTTTTGATGATATTCTTCTTGCCTTCTATCCACAGGCTGAGCTGTTCCGCATGAGCTTCTGCTATGTCGGCGCTCATCCGCTCAGTGAGTGGTCCGACTGTTGTGGCTGTTTTATAAACGAGAAGCGCACCTGCACCGATGAGGAGAACCATGATGGAAAGGCTGAAAATGACAGCGATTTTTACACCTAATGATACTTTTTTCATGACACTACCTTTTTACAATTAATAATTTTGTGAGAAAACTTAAATATCTCTATTAAAGTGTATGCATTTTTTCGCATAAGGTCAAGCGCGGAATTGTCGCGATAGGCGGCATACAAAAAAGCCCCTAGAAGCCATGACATGGCTTCTAGGGGCAGAGTGAGGAGGACAGAATTCTTTTTTACTTCAGATATCGTAATAGAGCGCAAATTCCCATGGATGCGGTCGCAGATCCATGGCTTGCACTTCATTCACGAGCTTGTAATTGATCCATGTTTCGATCACGTCTTTCGTGAATACATCCCCTTTTAAAAGAAATTCGTGGTCGTTCTTGAGGGCGTTCAGAGCTTCTCTGAGAGAACCGGGCGTTTTGGGAACTTTTTCGAGCTCTTCGGGCGGAAGGTCGTAAATGTCTTTGTCAAGCGGTTCTCCGGGATTGATTTTGTTTTGGATACCGTCTATGGCGGCCATAAGTATCGCCGAGAACGCTATATACGGGTTACAGCTCGGGTCTGGGCAGCGGAATTCGAACCGTTTCGCTTTTTCCGAATGAGAATACATGGGAATTCGCACGGATGCGCTCCTGTTTCTACTCGAATACGCAAGGTTCACTGGAGCTTCGAATCCGGGAACGAGCCGTTTGTAGCTGTTCGTGGTGGGGCAGGTGAACGCGAGCAGGGATGGAGCATGTTTGAGCACCCCTCCTATGGCATAGAGTGCGGTTTCCGATAGCCCTGCGTACCTGTCTCCGAAAAAGAGGTTCCTGTTGTTTTTCCACAAGGAAAAATGCACATGCATACCGCTCCCGTTATCCCCGAACAGAGGTTTGGGCATGAAAGTAACGGTTTTGTTGTTTTTTTTCGCTGTGTTCTTTATGACATATTTGTATTTCAACACATTGTCTGCCATCTGGACAAGAGGACCGAAGCGCATATCGATTTCGCACTGACCGCCCGTCGCCACTTCGTGATGCTGTGCCTCTATGGCTATTCCGATGGACTCGAGGGTGAGCAGCATTTCGCTCCGCAAGTCCTGAAGAGCGTCCGTGGGCGGAACGGGGAAATAGCCTTCCTTGAAACGCGGTTTGTACCCCAGATTCGGTTTTTCGTCGCGGCCTGAGTTCCACCTGCCTTCTATAGAATCGATATAGTAGTATCCTTCATGGGAGTTCTGGTCGAACCGAATATCGTCGAAGATGAAAAACTCCGCTTCAGGTCCGAAATAGGCTATATCCGCAATTCCCGATGATTTGACGTAATTTTCCGCTTTGCGGGCGATATTTCTGGGATCTTTTGTATAATCGGCTCCTGTTACCGGATCTGCGATGTTACATATGAGCACGAGGGTCTTGTGCACCATGTACGGATCTATGAACGCCGATTCGGCCACAGGCTTCACAAGCATATCGGATTCGTTTATCGCCTGCCAGCCGCGTATGCTGGATCCGTCGAAGCCGAGGCCGTCCACGAATGTATTTTCGGATATTTCACGGGCAGGCACGGAAAAATGCTGCCATAAGCCGGGAAAATCCATGAAGCGAAGATCCACTATCTGGATTTTTTCCCTTTCAATCAAAGCCAAAACGTCTTTCGGTGTCTTTACACTACTCACTCTTGTTTCTCCTTCATTGGTATTGCATACATGTACACCAGAGCTGCTTCTGGTAAGATTTTTTATACAGTATAATAGCAAAAATCATGCCATAATTTAGTATTGTTTTGAGTATTGTCATTTTTTTGTACAGAAGTGAAGAACAAGCAAGGGTTGATGCAGGGAGATGAATTGGCTACGCATGGAAAAAACGCTTGCGACAACATAATTTCTTATAAAACAATGATTTACTAGGAAATTGTTATACCATTTACGCGATGTTGTTCTCCGCATTTTCCGTGGTTTTTTTATTCTTTTCGGGATTTATCTGCTGCCAGATTTTTTATCCCGCACCAATCGGCCTGATAGACGGTTTCATATGCAGAAATAAGCTACCTACAGGTAGGAGTAATAATTAAACAATACAAAAATGTAATTTACTACCTGCGTCTGCACAGAGGGCACCCGAGCACATGGACATGCTTCCTTGTGCCCTTTTCGAATACCCTGGCTACCACGAACGCATCTTTTGCGAGCGGTTTCCCGCATACTGGACATATGCGCTGCGCTTGCGCATGTTCGGGTCTGCAGTAGATGCAGCCGAAAATATGCATCATACCGTCCGGTTTACCGGGATACTCCACTGCATGGACCCGTTCTCCCTGTTTCAACACGGAATGGCAGAGCGGGCATGGCCGTTCACGTTTCGAGTGTTCTTCCACGAAAGTGTCTGCATACCGGTCTGAGGGGTTCCGTCTCGCAAAGAGGAGGGCGAGGAGCATGACGAGGAGAATGCCGATACTTACAGCTATGACGATTTCGATAGATATTCCTCCCTACCGATTGGCAAGGGACAGCATTTCCCTTACAGTCATTGTATGAGTATTCTCTATATCGTTGCAACACCCATAGGCAATCTGGATGATATGACGTTCAGGGCTGTGGAAGTGCTGAGAGGAGTGGATGTGATAGCCTGCGAGGATACCAGGCACACTCTGAAACTGCTCAACAGGTACGGCATCAAAAAGCGTCTTCTCAGTTATCATGCCCACAACGAAGAAGAGAGCGCGAACGGTCTGGTGAAGCTTCTCATCGAAGGGAAAAACATCGCATATGTGAGCGATGCTGGCACTCCCGGTTTGAGCGATCCGGGCTGTGTGCTTGTAGGAAAAGCGCGGGAGGCAGGCATCAAAGTCGTACCCATACCGGGGGCTTGTGCCTTTTCAGTGCTCATGAGCGCCGCAGGGTTTTCCGCAAAGGATACGGTGTTCGTCGGTTTTCTTTCGCCGAAGCAAGGCAAACGGAAAAAACGGCTCGCCGAACTTCTGGAACGCGAAGAGGGGTTTGTTTTATACGAGTCGCCGTATCGCATAGTGAAGTTATTGCACGATCTGGCCGATTTAGAAGGTGAAAGAAAAGTGTTGGTAGGAAGAGAGATGACGAAAATCCACGAGGAGTTTATCGAAGGTTCGGCGCACGAAGTTCTGTTGAATTTGGAGGCGAGGAAAAATATCGCCGGTGAGTTTTCTCTTCTTGTGTATCCGGCTAAAAAGAGTTAAAATCGTATATGAGAAGGTCGATAATCAGAGGGAAAGGTAGGTAGCGGAATGACTATAGATAGGCTTGGATCAATAGACCCTGCCGCCAATTATAACAAAACAGGAAAGGCGTCTAAGGCCGCAAAAAAAGACACATCGGATACTATAGCTGTTTCTGCCGAAGCGCGATCTAAAGCCGAAATATTTGCAGCGAGTGAAAGCGTGAAGAATGCTCCCGATATACGAATGGATAAGGTGGAAGAGGCAAAACGAAAGCTGCAGGATCCCTCTTATATATCGAAGAAAGTCGTTGAATCCGTAGCGGATAAGATTCTTGACCTTTTCGGTGTCTGATACAGGCTGCTTTGAGTACATAGTAACGGCGAAGAGCCCTGAGGTTCTTCGCCGTTTTTATATCCTATGGATGGTTAGGGGGAATGGATAATCTGTTCGTTCACATACCGAGCCGGATCGTATTCGGATCCGATTGTATCGGCGAACTAGGTTCGCTGGCATCGGAATTCGGGCAGCGTGCTCTTATGGTCACTGAAGCTGCTCCGGCAGATGCCAAGGTTCTCAATGCTGTCGCGGGATCCCTTTCCGCCAAAGGGATTGATGCCATCGTGTTTCAGGATATCTCTCTTGGATTTCCCAGCGCTTCCGTGGGCGACGCGGTTTCCCTGGCCAGAACAAGCAGGGCACAAATGATAATAGGGGTAGGCGGTATCCGGGCCCTATCGTTCGCCAAGAGCATAGCTTCTCTCGCTTTCGGAGGGGATGTATACGAGAGCTTGGCAGGCACTCCGCCCGAAAGCCAGGCGCTTCCTTACCTCGAGGTTCCCTCGGCGTGCAGGAATCCCTTCATGTTTCTGGATGCATTTCTCATGGTGGATGGAAGAACCAAAGATACGCGGATTGGAAGAACGCAACCCCATATAACCAAGGCAGTGCTCCTCGATCCCAAGCTGAGCATTAGCTTGAGCGAACGGTATCTGTCTTTCACCATATTCGATTGCCTGTTGTCCGCAATCGAAGGAATCGTGTCGTCAAAAAGCAATTTTATGGCTCACCCGCTTTTGCTGGAAACCTGCAGGCTGGCATTCGAGGCAGTAAAACTCGCGATACAAAAGGCAGACCCCTCTCTTGTGCGGACTATTGTTTGCCAGGCAGGACTTCTCTGCGCCTTGGGACTGTGTACGAGTTCACAAGGCATGGGAAGCGCTCTGGCATACGCTGCGGCAGGGCATGCTGGCATTTCAAAATCAGCGGTTTCCGCTGTGTTGCTCCCCTATGTGCTCGAGCATCACCTTTCCGGAGATGCCGACAAGGTATATGCCATAGCCAGAGCCGTAGGAATCGGAAGTCCTTCCTCCGAAGAAAGTGAACTCGGGCAGGAATTCGTACAGGCTGTCCGCTCTATGATCGGACTTATGAATGTGCCTGGAAGGCTCAGGGATCTGGAGCTCAGAATGGAGGATATGACCTCAGTGCGGGATAATGCGCTTTCCTTGCCCTTTTGCGGATCCTTATCTCGCCCCATAACCAGGGAATCTCTATTCGAACTGATAAAAAGTGCATTCTGAGGGTATGATAAGTATCTCCAAACTTTCTTCGCTTCCGGAAAAAACGCAGCTTCGGAAAATCGCGGCCCTGCTCAAAGGGGCAGAGCAATCGCTTTCCGTGAACGGAACACCGGACCGGAATCTGCTCAGGGGTTTGTTCACGCTTGTGGAAACTAGAGGTTGTTTTTCGGATTTTTCTGCATCCGCGAAAGAAAAACTCAATCGTTTTATTTCCGACCGTGAAGAGTTCAGCAGGGAAGAAACAGCAAGGCTCTGCAATGCCGTGAGACACGGGCTGTACCGGTATCTCGGCATAGATCAGGCGGATTGGGATTTCATCGACTCTAGCGGAAATCTCGATGCAGCTTCGAGGAACGTATTGCAATTCAAGGTATATCTCGACGATGTTCGCTCTCCATTTAACGTTGGCTCGATCTTCAGATCGGCGGAAGCTTTCGGCGTATCGGAGATTCTTCTTTCCCCTGCCACGCCGCTTCCCTCGCATCCGAGGGCGCGGCGTTCTGCCATGGGATGTACAGATATCATCCCCTGGAGGCAGGTCGGAGTTGAAGCAGTGGCTTCGTATGAAGGAATATTCGCTTTAGAGGTGGGAGGTATTCCTCTGGATCGTTTTACCTTTCCGAAAAAAGGAATCGTCTTAGTGGGATCCGAAGAACTGGGTCTGAGCCCGGAAGCATGCGAGCTTGCGGACAGAAATCTCGGCAGAGTTTCCATACCGCTCGGAGGCGCGAAGGCATCCCTCAATGTAGGAGTTGCCTTCGGCATCCTCATGTATCATTGGTTCAGGGCGATTTCGTAGGTGAGGGCAGCCGTCTTGCCGAGCATAGCTGCGACGCCGCAGTATTTTGTTCTGGACAACTCCACTGCCTTCTCGATCTTATCCCGGTTCTCTTCGAGGCCGGAGCCTTTCAGAATGTAGCGAACCCTGATCGCCTTGTAAACTTTGGGGTGTTCGTCTGTCGTATCTCCGTCCACTTCCACCACAAAACTGTCGAAGGGCACCTTCATTTTTCTCAGCAGAGACACTACATCCATGCCGGTACATCCTGCCAAAGCGGAAAGGAGAAGCGGTTTCGGCGTAGGCCCATAGTTCTTTCCCCCGAATTCTTCTGCAGCATCGATGGTGAATTTGTGGCCTTCGAGTTCTACATCGAAAGCCATTCCTTCTTTCAGTTCGATTCTTGTTTCGTGACTCATGGTATCTCCTGTACGTTTCAGCGCTTGAGGCTTCTTTCGATTTCCTGCTGATTGAACCCTACGATGATTTTCCCATTGATGTCTATGACCGGAACCCCCATCTGGCCGGATTTGCGTACCATCTCGTCGGCACGTTTCAGATCCTGAGCGACATTGTATTCTTGATACGGAATTTTGTTTTCTTTGAAATACTGCTTCGCCTTCACACAGTATCCGCATGTGGGCGTCGTGTATATGACCACTGCCATAGCGACCTCCTCTCAGACTGTTAATATATATGAAAAATAATATATTACGGCGTTTCGGTCAAGCAGTTTTCAACCATAGCTGTGGAGTCCTGGCAGGAGGTAATTCACTCCAAAAAAGGTGAAAAGGGTAAAGGCGAATCCTATGACCGAAAGTATGGACGGCCATACATCATTTTTTTTCCTGATGAGCCTGAGATGGAGGTACGCAGTGTACACAAGCCAGGTCACCAAAGCCCATGTTTCTTTTGGATCCCAGCTCCAGTACCTGCCCCAGGCATTCTGCGCCCAGATCGAGCCGAATATGAGCGCTCCTGCCGTGAATATCGGGTAGCCTATTGCGATGCAGGTATAGGTTATCCTGTCGAATGTGAGGCATTTCTCCTCGGTTTTCGTAACGAGAAAGGCTACTGAAGCGATGAACGATATGACAAAAAAGGCTTCGCCTATGAAAGAGCATGCGACGTGCAGCACCAGCCAAGAGGATTGGAGCGCAGGGATGGGGGGCTTCACATCCGAAGGCACAAGGGGGGAAGATGCTAGAGCGAGGAGCGCGATGGCGATCATGGTCGCTCCAAACTGGATGAAGCGCTGGAAGGGAATCCACTTTTGGAGCCTGTAGATGAAGAGCAGAAGCGCGATCGTGCCTGCATAGAACACGAGGGATTCAAAGGTATTGGTCACTGCCACAAAGCGGATCGCGACGCTTCGGGCGATTATATCCGCGAACAGGAGAAGTGAGGCGCCGAGGCTTATGAAATGGGAAGCAGGATCTGTACGGTTCCCTTTCATGATGAGGAAAACGATCTGCAGAACGCCCGAAGCGATGAGCAAAACGAAAGCTATTGTGGCTATCATGAGCGCATATCTCCTAATTTCTGAATGAATGTGAGAAAAACACCGATTCCGATGAGGATGAACGCGATGAACACTAAAAGATATCCAGGGTCAATGACTGCCTGAATACCAGTTATATCTGCTGTTCTGATTTCTTTTACACGGTATGGGCCTACGGCATCGGAGGGGCCTGCCCTGAGCACTGATTCGCCGTCCTTGTCTGCCACATGGATTACGACACGCTGAGTTCCGCTTCCGGTCTTCCCCTGCTCAGGCGCCATGTACAAGACGGAAATTCCTCCCTGTTTTGCACCGCCTGCGAGTTCGACTCGTTCTCCCTGGGGCACCAGTATCTCTTTTCCTTCGGAATCAGCGAGCACCAGATCGTACGCAGTACCATGACTCGCCTGATACAGAGTCAGATTTTCGATTTTGAGCGGTTTGTTCACTTCTATCCCGAAGCCCCCTTCGACTATCTCTCCGTTTTTTTTCACCTGCACCACAGAAATCCAATCCTTGGGCCTCCCATCGTCGTACAGGAGATATTTGAAGTCGGTGAGGGTCACCGTGTAGCCTCCGGGTAAAGCAACCTGTTCGTTCACCCTGAGGTTCACGAAGCCTTCCTGCCTTCCGGAGAAGGAGATCACGCATCCGATGACAAGTACCATAAGGCCCAGGTGAATGAGGTCGGGTCCAAATCTCCTCCGGTTCGATTTCTTCACTTCCCTGACAAACCGCTTGATCGTACATGCGCTCAGGTTGATGAAGAAAAGCAAAACCGGGAGTATGAACAACACCGAATCGAAAAAGTGGTGAAAACCCAGACCGAGCAGGGCCTGTGCCAGCAGTTTCGGAAAATGTGTTGTATACCATGCGCTCTCGTGCCCCTGGGGAATGAGGGTTGCAATAATGCCGGTGATCACCAGGTAGACGATCAGTACAACTGCAAGTTTGACGGAGGTTAGGAACGCAAGAAATTTTTTCAAGAAATGGCTCCTTCTCGAAGGTTCCAGTTCAGATTAATGAGGAGAAATGGTGCTGTCAAGGCGGGTTTCGCTTATTGCCGTTTGTTCGTCAACTCGAAGCGGAATCTGTTTTTGTCTCCGCGATAGTAAGCGAGTGTGAATTCGAACGCAGTCTGATCCTCGAGGTACGATACGGTTTCGATGTACTGGATCGGATCTCCTTTTTGAATTCTGAGTAATTTTGCCAAAACGTCATCGGCTTTGATCGCTTCGATCGTTCGGATCGATTTCGCGATGCGATATCCGTATTCGTGTTCCACGATCCTGTACAAGGAATTATTCTCGAGATCTTTTTCGAGAATACCGTCGAATAGCTGAGCGGGGAGGTAGGTCTTCACAAAGAGCGTAGGTTCTTCGTTGATCGACCGCAACCGCACAAGCTTGATCACTTCGCTACCGATAGGAATTTGGAGGTTCGTGCTTTCGGTCTCTGTTGCCGGCTTTTTTTCAAATTCTAGTACATTTGTTTTATGCTTCAGCCCTTTTTCGAGCATTTCGTCGTTGAAGCTTTCTATGACGAGTAGATAGTCCTGATTGATTTTTGATTTGGTTATAAACGTGCCTTTGCCTTTCATTCGTTCGAGGTACCCGTCCACAACCAATTCGTTGATCGCCTGCCGGACAGTGGGTCTGCTTATATCGAAGTGTTCGCAGATTTCCGCCTCTGTCGGCAGGCTGCCGCAATTATCCTTGTACCGTATGTATTCTAAAAGTATTTCTTTCAATTGATAATACAGCGGAACAGGAATCGTTTTGTCGATTTTGTGGTTTTTGAAGAATTCTATTGGATTACAATCATTTTTCATGTTTCTACATCTTTATGTATTGATTTCAAGCGCTACTTTTAGTGCTCGTTTCGCTTTGACTAAATCCAATCCCTTTTGGAAATCTTCAAGCGGCAACACGTGAGTCACAAAATCATCCAATTTAATCATCCCTTTGCGTACGTAGTCAATTACTTGGTCATGGAGCGTCGCTTCTGTCAACACATTGGGCCATTGGACGAATTGGATTGTCCAGTTATAGGGAGCCTTGGTCCAGTCTATCGTAGAAGAACAGGTGGGGGCAATACCGTATACGCAGACCTTCCCGTTGAATTTGACCAGATTCAGCCCTGTATTCATAAGGGCGTTGACTCCTACTGCGTCTATAAACATGTCGATGCCGTCCTTTTCATCTTTTCTGATTGCAGCCTCCACATCTATTTCCTTCGGGTTCAAAACGATATCCGCGCCCAATTCCTTCGCTTTTTCCAAACGGGCCTGGTCAATGTCGCTTGCGAAAATTTTTCTTACGCCGAGAAGCCGTGCGAATCTGATCATCGAGAGGCCGACAGGCCCGCACCCATTGATCATGATGGCGTGTTCGGACGATACTCCGAAACTCTTCAGTCCGCATAGAACTTCCTTGAATGTGATGATCATGATTCCCTTCACAGGATCGATATCCGGCGGCACGACTTGCTGCGCTGCACAATACGTGTTTGCATTCTTGACACCGTCGGCTATCATACTGCGATAGTCATATGCCAAGCCATAGGTGGAAAACGAACCCCAACCGCTGTAGTACAAGGGGCCTGTATCATCGAGGTAGGTCCGCAACACATGATCCCCTTTTTTATAACACGTAACCTTAGCGCCCAGTTCGACGACTCTCCCTATTGATTCGTGTCCGAGCACTGCAGGGTATGTGTCGAATCCCTTGAAATGGCCGTCGATCAATTTCAAGTCCGTGCCATTGCAGATTCCGCATGCTATATTCTCTACTATAACACTGTATGGAGAAAGTTTCGGTTCCGGAACATCGTCTTTCAGTGCTAAGACGCCAGGTTTTTCTATTACTAAACCGCGCATGATGACCTCCTGCTTATATAATGTATTTACATAATAACATTAGCATTGTATTACAAAATAAGTTGGTAGTCAACATCGGTGCTCAGAAATGTGCGCATAAATCGTGCATGGTAAAAAAATATAAAACTGCTTGACAACGTGATATTGTATGATATCATTATTTGTAATAACATAATCACATAAATACAATATGTTTTAATTATGTTATTAGATTTTTCAAAAGGAGAGGAAGCAATGAAAACAAAAATCAGACAAATTCTGACACTCTGCCTCGTATTGGCGGTGCTTACTGCAGGGCTCACCTTTGCCGGAGGAGAAAAAGAAGCACAAGGAAAAGGGAAGCAGCTCACTATCGGTTTCGATGCAATGAATGTGAGTATGACATGGATGAAATTCGCTCATGATGCGATGGTGAAAAAAGCGAAAGAGCTCGGAGTCAAGTTCATTGTATATGATTCGCAGAACGATGTGGCGAAACAGAGCGCAAATATGGAAGATTTAGTTTCGCTGAAAGTGGATGGTATAGTTACGAACCCCCTGGACGTCAATTCGTTGGTTCCGGCAATAAACCGGGCAGTGAAAGCGGGGATCCCGGTTGTGACCTTCGACAGAGCTGCAATCGGTGCGGATTACAGTTTCTATGTCGGATGCGATGACGCCGCAGGCGGTCGGATGATAGCGGATTTCCTCAATCAGAAGCTCAATGGCAAGGGTAAGATCGTGTTGATAACAGGAACTCCCGGTTCGTCGCCCCAGCTCAACAGGTCCAAGGGGTTTAAGGAGCAGCTCGTGAAATATCCCGGCCTTCAGATTGCATTCGAACAGACAGGCGAGTTTTTCAGAGAAAAAGGCATGAAGGTGATGGAAGATGCCATAACCGCGGTACCGGACTTCAACGCAGTCGTGTGTCAGAACGACGATATGATGATGGGTGCGATACAGGCCCTAAAATCCGCTGGCATACCGAGGAGCAAATACATCATCACAGGATTCGACGGCGTTCCTGACGGACTGCGCGCAGTTCGCGACGGTTCTGCCGACTGTACGGTGCAGTATCCCATTGGGCAGGCACCCGAGGTTCTCGAACGACTCGTGAAATACCTCCGGGGAGAGAAACCTGCAGAAAAAGATTATTACATGCCGCCATGGGTCATCACGAAAGAAAACATAAAGACGGGAGATTTCTATTCACTGATAGAAAATGACAAATAAGAAGTGTATGGAAGGGATATTGACAAAACCTGATGCGGCTCAGTCCGTATCAGGTTTTTTATTGACAAGAATCACTATTTGTAATATGATAATAATGTAATAACATTACAACATTATCACAATATGGATCGGTTGTGATGAGTGATGTAGTAAGGGTGTCGGAGTATCCATTTTATGGAAAACGAGTGTGAAAACATACTTCAAATGAAAGGCATTACCAAGCGTTTCCCGGGCGTAATCGCTTTGGACGATGTATCGTTTGATGTGCGGAAGGGAGAGGTCCATGTGCTGTTGGGCGAAAATGGGGCTGGAAAATCGACGCTCATCAAGATCATTTCTGGTGCTTATAAAAAAGATGCAGGGGAAATATGGATCGACGGTGTGCCGACGGATATCAGTGGCCCCCATCATGCCCAGCAGCTCGGCGTTGCCACGGTATACCAAGAGTTCAACCTGATACCCTACCTCAGCGTTGCGGAAAATATTTTTATGGGTAGGCATCCGATACGGGGAAGGATTCTGCCTATCATCGACAAGGCGAAAATGAACGCTCAGGCCAAAGAATTGTTGCACTATCTCGCCATCGATATAAATCCGAAGGCATTGATCTGGAAGCTCGGCGTAGCGGAGAAACAAATGGTCGAAATAGCGAAAGTTTTTTCGGTCAAATCTAAGGTCTGCATTTTCGATGAACCGACTGCCACGCTCACTTCGGAAGAAAAGAATCAGCTTTTCAAGCTCATACGGAAACTGAAAGATGAGAAAATAGGGATCATATTCATTTCGCATAGGCTGGAGGAGGTCTTTGAAATCGGGGACCGTATAACCGTCATGCGTAACGGACAATATGTGGCGACGAAGAACAAAACGGAAGTGTCAAGTTCCGATCTCGTTGAAATGATGGTCGGAAGGAAGATCGAAGAGATGGTTTTCAGAAGCAATGCCGAGATAGGGGACGAAGTACTCAGGGTCGAGAAACTGTGCGGAAAGAAATTCAAAGACATTTCCATACATATACGCAAAGGTGAGATTGTCGGTTTGGCCGGTCTGGTCGGGTCGGGAAGAACAGAAGTTCTCAGGGCTGTCTTCGGTGCCGATAGATTCAAAAGCGGTGCCGTATTTCTCAACGGCAGGGAGGTGAAGATATCGAAACCCCAAGATGCCGTGAGCAGGAAAATAGCCCTCCTACCGGAAGACAGGAAAAAACAGGGTCTCATCATGTGTCTTTCGGTAGGAGATAATATTATCATTTCTTCCTATGGGAATGTCTCGCGGTTCGGCGTAATCAATAAACCGAAAATAATAAATCTTGTGAAACAATATATCAGTACATTGAGTATCAAGACGCTGAACCATAAACAGCCTGTCATGTATCTGAGCGGAGGAAACCAACAGAAAGTGATTATCGCACGATGGCTTTCCGCAAACAGCGATTTTATCATGTTCGACGAACCGACGCGCGGCATAGATGTCGGCGCAAAACAAGAGGTGTATACCCTGATGGTGCGTATGGCGAACGAAGGCAAAGCGATATTGGTAGTATCTTCGGAGATTCCCGAATTGTTGAAAATATGCAGCAGGGTGTATGTCATGCATGAAGGTCGTATATCTGCGGAATTGGCGCATGAGAATCTCACCTCCGATCAGATACTCAATGCGGCGTTCGGGAGGAACAAGGAATCGACATAGACCGGGCTGAAACACGCTGCGGCGATGCAATACCTGTTGAAACGGAGAGATCACATGGTGTCTATGGACAAAAATATTCGTAAAGATACGGCAGCAACGACGAATGGGGCTGGTATATGGGTCATACTTCGTCCTTTGATGCGACTGGCAAAAGAGCAGCCGCTCGTTGTGGTTTTCATCTTAATCATTATTTGTTTGGGGCTTCTGACGCCGGCATTTCTCAGCATTTCGAATTTTTTGAATATCCTTTTGCAGACTTCGATGATAGGAGTGAGCGCGGCTGGTATGACGATGCTCATCCTTATGGCGGATATAGATCTTTCGGTAGGTTCTGTTTCGGCATTCGCAGGCGTTCTCGCTGCCTTACTCCAGGTACAGTATGCATGGAACACATTTTTTTCCATACTCATACCCCTCATCCTCTGTTTCGGCATGGGGATTCTGGTAGGCATCGTATGTTCGAAGCTAGGGGTACACTCGTTTGTGGCGACATTAGGATTGCTTTCCATTGCGCGGGGGTTTGCGTTGATTTTGACCGAAGGACATCCTATTACCGGCCTTTCAAAATCGTTCGAATTCATCGGGCAGGGGAAAATCTGGATCATCCCATTTCCTGCGATCATCATGTTCGTGATAGTGATAATCACGTGGTTTTTCCTTTCCCAAACCAAATCGGGCAGAGCGGTATATGCCATAGGGGGGAACAAGGAAGCGGCTCGTTTATCGGGCATAGCGGTCGACAAAATACGAATCGTATTATTCGGTGTCTGTACGACATTGGCGGGGTTGTCCGGTATTATTCTCGCCGGCAGGGTGAATTCCGGCGTGCCTGTTGCATCCGAGGATTTGAATCTCGACGTCATAGCATCAGTGATCATCGGCGGAACGAGTTTGTACGGCGGAAGAGGTGGGGTATGGAAGACGCTTCTCGGTACTCTGATACTGGGCATTCTCAGAAACGGTTTGAATTTAGTTCAGGTTACGCCGTACTGGCAGAAGGTATTCATCGGTTTTTTGATCGTGATCACTGTCATTATCGACCGCATTCAGCACAGGCATGAAGAGTAAATCACCTGTTGATTCGGCGAGGTATTTCGCATGAGGGTAAATTGCAGGAGGATTATTTATGGAAAATAAGATGAGATACAGAGCTCTGGGATCGAGCGGCATACAGGCGTCGGTCGTTGGGCTCGGCACATTCGCGATAGGCGGATGGTTCTACGGAGGAGCCGATGAAAAAGATTCGATAGCGGCCATCCATGCGAGCATCGATTGCGGAGTCAATCTCATAGATACGGCTCCGATATACGGATATGGACTTTCTGAGGAAATCGTCGGAAAAGCGATACGGGGGAAGAGGGATAAAATCATCCTTGCTACCAAGGCAGGGCTTGTGTGGACGAGTAAAGAAGGCGAGTTTTCATTTTATGCGGACGAAGAATCCCCTACAAATGGACCGGCACGGTACGAAGTGTATCGGAATCTTAAACCGGCCTCGTTGAACAGAGAAATCGAGTTGAGCCTCAAACGTTTGGGCACGGATTATATCGATCTGTACCAGACCCATTGGCAGGATGCTACGACACCGGTAGAGATTACCATGGAAGCTCTCGAAAAGCTGAAGAGCCAGGGAAAGATCCGGGCGATCGGAGTTTCAAATGTCACGGTTGACCATTTGAAGCGGTATGGGAACATCGCGTCGGCTCAAGAAAAATACAGCCTCATCGACAGGGGAATCATTGAAAAGGGCATTGTCGATTATTGTATGCGGCATGGCATAGCGATTCTGAGCTATTTCACCATGGAACAAGGGCTTCTGACAGGAACCATGAATCCCGAACGCGAGTTCAAACCCGGCGACATGCGGAAAAACGATCCGAGATTCAAGCCGGACAATATCCGCGCTATAAATGCCTTACTTACGACTTTCAAACCGTTCGCAGATAAATATTCTTGCACCGTAGCGCAGCTGATAATAGCATTGACGCTTTCTCATGACGGCATAACTCATGCTCTTATAGGGGCAAGGAATGCCGAGCAGGCGAAGGAGAACGCGTTGGGTGGATATATTACACTCGAAAAACAGGATGCCGAACTCATGAATTCGAAGATCGGCGAATATCTGAAGAGCATTCCACGGAAATGATATACGGCACTGTCCGCTGAGGAAGCTGAAGTATGAAACGTTATTTATTGGCACACGATCTCGGTACTTCCGGCGATAAGGCGACCTTGTTCTCGCTCGAAGGATCGCTGATCGACAGTACTATTCGATCATATCAGACATATTACAGCAACAACACATGGGCGGAACAGAATCCTTCTGATTGGTGGAAAGCGGTATGCGATACGACTCGCAAGCTTCTACAAAAAAGGGATGCAGACGAGATAGCTGCCGTTGCGTTCAGCGGTCAAATGATGGGGTGTCTTTGTGTGGACGGCAGCGGTACTCCATTAAGGAATTCAATCATCTATTCTGATCAGAGGGCGGTGAAGGAAACGGCGTTCCTTGTAGAGAAGATCGGCGGAATCGAGATATACAGGATAACTGGACACAGGGCGAGCCCTTCGTATTCGATAGAGAAGCTTATGTGGTTGAAGCGTAACGAACCAGAGACATACAAAAACACCTATAAAATGCTGAACGCGAAAGACTATATCAATCTGAAACTGACTGGGACATGGTGTACGGAATACAACGACGCTTCAGGCACGAATGCATTCGACATAGTAAACCGAAACTGGTCCGATAGAATAATAGAAGCGGCGGAGATCGACCAGAAGAAACTTCCTGAAGCTTTCGAATCAGTCCGCGTCATAGGAGAAGTTACGAGAGAAGCAGCGGAAGCCACCGGCTTGAGAGCGGGGACACCAGTAGTCGCCGGTGCAGGAGATGGAGGCTGTGCCACGGTAGGAGTAGGTTCCATACGGGAAGGTATTACGTACAACTACATAGGATCTTCTTCGTGGATTTCGACAACGACGAAGTTTCCGATTTTCGACGACTCATTGAGGACCTTTACGTGGGTGCATCCTGTGCCGGGGTATTTCCAGCCTTGCGGAACCATGCAGACCGCGGGCAGCTCTTACAATTGGTTGAAGGAAGTCATATGCAGGGATGAGAAGGAAAAAGCGGCTCTCCTCGGAATAAGCCCTTACGACCTCATCAATGAGGAAATAGCGCGTTCTCCCGCGGGGGCGAATGGTCTGATTTTCCTTCCTTACCTTTTAGGTGAACGAAGTCCACGATGGAATCCCGATGCGAAAGGAGCATGGGTAGGGTTGAGGCTCGAGACCAAACGGGAAGATGTGTTGAGATCGGTTCTTGAGGGGATAACGTTCAATCTCGAAATCATTCTATCCGTGATGAAACAATTCGTACCGATTCATGAAATCATCGTTATCGGCGGTGGAGCGAAAAGCCGTGTTTGGTTGAAAATATTGGCCGATATGTACGGGATTCCCGTGGTCGTCCCTTCATACCTTGAAGAGGCGACTTCCATGGGAGCTGCAATCGTAGCAGGAGTAGGAACCGGCTGTTTCGAGAATTTCGACGTTGCGAAAAAATTTTTTACTGTTACCGACCGTGTCGAACCTGACCCTGAATCGGTTGTTGTGTACGGCAAGATCAAGCCGGTGTTCGATCGTTGTTATTATGCATTGGAAGGAATTTTCAGCGAACTTTGAGAAGAACGGAGGAAGCCATGAAAGAAAGAGTATTGGTAGGATTGACGGCAGCATTACATCCCGGAATGCCGGGAGATGATGCAGGGGTATACAGATCGATTATACCGCAAATGCAGAATCTCTCTACGGAATACGGTTTTGACCTGGTGTATGTGCCCGAACCTATCCGAAACGAACAGGACGGATATAAAGTAAAAGCATTTATGGATGAAAAGAACGTGGATTTTATGCTCCTTTTCTGCCCGAGCCTCCCTTACGGAAGATCGATTCTTCCTCTGGCGAAGGTTAAAAGCCACATCGGTATCTGGGGAATCCCGGAGCCGACGAAAAACGGCGTACTGCAGCTCAATTCGTTCTGCGGCTTGAACATGGTCGGATCCATACTGGCGAATTATTTCGGAGCCTATGACATCCATTTCAAATGGTTCTACGACTTTCCTGATACGGAGCTTTTCAGGAAAAGATTCTCCATCACCATGAAAGTCATGAAGGCCATAAAGGCGATCAGGAATGCACGTATAGGTCAGATAGGGGATCTCGCAGACGGATTTGAAAATTTATACGTGGACGAACGGGTTCTGGACAAGAAATTTGGAACCTATCTTCAAACCCGCCATACGGTTGAAGATATTGTAAGCCGTGCGAAATCGTATAAAAACGAAGAAGTGGAAAAGACTCTCGACAGGATTCTATCGGAAGGCAGATGGAACAAAGATCATGTCCCGAAAGAGCAGATGGAGAAGATAGCTCGAGTGAATATGGCCTTTATCGATTTCGCCAAAGAGCATGCATACCATGCACTCGCCATCAGTTGCTGGACGAAATTTCAGGAAGTTTACGATCTGGCCGTATGCGGTGCGATGGGAAGGTTGAATCAAGCCGGAATCGTGGCGCCCTGCGAAGCGGACATTTCGAGTACCGTGATCATGCTCATCCTGAAGGCGCTGAACGGAAAAGTGCCTACCATAAACGATATGGTATCGTTGGACCAGGAAGACAACAGCATAAATCTCTGGCATTGCGGAGTCGCCGCAAACGACTGGGCGGGATCATGCGGAATAACCTGGGATCAGCATTTCAACATCGGTCAGAAAATCGGCAACGAATGGCACGGCAAAGGTGTTGTAGCGGATATGGCTTTCAAGAAGGCCGATATTACAGTCGCTACTCTCCAAAATGATTTCGAACATCTGTTTGTTCTCACCGGTACGGTGATGGAAGGAAAGAAACCTTACTACGGTTCCAGCGGATGGGTCAACGATTTGCGGATTGCAGGAAAAAGTGTGACGATCCCGGAGCTCATCAATACCATCATGGTGAACAAGGTTAACCATCATTATCCTACTTCTTTCGATAATCTCTACGAGGAGCTTGTCGAATTCGCATACTGGAAAGATATTGAATTGTTCAAACCGATTGTTTATACGCATGCCATGCAGAGGCCTGATATGTAGCAGAGGATAATTATCTTCGGTTTTTATAAAGGATGATCCAAATACCCATTCTTCAACCAGGAAGTGTTGTATTATGAATTTACCTATCAATAAACTTATAGATCAGACTATGCTGCGTCCGAATGCTACACGAAAGGAATTCGAGGAATTTTGCATCAATGCTGCAGAATATTCGTTCGAATGCGTGGCATTGCTTCCGAACGTTATAGAGCAAGCGTATTCGTTGTTAAAGGGAAGCGATGTACACATCATGGCTGCGATCGGTTATCCGCGTGGGATGGTCCCTATCGACATAAAACGTCTGGAAATTGAAGAAGCCCTTTCAGATGGAGCAGACGAGATAGATATGGTGCTCAATCTCGTTGCGATAAAAAGCGGAAACTATGAATACGTCGAGCGGGAACTATCGATGCTGCGAAAATCCGCAGAAACCATAACAGCAAAGGCGATCCTCGAGACTACATTGTTGACTGATCAGGAAATAGCCCGCGTCTGCAGGGCAGCAAGCGAGGTAGGTATAGATTTCGTAAAGACCACGACCGGATTCAACGGGAACCGGGCGACGCTGCATGCGGTCGAACTGATGAAGAGGAATACGTTCAACAGAACGAAAGTGAAAGCTGCAGGAGGCATAAACACCCTCGAAAAATTTGTTTTGATGTTTCGGGCAGGTGCCAGCAGAATCGGTACCAGCGCCGGGCCGGCGATTGTGGATGAATATAGAAGGACTCATGACGGATCGAACGATTTTGTTGTTACAAAAGACGGAGCACAATGATGAAACGAGGAATCATACTGCATGATACTCCATATCACATCCCAGAGGGGGAACTGCACGAGTGTGATATTCTGTACGGTGAGGTGTCAGCTCTGGAGCATATGATAAAAGAAGGCAGACTGGAAGCAGACCGCTGCGGGTCTGCGGTATCTGCGTTTTTGGGCGCGAAAAAAAATTCGGTAAAACGGCGGGAAATATTGTATTCCGCTGAACTCGATATCCGTACTATTCTCTATTGCATAGATATGAAAAACATACGATATGGTGAGCTTGGTCTTTTTAAACAGGAAGTTGAGGGCATTGCGGCGGATTTTAAAGATATGAAATTCGTATTTTATCTTCCTATATATTCCCTTGACGATACGGAATTCGGTGTTACTCTGGACGTGCTGTCCAAAACGAACTCATCCGTCATGATTTCGATGAGGGAAGATATACCGATTGACAACGAGTTAGCGCTCATCGTGGAGAAGGCCGTAGGATGTTTTCCGGCAGAGCAGGTACAGTGTTGTTTCAGGTCAAAACAGGAGAGTATTCGTGCAATACCGGTTCTCGAAGCATATAAGATCGGAACTTTGGTATTCTATGCATGAATCAACATATTTCTACAGGAAAGAGAGGTAGATTATTATGGAACAGACAATCAATGGGCATACGAAAAAAGAGGCGATGGAACTGGCGTTCAAGCTTGGATTCGAAAGCGAAAAAAACAGGCTCTCGTGTTCGCAGTCTTCGTTCCACGCGATTACGACTGTACTGGGGTACAGAAATCCTCAGTTGTTCAAGAGCCTAGTGGCTTTTCAAGGTGGAGGAGCAGATTCGGGTATGAACTCCTGCGGTGCGTTCTGCGGGCCTCTTGCGGTTTTCGGGTTTTTCTTCGGAAGAGATTACTCAATGTGGGAAAAGGGGAAAATGGATATGAAGGCCTCCATTCTGGGCGAGAAACTTCTCAAGAAGTTCCGCGAAGCGTATGGTTCTGCGGTATGTAAGGATATTCAAACCCATTGCATCGGCTTTGGTACCCAATTCTTGAAGAACGGAGCACTCGACAAAGATGCGTTCAACAAATTCGAACAGCACGGCGGTCATGAGATTGTGGCTCCTACCGTTGTAGGCCGGGCCGCGGCATGGGCTGTAGAAATACTCTGGGATGAACTTCCGAAGGACCAGGATATAGAGCTTGAGAATATTCCTTCGAGAGAAGAAGCGGAAAAGGCGTTGGAAGGGAAAATAAAAGCCCTGAAATAATTGGAGTGCACGAAATGGCGACAATGAAAGTCAGCGCTGTTATGGGGGAAAAATACAGAACGGCGGTAAGCGCTTCGCATCCTTTCATTATAGATCAGCCGGAAGCATCAGGAGGCACGGATCAAGGCCCCAACCCCCTTGAGTTTTTTCTTTCCTCGCTTGCAGGTTGTATATGTGCTATAGGAAGAATCATCGCCGATCAAAAAAAGATGGGACTTAGAGGCATTAAGGTCGATATAGAGGCGGATATCGATAAAAGTGTGTTGTTGGGTAAAAAGAAGGAAGGGAGGGCCGGTTTTACTGCCATCCGAGCATATGTCGATATCGATGCCGATTTGAGCAGAGAAGAAAAAGAAGCCTTTGTGTGGGAAATTGATTCGAGATGTCCCGTATCTGATAATATTCAACATATGACCGCTGTGTCGTTTTCCGTGATGTGAAGCGATCAGCCGTGCGCCTATGAAGCGTACGGCATTCGTTACGGTGCTGTTGCCAATCGGAACTTTAGCATTTCATCCGTCGCTTCTTGCTTCCCCTTCGTCTTTCCCCTATGATGGAGAGCATAGGAGGAGGAAACGATGTCCGGCAGGAAAGCGGCGATTGAAACCGGCATAACCCCTGCTTCCACGGAAGCTATACTTGAAAGTATATCGGACGGCGTCTTCACCGTTGATTCTGCATGGAGGATCACATCTTTCAACCGGGCTGCGGAACGGATCACCGGAATTCCCCGCAAGGAAGCTATCGGCAGATTGTGCTCCGAGGTGTTCCGTTCAAGCATGTGCGAGGGGTCCTGCGCTCTGAAGCGCACGCTCGAAACTGGACGACCTGTCATCAATAAATCCTGTTTCATTATCGACGGAAGGGGTAACAGGATTCCGATAAGCGTATCCACTGCAGTGCTCCGCGATGCGGAAGGGACGGTGATAGGCGGGGCGGAGACGTTTCGCGATCTGAGCGAAGTGGAGGCTCTGCGGAAAGAACTCGAGGCGAAATTCCGAATCGGCGACTTAGTGAGCCACAGCCCTGCGATGCGCAAGGTATTCGACATAGTTCCTGCAGTCGCTTCGAGCACCTCTACGGTATTGATACAAGGAGAAACCGGTACGGGTAAGGAACTTCTCGCGCGTGCCATTCACGAGATGAGCCCGAGGAAGCACAAGCCGTTCGTAGCCGTAAACTGTGGAGCCCTGCCGGATACCCTTCTTGAATCCGAACTGTTCGGTTATAAGAAGGGAGCGTTCACCGGCGCAAGTGCGGATAAACCGGGGAGGTTTGCTCTTGCGGACGGCGGGACGCTGTTTTTGGACGAGATCGGGGATATAAGCCAGGCTCTGCAGGTGCGCCTTCTCAGGGTACTTCAGGAGCATACGTACGAACCTCTCGGCGCCACCTGTTCCGAAACCACGGATGTCCGCATTATTACGGCTACGAACCGCGATCTCGCAACCTTGGTGGAAAAAGGAGAATTCAGGCAAGACCTCTTTTACCGAGTCAATGTGATCAGGATTGATCTTCCCCCGCTCCGGCAACGGAAAGAGGACATTCCGCTCCTCATCGAACATTTCATCGGCAGATTCAACCGACTTATGAAAAAAAGCATTTCCGGCGTATCGGCCGAAGCCCAGGCTCTGCTTCTCGCTCACGACTGGCCCGGAAATGTGCGGGAGCTCGAAAATGTCGTGGAGCGGGCCTTTGTGCTCTGCACAGGCGCGCGCATAGAGGTTAGCCATCTTCCTGGGGATTTGACCGCCCGTGCCTGCATCGCCCTCCCCTCTGCGGATATGAAGTCTGCAAGACGCTTTGCAGAAGAACGATCGATTATGGATGCGCTCAAACGGAATGGTTTCAACTGCCTTACTGCTGCAAAAGAACTCGGCGTCCATAAAACCACGCTGTACAGAAAGATGAAAAAGCTCGGAATAGCGGTGCAAAAGCACGCTTCGATCTGACTCGAATTTAGTTGCATATTTGCTACTCTTATTCTCCAAATAGATGCACTAGTGCACCTCAATGAAAACTACCCTGTACCATAGTTTCCTCCTATATAGTTATACCATATTGAATTATTCGTGACAGTTTTCGGTTTTGTTCGATGGCACGCAAATTGCTATATAGTGTCTATGGATCAAAGAGCGGACGATCGGCATGAAATTGGCACTTGCGATCTGGAATGAACGAATAGCTCCGGTTTTCGACGTGGCAGGCCATGTTCTGCTCGTAGAAGCCGAAGAGGGACGGATACTTAAGGAGGTGTCGGGAACCCTTCCTTCCGCTTCGCCTCTGGAGAAGCTCATCTATCTCGCCTCATTGGATGTGAAAGTGCTTCTCTGCGGCGCGATATCCCGTATCGTGCAATTCCATGCAGCAGCATACGGTATAGAAGTGCATCCGTTCGTTTCAGGCGATGCGCATGCCGTGCTCCGCGCATGGCTCTCAGGTGAGCATGGATTGGTAGAATTCGCCATGCCCGGATGCGGGAAACGGCGGTTCCGGCGCTGCGGTAGGCAATGCGGCGGCAAGGGGGCACGGAGCGGTCCGGACCGTAGGGCATGAGCGTGATAATAATTGATGATATAAGGAGAGGAGGTGTGTTATGCCGCGAGGAAATGGAATGGGACCCATGGGATTCGGTCCCCTGACAGGCAGGGGTGCAGGATTCTGCGCTGGATTCGGAATTCCCGGATATATGAATCGGGGTATCGGTTGGGGAAGAGGCACGGGATGGTTCGGCAGGCAAGGTGGGTGGAGGAATCGTTACTATGCAACAGGGGTTCCCGGGTGGCTGTGGTACGGAAATCCGGGCTGGGCGCCGCAGCCGATTGAACCGGAAGTGGAACAAGAGATGCTCAAGCGACAAGCTGAGATTCTGCAATCCAGTCTCGAGGCTGTCAAGAAGCGGTTGGATGCGATCTCAACAGCTCCTAAGGAATGAATGATACTATGAAAATCGCATGTACAACAGCAGGGGATTCCTTGGATGCGCTTCTCGATAGCAGATTCGGCCGCGCTCCCAGGTTTTTGATCTACGATCTCGATACCGAAACATTCGAACTCATAGACAATCAATTGAATTTGAATGCGGCTCAGGGAGCGGGTATTCAATCCG